>JBGSWI010000122.1:0-18880 GCA_041752515.1 Leptolyngbyaceae cyanobacterium | reverse complement strand
GGCGTTGCTGAATGGCGATATGAATTGCCCTCATCCCCAGCCCTTCTCCCTAGGGAGAAGGGAGCCAGAAATCTTGTCCCCTCGCCCGTTGGGAGAGGGCTAGGGTGAGGGCGTATTTCAGAATTCATAGACTGATTCAGCAACGCCCAAAATTCTTTTAGAAAGCATCTTTACCCGTGATATTGCCTCTTGATGCTTTGATGTCTCCTCTTTTTGTTTTGAGATCGAGGCGTTTTTGCTGGGAGCTACGGGTTGGCTTGCTGAGTTTACGCTTTTTGGGCACGACTACGGCACTTTTAATTAAGTCTCGCAGCCTTTTCAGCGCTTCTTCACGATTTTGTTCTTGGCTACGATGTTCTTGAGACTTAATTACGATAACGCCATCTTTGGTAATGCGTTGATCGTTTAGCTGCAACAATCGTTCTTTATAGCGATCGGGGAGGGAAGATGCAGAAATATCAAAACGTAGGTGAATTGCTGTTGCCACTTTATTGACATTTTGCCCGCCTGCCCCTTGCGATCGAATGGCGCTAATCTCAATTTCGTTGGCAGGAATGGTCACCGTGTTGGAGATGTGCAGCATGACTGATCAGGTAAGAATGAATCAGATAAGAACGATACAACTATTGCGTTTGGTTCGGGCGATCGCATCGATTTGAAAAACTTACATCGATGTTGCCTGATCAATCTGCTCAACCTCGATTGCCGACAATGCAACCTCAGCCGCTTTGACGGAGTCCTCAATACTGCTAACTTTGCTGGCACCGGGAATAGGCACTACGCAAGGAGACTTTGCCCTCAGCCATGCCAATATCAAACAATATACTGATATTCCCTTCTCGCGGGCAAGTTGAGCGATCGCTGAGATCTCCGGCAGGTTCTTGACGCGGCGGCTTCCTCCCAACGGACTCCAAGGCAAAAAAGTGAGATTCTCTTGCTCACAATATGCCAACACGCCATCTCGTTCTGGTTCGCGACACCAAGGGTTGTATTGGTTTTGCACAGAAACGACATCCACCACTTCTCTCGCCTGTTGGATTTGTGCCACCGAAAAGTTGGATACACCCACATATTGAATTAGCCCGGTGTCAACCGCTTCCCGCACGGGCGCAAGGGATGCCGCAATCGCATACTCTGGGTCAGGCGCATGATATTGCCAAAGCGCGATCGCCTGCTTCCCACCTAACGCCTTAAAGCTTTCGCGAATCGTTTGCCGCAAGTGATCGGGGTGACCGTTGCGAGTCCAAGAGCCATCGGGGCGCATCAGTCCGCCTTTTGTGGCGATCATCACCTGACTCGTATCGCCGTTATATTGCTGCAATGCTTTAAAGAGCAAGCGTTCATTATGATGTTTGTCGGTTTCATCCTGACAGTAAGAATCGGCAGTATCCAGCAAGGTGACCCCCAAATCGAAGGCACGATGAACCACCGCGATCGCTTCTGATTCACTGGGTCTGCCGCTCAAGGAAAGTGGCATCCCGCCCAAACCAATGGCGCTAATTGAGAGAGAGGTCGTGCCCAACCGTGTAGTTTTCATCGTTTCTTCAAGAGGGATAAAAGCAATAAAACTCCAGCATAGTTCAGCCCTTGAGATCGCTCAACTCCATTGAAGCGACACCGCCCAATTTTGATAAACCGGCTGCCAATCCTGCCCTTCTACGACTAAGGCAGCCCGATAACCTGCGGTGGATGGCACGGTTTGCAAAAATCAATCCTTCGCTTGAAAGACAGATGCTTGAGAAGGGAGTTGAGTTGGATTGTTGGTGTCCAAAGGAATTTCTATCTGCTCTAGAGGAATTGCCAGCCCTTGACCCAAAGCTTTTAAGTAAGCCTCTTTGCTAGTGGTAGGTCAGTTAATAATTGACCTACCACTAGCGCCCTATTCTTAACAATGTTACTCAGGAAAATTGCCCAACTAACCTTAAATGGGATTACCTTAGACTTCTGCAATAGCTTCTCAATAAGCTGGCTTCTTGAAATTGAATGACGTTAGAATTATGATGTCAACATTCAAGGCAAGCCTTATCTTCCAGAGGCGATTATGTTTTCCTACACGGCTGATTCGCTTAAATCGGAATTAAATTCAAAAGGCTGGCGATTGACTCCCCAGCGAGAAACCATCCTACAGGTGTTTCAAACTCTCACCAGAGGAAATCATCTTAGTGCAGAGGAACTACACGACATATTGGGGCAGCGGGGTGAGCCAATTAGTCTTTCTACAGTTTATCGGACTGTCAAATTGATGGCGCGCATGGGTATTTTGCGTGAACTTGAACTTGCTGAAGGACACAAGCACTATGAATTAAACTCTGCTTCACCCCACCACCATCACCATTTAGTTTGTGTGCAATGTAACCGCACGATTGAGTTTGAAAATGACTCAATTTGGAAGCAAGGGTTAAAGCAGGTGGATAAAGCTGGGTTCCAAATGATCGATTGTCAACTAACGATATATACTATTTGTCCAGAAGCCCTCAGAATGGGCTGGCCTGCTTCTGTTCCTAGTCGCTGGATGTGTTCCCGATCTATTGCTAGTGTAGAGCCTGATGATAAACCTGAAACTTTAAGTCCACCCCTGTAGCTGCGCTCCCACCAAAAAGCCGCGTCAAGGCAAACTGAGTAAAGCCGAGTGTCACCACAACCGAAATCTAGCCCGATTACGAGTGGTCGTGGAGCCTGTCAGCCGCAAGCTCAGGATTTTTCGGATTCTGGCTGAGCGGTATCGCATAGAGCTTCGCTCCGCCAAAGGCGAACGACGTAAGCGCTTTGGGCTACGATTTAACCTGATTGCGGCAATTGTCAACTTTGAACTTGTTCTCTCTTCTTGATCCACATTCTATCGCAGGGCTTCCTCAAACTTTTGCTGTTCCCAAAGCGATTGATACAGCCCATTTTGAGCAATGAGGGTTTCATGAGTCCCCGATTGAACGATTCTCCCTTGATCCATCACCAATATTCGGTCTGCCATAGCCGCCGCAGACAATTGATGAGAAATGAAGATGACGGTTTTGCGATCGCTGCCTTCAGCCAGATTCTTCAAAATTTGGGTTGCCGTTTGATTATCCACACTAGAGAGCGAATCATCAAGAATCAAAATGGGCGCATCAATCACCAGCGCACGCGCCAAAGCAGTTCGCTGGCGCTGTCCACCGGATAGAGTAATGCCCCGTTCCCCCACTACGGTGTCGTATTGCTGAGGAAAGTTGAGGACTTCATCATGAATTTGGGCTTGTTGAGCCGCCGCTAAAACTGCCGACTCATCCACATGGGGCACGCCATAGCGAATGTTGTTGCGAATCGTGGTGCTAAACAAAAAGCTTTCTTGAGGAACGTAGGCGATCGCGCCACGCAAATCATAAACCCGCAGTTTGGTAATATCATAGCCATCGAGAAATAGCTGGTTGGGCGCAATTTCCAATAAACGAGGTAAAGCATTTGCCAGCGTAGATTTGCCCGACCCAATCGGACCGACGATCGCCACGGTTTCTTGTGGAGAGACTCGAAAGCTAATATTATCTAGCGCAGCATGAGAGGAGCCGCCAAACGCAGGGTAGGTAAAGGTCAGATGTCGGGCAATCAGTTCGCCTTTAACCTGCGATCGATCCAACATCAACGCACCGGGCGCATCTTGAATTCTCGCTTCCACCGTTAAGATTGATTCGATCCGGTCAATGCTAACCTCGCCGCGCTGGTATGCCGTGATTGTAAAGCCCAGCAGCGCCGTTGGAAACACAAGCCGCTCCACAAACAACAGCAGCGCCACAAAATCGCCCACCGAAATTGATCCCGTGCTAATTGCTCCCACGCCAAACCACAGCACCACTAGCAAACTCACACTTGCCAACCCTCGCAGCGCTGAAAATAAAATAGTGCGGGTTTTTGCTAAGGTTAGATTTGCCTCTAGCAAGTTTTGGTTGAGGGTTTCAAAGGCTTGGCGCTCATTTTCTTCTTGAGCGTAAATCTTGACCAGCCCAATGCCGCTCATGTCTTCCTGAATCAACTCGCTGATGTTGGAGAGTTCTTCTTGCACAATTTGCTGCTCTTCCCGCAGGCGATTGCCCGATATCAGCACCACCACAAACATCACCGGATAGACTGCCAGCGCCAGCAAACTCAGTTTCCAGTCAATCGACAACATCACCGGCAGCGTCAGCGCGTAGGCAAAAATTAGGTTGACTAAACTCAACACCGCAAACCCTAGTAACCGCCGAATATTGTCTACATCGCTAGTTGCACGATTGATCAGATCGCCCACTGTGTTGGCGGCAAAATAGGACGGTTCCAGCGTCAGAAAATGAGTAAATAACTTTTGTTTTAGATCAAACTCAACCTGTCGCCCCACCCCAAACAGCGCCACCCGTGACACCATTCGCGCCACCCACATCACCGATGCCAGCACGAAGGCTAAGACCACGTAGTACATCACTTGGTTGAGGGTAAAAGCAACCTGCACTTTGTCGATCGCATCGCGAATCAACAGGGGGATATACATTCCCAATAAATTGACGATAAACAGCGAACCCACACCTAGAGCAGCGCCCCGCCAGTGAGGAAGGAGATATTGCCCTAGCTTTCGCAACCGGGATTGAGCCATGAAGATTACAGCCAAGATTCAGTAGAAACGCTTTCCTATCCTAAACGAATCAGGTAATCGATGAGCCATACAAGCTAATTTCAGTCACCCAATGGCTACAATCTTCTTTCACTTTCAATTTCAGAGGAAGGTTGGGGTTCGGGTCTACGAAAAGAGTCTGTTCTAGACTCCTCCATCGGAACTCTTTCAGGAACAGGACAGTTCGGATTTAAGACCGTGAAAGGTCTGATCCAGCCGCGCAAAAAGTAATACAGCGCATTGAGATATTCCTGAAACGCTTTGGAACTGAGCCAAAAGGCATCGACTGTCGGCAAAATATCAGTAATTAAAACATCTCGTTCTATTAAATCTCGCCCAACAGCCACAGGACGCAGCGAATCGGGTTTGGGAATGGTGAAAAAGTCGGTGGGGCGCACTCCAATACAGCTTTCGTCAAACACCCGCTGGAAGGTCAGGGCTGCCCGGTTCATGTTGAGCGCGGTGCCAATCAAAATGATTTGCTGACCATAGTTAATTTGCCGCTCTCCTAAAAGTTTTTTCACCTCTTCGGCACTGCTGCGGGGGTTGCCATTTCTGTGATCCAGCAGAATATCATTTTCTGGAATGTTAAAAGTGCGCGTCAGCATAGTTTGAATATCTCGCGCTTCTGTGATTTCTTCTCGATTTTCTCCCTCTTTTTTGATGCGATCGGATCTCCGTCCCGCGCTTACCACAATCAGCGGCGATGCCCCTCGACCCAATCCTTCTCGATAAAGCTGGGCAGCATAGACAATGCGATCGCCCGCCTCGGTCATTTGAATCGGTAACTGACTCAACACCTCAAACTGAAGTGGCGTAAGAGCGCGTTCTACCTTCGGTGGATTAGTAGGGGGTCTATCTCTGGAGGGTTGCAACTGTAGCCGAGTGGTGTTTTGCCCCAATAGCACAATTACTTGACGCGCTCCTGGATCTAGGGCGCGCAGGGGCGCAATCAACTCAACTGCCTCCATTTCTAACTCTTGGGCAAGCCAATATGCCACCACCGGAATGCTGCCGATCGCCAATAAAATCAGCCCCATCATAATCAACCGTTTTGCCCAAACGGCTTTAACTGCGCCTAATAAAACGGTGATTAACAGAATCATCCCTAAGCCAAAGGGGGTTAGCGGGAAAGAAATTGTCCGCCAGATAATTTCCAAAATGCTGCCGGGTTCGTCAATTCCTCCTCTGAAAAAAGACAGCGCAATCACTGCCAGAAACAACAGAAGAACTAGCAACCCCAAAAACTCTTTCTTAAGAACATTTTGGAGAAAATACCAGATGATAAACCCCACAACAATCCACAGGAGGATTTGAGTGAGCAGCAAAAAAACATCGGTGAGAAGTAAAACCATGATTGTGCTGCCGTTGCGTTGCTAGCTATTTTAGAGCAGCGGATTGCTTGCGATCGCTCAAACTCGCCTTACTATGTAACAAAGTTTATTCAACAAGCCCACGGACACTATGCATTCCGCAGCAATATTGGTTCACTCTTTTGCTTCAGTGGTCACCCTCCCTTCGGATCTATCTTTTTTTCCTATGCAGCCGCTGCTTGCGACGGTCGCAGCCACTGACACGCCTCTTGTCCTTGCAGGAGTGCTTTTAAGCCTAGTTATAATTTATGTCAGTAGCAAAATCGGTGGGGAACTGTGCGATCGCATCAACCTCCCTCCCGTTTTAGGAGAACTGGTAGCGGGAGTAGTGGTCGGCGTTTCCGCTTTTGACATTCTCGTTTTTCCCTCCGCAACAGAAGACGGCAGCGGCTCACTGATTATGACCCTGCTTAAGCTCACTTCCACTATCAGCCCAGAATCCATCACCTCTATTTTTGAGGCGCAAAGCGAAGTAATCTCAGTTTTGGCAGAATTGGGCGTGATTATTCTGCTGTTTGAAATCGGTTTAGAGTCCGACTTGAAAGAACTCCTGCGAGTAGGACCTCAAGCAACGGCGGTTGCCGTAACCGGAGTTGCCGTTCCCTTTGCGCTGGGCACCACAGGCTTGATTTGGCTATTTCATACCCCTGTAGTGCCCGCCATTTTTGCAGGAGCCGCTCTGACTGCAACGAGCATCGGCATTACGGCAAAAGTGCTATCCGAGATTCAGCAGTTGACCTCTAGAGAAGGACAAATCATTATTGGCGCAGCCGTGCTAGATGATGTGTTGGGCATTATTGTGCTGGCAGTGGTTGCAAGTTTGGCACGGGAGGGCACCGTTCAGGTTGGTAATGTAATTTATTTGATTGTGAGTGCAGCGGCTTTTTTGATTGGGTCTATTTGGTTAGGGCGCTTGCTGATTCCGGTGTTTGAAGCCGTGGTAGACGGATTGAAAACGCGAGGACAATTGTTGATTTCGGCATTAATCTTTGCGTTTACCCTGGCGTATATTGCGAATGTGATTCAGCTTGAAGCCATTTTAGGATCATTTGCCGCAGGGCTGATTTTGGCGGAAAGCCAACGACGACGGGAATTGGAGGAACAAATTATTCCGATCGCAGATATGTTTGTGCCCATCTTTTTTATTGTGGTGGGTGCCCGAACGGATGTGAGCGTTCTCAACCCTTTTGTGCCCGAAAATCGGGAAGGGTTAATTGTGGCAAGCTTTCTGCTACTAATAGCCATTATTGGCAAAGTGGTGACTGGGCTGACTGTTTTTGGACAACCCGGCATCAATCGTCTGGCGATCGGCATTGGCATGGTTCCTCGTGGTGAAGTGGGCTTGGTTTTTGCAGCAGTCGGCTCGGCGAGCGGTGTGCTTTCTAGATCGCTCAATGCCGCGATCATCGTCATGGTGATTTTTACCACGTTTTTGGCTCCTCCCTTTTTGCGGCTTGCTTTTGCTAAATCCGTTGCGACTGAGGATAAATCAATAGCGGATGGCGAATAAAACAGGCGATCGCTCTGGCAAACATCGAGTATATTTGGTCGCAGTTTGCTAACGTCCTTTCAATCCTGCACTTGGGCAACGTGGCAGTTTTTAACCCATGGTTGTGAATTTTTTCGCTTTTTTCATTCGTTGGTATCCGTCTTCGCCGTTGACCTATCGCTTCAATCCGTTTCCTCACCCCTTTTTAATTGCTTTCTTTGCGGTAGTCATGGCTGCTCCTGCACAAGCAGCGCGGCTTGAATCGTGGCAATTTAACGCTAATCAAAACCAGCTTGAAATTACGACCGATGCGGGGGTGCAGCCTAAAGCCCAGTTGGTTTCTGACCCCACTCGCCTCGTGATCGATCTGCCCGGAATTGTGTTGGGTCGCCCGGTGATCAATGAATCGCTCAGTGGCACAGTGCGATCGATGCGGATTGGGCAATTCGATCGCGATACCACTCGCATCGTGATTGAACTGGCACCGGGCTACACGTTGGAACCCAGCCAAATTAAGTTTCGGGGCATCAGCGATCGACGGTGGTTGATTAAATTGCCGACTCCTCGGCTCACTGCAAACGCTTCAAATGCTTCCAACGCTGCTAAGGTTGTCTCTCCAACACCAGTGCCATCGCCTTCTAGTGAATCTGAAATCGCGGCGATCGAGTCGGTGGAGTTAAACAGCAGCAGCAATCAACTTATTATTCAGGCAAATAAACCCATTCGGTACACTTCCCGCTGGGATCGTTCTGTGGCGGCTTATCGGATTGAAGTGAGTCCGGCGCAACTGGGCAATTCGGTCAAAGGACCGACGCTAGGGACGGGCAGCCCCATCTCGCGGGTTAAACTACGGCAAGAAAATTCTCAAACGGTGTCAGTGTTAGTCCAACCGGCAACCGGAGTTCAACTGGGTCAGGTCAATCAGCCTAGCCAGCGATTGGTTACCTTGCCCATCCAACGCGATCGCGCCGCTCAGCTTACCCAGTCGGCATCTCCGCCGATCATGCCTGTTTTTAACCCAGCGATAGCCAATAGGCAAATGCCGCGATCGCCCAATGGACGCATGGTGGTGATCATCGATCCTGGACATGGTGGACCCGATCCGGGCGCAGTCGGGATCAATGGTCTGCAAGAAAAAGGCATCGTGCTAGATATTGGTCATCAGGTCGCGGCTTCCCTCCAGCAGCAGGGCATTCAAGCTCTATTAACTCGTTCAGACGATCGCGATCTTGACTTGGAACCTCGCGTTCAAATGGCTGAACAGAGCAATGCAACGGTGTTTGTGAGTATCCACGCGAATGCCATTAGCCTCAGCCGCCCCGATATTAGCGGACTGGAAACCTATTACTACGACTCTGGGCTAGGGTTGGCGCAGATCATTCACCAAAACGTTTTGCAGTTAACGGGAGTCAGAGATCGTGGTGTTCGTAAAGCGCGCTTTTATGTGCTGCGAAAAACCTCCATGCCGTCTGTTCTCGTTGAGGTGGGGTTCGTCACCGGGCAAGACGATGCATCACGATTATCCAATCCGGCGTATCGATCTCAGATGGCAAACGCGATCGCTCGTGGTATTTTACAATACCTGCAACGGGCGGCGCAGTTGTCATCGCTGAGCGAGTCGCAATAGTGCGTCCTCAATAGTGTTTTATTTGTTACGAGGTGTGTGGAGTGTTAGGAAGCCAAGATTTTATGAGCAGGTTGCCCGCGCCTGGATTACTCAATGCGGCTCCAATTGGGCTGTTTGACAGTGGTTTGGGCGGCTTAACTGTGCTCCGAGAACTCTATCGCCAGATTCCACAAGAGTCGGTGCTATATTTTGGCGACACGGCGCGATTGCCCTACGGCACAAAATCGCAGGCTCAAATCCAGCAGTATTTTCGCGAAATTCTCACCTGGATGGAGCAGTGCGGGGTCAAGATGGTGGTGATGGCGTGTAATACCAGTTCTGCTCTGGTATTGGAAGCCGTGCGCGATGAGTTTACGGTGCCTATTTTGGGGCTGATTTTGCCCGGTGCTCGTGCTGCCGTTCAGTCTGGTCGCCGAATTGGGGTGATTGCTACTCCCGCAACGGCTGCCAGTGATGCCTATCGTCGTGCCATTTTGGAAGTAGATGCCACGGTAGAGGTGTGGCAGGTGAGTTGCCCTGAGTTTGTGCCTCTAGTGGAGCAAAACCGCGTAGAAGATCCTTACACCTATCGAATTGCGCGAACCTATTTAGAACCCTTGCTGGCAGAAAAAATTGACACGCTGATTTATGGTTGCACCCATTATCCTTACCTGGCTCCGGTGCTGCAACGCATTTTGCCGCCCTCAGTGCAACTGGTTGATCCAGCCGTTCATGTGATTACTGCCGCTGCCCATGAGTTGGATCTATTGGGTCTACGAAATGCGCGATCGCCCCAGCCCACTCGTTTTTGCGTTAGCGGCTGCCCAGACACCTTCAATCGACTGGCAACCCACTGGCTCGGTTATACGCCTGTCGCTGAGCAAATTCAATTGCCAGAAATTACTGTTGCTCAATCTGCTGCTTTAGAACCTGTCGAATAGGGGGCTATCACATTAGAAAGTGCGATCGCGCCATTTTGTCCGCCAAAGCCAAAGCTGAGGCAGAGGGCGTGATCTATGGGGGCAGAGCGGGTTTGAGTGACAAAATTCAGGTCGAATTCTGGATGGTGCAATCCCACATTGGGCGGTAACTGTTGATGTTTAAGCGCCATCAGGCAAAGTGCGGCACCCAAGGCTCCAGATGCGCCAATGGTGTGCCCGGTTGCGCCTTTGGTGGAGCTTACTGGGGCGTTGGGTAAAAGCTGCTGAATTAATCCGGCTTCGGTGCGATCGTTGAGTGCAGTGGCGGTGCCGTGAGCGTGGATGTAATCAATATCTGAAGGAGTTAGTCCGCTACGGTCAAGGCATTGTTTAATGGCGATCGCAGCCGCTCGACTATTCGGTTCGGGGGCGCTGATGTGATAGCCGTCAGCGGTGAACCCCCAGCCTATCATCTGACCATAGGGTTTGACTTGGCGCTGTTGGGCTAACTCGGCAGATTCCAGAACCAAAACGGCACCGCCTTCACCCAACACCAAGCCCTCGCGATCGCGATCAAATGGATAAGCTCCCGTTTGTGCTAAGGCTCCCATCCGGCGAAACCCGGTGACGGTGAGCGGGGTAATCGGCGTTTCCACGGCTCCCGCAATCACGCGATCGCACTGCCCCGTTCTGACCCATTCATACCCTTGGGCGATCGCCCATACGCCAGTGGCACAGGCTGCCATGGGAGATAAAACTTGAGCCTGGGTGCCCAGCAACCGAGCCGCCGCGATCGCCGCCCCATTGGGCAAAGTATCTAGCCAACCCCGTAACCTCTCATCTTGGCAATGCCCTCTAGCCGCCTGCCTTGCCAACGCTTCCCACTGTGCCTGATTTCCTCGGCTAGACCCAATTACCACGCCACAATCCGGCAAGGGTGTCTCTAACCCCGCATCCTTGAGTGCGGCAAAAACAACGCGCTCAGTTAATGCGGTTAGGGCGATCGGGTGAGTCGCAACGAGGGCGGCGGGAAACGGGTCAAGATCTAGAAAAGGTTGATGAAACCGGATTCCAGAATTTCCTGCGAGTAAGTGCCGCCAGGTTAACTCTAGGGAACCTAGCGCAGAAACTAGCCCAATTCCCGTCACTACCACATTCATAAACGAAATCGTAGCGCACTCCTCAACCAGGTAAAAAAACAGGCAAAAACGTTAGTTTATTCCTTGCCTGCTGATCTTTCGCTCACGCGCCTTTTTTCAAATCGCCACCGCTGACCACTTTAATCGACTCAATGCGATCGCCCTGCTGAATTTTATCGACGGTTTCCATCCCCTTCGTGACGTAGCCAAAAACCGCGTAATCGCCATCCAAAAAGCTGAGGTCGGTTAGCGCCACATAGAATTGCGAAGACGCAGAATCGGGTAGGGAAGAACGAGCCATGGCGATCGCGCCACGGGTATGACGAAGTTTGGGTTTTGCAGAAACACCCGCTGTTGCCAGGGTTTGAGAATAAATTGGCTTGTCTGCACCCACAGGTTTAATTTCTAACGGAATGTAACGGGGTTTAGATGTTGCGGGGTCAATAAAGCTGCCCGTTCCTAAGCGTTCAGCCGGAAAATTAGTGTCCTTACTTTGAGGATCACCCCCCTGCACCACAAAGGGTTGAGGCTCACGCACAACCCGATGAAAAACCAACCCGGTGTAGACTCCTTTTTGCGCTAGGTCAACAAAATTTCCTGCTGTTACTGGAGCATTTACGCCATCTACTTCAATTGTGATTGGCTCACCTTTCACAACCATCTCAACCGTAGCTTTCCCCTCTAACTTAGGCAGGCTCGTTGCCTGAGTATCCGCCACGATTGCCGTTGGAGTGTCCGTTGGGCTTGCCGCCGGACTCGCTGACGCTTGGGTCGTTACTTGAGATGAACAACCTACAAGACTCAAAGCACCCAAAACTAGAAAAAGTGACAAAAACCGTCGAAAAATCTTCATAATTTCTCCCCAATCCACAAATCCAAAATTGACCAATCGATCAAAAACTGACAAGAACTGAGCGATCTCAATCCACACTCTTAAATCTGAGCCTACCTAAAAGACTGAAAGTCATTTTCCGCTTCCCCAAGCCTCTACAGCCCTTCTAATGGAACGCCTAGAAAGCGAGCTAAATCGGCTCCTTGATTCTCCAATGCAGATAGTGCTAAGGGTTGCCCCACACGAGTTAGAGGCACGTCTCTCAGCCCCTTGACTCGCAAATATAGCGATCGTTTCGGGTTAATTCCTTCTCTCAAATCCACTCGAATCGCCTGGACATCCTCTGTTTTGCAGGTCACTTCAATCTGGCGGTTTTTTCCAGGAAACCCCCACCGAAAGATTTTGACCTTCCCGGTAGTGCGATCAAACTCGTTATATCCGCCCCCCACATCCCACAAAATGGTCAACCAAAGGTAAATTGCAAACAATGTGCCCACAGTGCCGTAGAAGCCCATCGCAATTCCTTGAGGAATAAAAACTAAACGGGTAGGATCAGAAAATGGTAGGAGATTTACTTTTAAGTAGCTCGAAATGCCAGCCAGCAAAAAACCTGTCCCCCCAATTGTGACCACAACAGCCGACAAGTAGTTGCTGGCGCGACGAGAGCCAACCACAGTCTGCCGCAGAAGTTGCTGTTCTTGAGACGGTGTTTGTGCGGTCATAAATACAACTTAGTTCGTGTTAACTAGATAATGGGATTAAGACTCTTCCTGTTTCATCTTATCGGATAGGATGACTCTCATAGCTTTGTCATATCAGAAGTTACAACTCAACAAGGTACCTCTAAGGCTCAAGTATTAATGAGAATTTACGTATCAGTTTGTAAAATTTCTGATTTCTCCTATGATGTATAGACATATGAGCCTTTGACTCTAGACATTTTGCATTCTTAGTAACCCTAGAGGATTTGAATCCATGACCGTAGCAATGGGGCGTGCGCCTGCAAATCAGGGGCTGTTTGATGCTCTTGACGATTGGCTGAAGCGCGATCGCTTTGTTTTCATCGGCTGGTCTGGCTTACTGCTATTCCCCTGCGCCTACATGGCGATCGGCGGATGGCTGACCGGCACCACCTTCGTGACCTCCTGGTATACCCACGGACTGGCATCATCTTACCTAGAAGGCTGCAACTTTTTGACCGCAGCCGTTTCCACCCCCGCTGATAGCTTAGGGCACTCCCTTTTATTCTTATGGGGACCTGAAGCGCAAGGCGACCTGACCCGCTGGTTCCAACTCGGCGGTCTGTGGGCATTCGTTGCCCTTCATGGCGCATTTGCTTTAATCGGCTTCTGCCTCCGCCAAATCGAAATCGCTCGCTTGGTGGGCATTCGCCCTTATAACGCGATCGCCTTCACCGGACCGATTGCCGTTTTCGTTTCCGTCTTTTTGATCTATCCTTTGGGACAATCTAGCTGGTTCTTTGCGCCCAGCTTAGGCGTAGCGGGCATCTTCCGCTTCATCTTATTTGTCCAAGGGTTCCATAACTTCACGCTAAACCCCTTCCACATGATGGGCGTAGCCGGTATCTTGGGCGGCGCATTGCTCTGTGCCATTCATGGGGCAACGGTTGAGAACACCTTGTTTGAAGATGGCGAAGGCTCTAACACCTTCACCGCTTTCTCGCCCACCCAGGCAGAAGAAACCTACTCCATGGTGACAGCCAATCGGTTTTGGTCACAGATTTTTGGGATTGCTTTCTCCAACAAGCGCTGGCTGCACTTCTTTATGTTGTTTGTGCCCGTGACCGGGTTGTGGATGGCATCGATTGGCATCATTGGTCTAGCGCTTAACTTGAGAGCGTATGACTTTGTTTCTCAGGAAATCCGAGCAGCGGAAGACCCTGAGTTTGAAACGTTCTACACCAAGAACATTCTGCTGAATGAAGGCATCCGCGCTTGGATGGCTCCTCAAGACCAGATTCACGAAAACTTTATTTTCCCTGAGGAGGTGCTTCCACGTGGTAACGCTCTCTAATAACTCAATGCTTGTAGGCGCAGGTCGTGACCAGCAATCCTCTGGATTCGCTTGGTGGTCTGGAAACGCCCGTTTAATCAATCTTTCTGGCAAACTTTTGGGCGCTCATGTAGCCCATGCGGGTTTGATCGTTTTTTGGGCGGGAGCAATGACCTTATTTGAGGTCGCTCACTTTGTCCCCGAAAAGCCCATGTACGAGCAGGGAATGATCCTGCTTCCTCACCTTGCGAGCCAAGGATGGGGTGTTGGTGCTGGTGGGGAAGTCCTTGATATTTTTCCTTATTTTGTCGTCGGTGTACTTCACCTTATTTCCTCCGCTGTGCTTGGTTTTGGCGGCATCTATCATGCCATTCGCGGTCCTGAAGTTTTGGAAGACTACTCCAGCTTCTTTGGCTACGATTGGAAAGATAAGAATCAGATGACCAATATTATTGGTTACCACCTTATTCTGTTAGGCTTGGGTGCGTTTCTGCTGGTCATCAAAGCCATGTTTTTTGGTGGATTGTACGATACTTGGGCACCCGGTGGTGGCGATGTGCGTGTGGTTACCAACCCGACCCTAAACCCTGCGGTTATCTTCGGATATTTGACTAAGTCTCCTTTCGGTGGCGATGGTTGGATCGTAAGCGTTGATAACCTGGAAGATATTGTTGGGGGTCACATCTGGGTCGGTTTCATCTGCATCGCTGGCGGTGTGTGGCACATTCTGACCAAGCCTTTTGGTTGGGCACGTCGCGCTTTGGTATGGTCTGGCGAGGCTTACCTTTCATACAGTATTGGCGCTTTGTCTTTGATGAGCCTAATCGCTGCTTGTTTTGTGTGGTTCAACAACACTGCATACCCTAGCGAGTTCTACGGTCCTACGGGTCCTGAAGCCTCTCAAGCTCAAGCGATGACTTTTTTGGTGCGTGACCAACGCTTGGGTGCAAACGTGGGTTCGGCACAAGGTCCAACCGGTTTGGGTAAATACCTCATGCGATCGCCCACAGGTGAAATTATTTTTGGCGGAGAAACCATGCGCTTCTGGGACTTCCGGGGTCCTTGGTTAGAACCTCTGCGTGGACCCAACGGTTTGGATCTCACCAAGATCAAGAATGACATTCAACCTTGGCAAACCCGGCGTGCGGCTGAGTATATGACCCATGCTCCTTTGGGTTCGATCAACTCTGTAGGTGGCGTAGCAACTGAGATTAACTCGTTTAACTACGTGTCTCCTCGTGCATGGTTGGCATCGTTTCACTTTTTGATGGGGTTCTTCTTCCTAGTTGGGCACCTATGGCACGCAGGACGCGCTCGTGCTGCTGCTGCTGGCTTTGAGAGAGGAATTGATCGTGAAGATGAAGCCGTTCTCTCCATGCCAGATCTTGACTAAAAGGTAGTCAGTCTATTCAATACTTTCGCAAAAAAGACTCCTGAGAAACAGGAGTCTTTTTATTTACCTAAGATGATCAATCAATAGTTCGGACATTTTTCAGAGAGAAAAGTCCGAGATTCTAGACAAAAAGCTACCGCTGTTTGTAAGGTGCAGATATTGAGTCAAACACTCCAGAGGTAGTGATGAGAAATTAGAGATTTCGCTGATTGGGGTAATTGATGTGGAGGCGCATCGGGACTACAGCCTGTCGGTGCAACAAACTCCGGCAAGTCTAGCAAAGCGCCAAGCAAAAGCACAAAGCCCGCCCCAGCAGATTAGGGGGGCGATGATTGAGCAGACTCGCCAGATGCTTGATCAATTGCCCAATATTAGCAAACTCCGCCGTGATGCTGATAGGCGCTACCTCTACAGTGGAGTGCAAAAACCACGTGGGGCAAAGCGCAAGTACGACGGCAAAGTTGATTTGAGTAATGTGAGGCGATTGTCCCGTGTGCGTCAACTCGAACCGGGTCTAAACCTCTACACCCTCGTGGTTTGGCATATCTCACTCAAACGCAAAATCTGCATTGCCGCGCTTGTCGATAGGCGTAAACTAGCCAAAACAGGGGTTGCATTGCTGTTTTCCACGGATATTGAACTCGATGCCCAAGGCATCCTCCAATATTACAAAGCCAGGTTTCAAATTAAGTTTATTTTTTGCGATGCTGGAGCGATTTATTTCAATGTTAGAGTTGAACCCAACTTTGATTAAATCCCATCCGAACTATCAAAATCTACGATCCTACGGCATCATAGCTCCTTAATTCTGTCCGAACTATTGTTTTGAAATGGGCGGTTAAAGAAGAAAAAGGGCGATCGCTCATTTAAGAAGAGCGATCGCCCTATTTTTTGTAGAGATGCTTTAATCAAAGCCAATCTTAAAGTCGATGACCTTATGTATTTGAAGTGTGAATTGTGCGAGGTCGCTCTGATAGCAAAGCTTTCATTTCTGACTCTCCAGCGCGGTGCAGTTGCTGGGTCAGCCGAGCGGTTAGCCCGGTTAAAACCAGTATTTGCCCCAACAATCCCAATAAAATTGTCATTTTAGAAGCAGATTCAATGCTGGCAAAGGCAAAGCCAGACAAGATCCAAGGAAGACCGCCTTGGTCGGGGCGAACTCCAATAGTCAACATTAGGATAGGTGGAATGGCAATGAGACCCCCAACCAGTGCTAAAGCAAAGCCTGATCGCTTCTTGGAGCGGCTCAACAAAATCAGTTGGGCGATCGCGGTGCAAATCAGCAGAAAGGTCGCGTTCAGCAGCAGCGATACGAACCCTTGCAGCGGTTGAGTGGGCTGACTCCAAGTCAAAATCCACGGGGTGAAAAGGGCGATCGCTAGCAGTAGGTTAAGGGCGATCGCCGCGATCGCCGGACTTTTCTCGCCAAAAATCCAGTCTTGCAGCGCCGATTTTGACAGGCTTACGTTCTTGCCAGAAGTGCGCGTTTGGCGATAGCGTGCCCAATCTAACAACGTTTGACGGTGTGGGGTCAGTGCCGCAATCAGCACCAAAAACCAGAGTGAATTGAACACAATCAACCCAAACAAATCGTAGAGAGGTTGATAATATTCCCCTTCACCCAAGTCACGAAACGCAAAGCCCAAAAGGAGCACTTCAACACAAGCGGTCATGGCATAGCTTTGGCGTTTGCTAATCAACGTTAGATTTGGATTGCAAAATCGACGGTTAATGGTTTGCCAAAACCAAAATGTTGTGACTGCACAAATCCCTAAAGTAAAGAGAACTGCGATCGCTAAATTTTCTGCAAATGGCAGGTGATACCAAAAAGAAGAAGAACCCGTCGAATATTGCCCTTCAGGGTGCCGCGTCATGGCTTGCCAAATTTGGTAGAAAATTGTGTATGTTCCCAAAACGATCGCGGCACCCAACCAGCCATGGGCAGCACCCAAAAAAGCATAGAAGATGGCTCCTGTGTAGAAAACACAGCTAATTGCAGGAACAACCAGATAAAGGCTAATCAGTCCTGCGGGATCAATTCCACTCTGAACCGCTAACCACAAATGCAGCGGCACTGCCAGCAACACGCCTAAATAAACGAGTAGTGGCACTCCCAGCAGCTTACCCAACAAAATCGTTTGACTCGCTTGAGGGCTGAGGCGAATAAAGTTGAGCGTGCCGCGCTGTTCCTCTTTTGCCAAATCGCTGATCAGCAAATAGACTCCCGCAATCAGCAAAACAAACGGCAAAACCCAGGTGAGCGCTTGAAATACATCCCCCCACCAAATTTGCCAGTTAATTAACTTAATGCCTTGAGCATCTAACACGCAATCGTGCCAGCCGTAGGTTTCTGTGCCCGTGCAGTAGCGGCTAGAGGTTATGACTTCTGAAGTGGGAAGGGCTGCCCAACAGTAAAACAGCAGGGCAAACTGAACCAAAAGGGAAGACAAAACTGTGAGTGTCAGGTTGCGATTTTTGAGGCGACCTTTGACTTCTCGAAAAAACTGCGGATTCCAGTCTGAGAAAGATAGCAGAAGGTTGGGAAGCATGATGGAGGCTCCAGAAAGAGAATGACGAGTTGCGTTCGCATAGCGTCTCCAAAGGAGATATGGCGAATGACGAGTTGCGAATGGCGAGGGGTGAATGGAAACCAGCGATCGCGGTGGGTGCGTTGAGCGTAGCCGAAACGGGATGGCTACCTTTTATGAAGCTTGTTGGTGTCCTAGTTTGAGGAAAATGGTTTCGAGATCTTCTTGGGTGGGATGAAATTCAGAGAGCGGAATTCCCGCTGCAATCAGCGATCGCAACAACACGACTCCCGCCTCGGCATTACCCGAAAACTCCACTCGCAGCCGTTGACTCCCCGGCACCATCTCGATATTCTCCACATCGGGATGCTGACGAAGTTCTGACCTGAGCGCATCGAGATCGCCCAGGGTTGCCAAGATAATTTGCTGACGGCTGAGGCGACTGTAGAGATTTTGCAACGACGTACTTTCCACCAAATACCCCAGTTCCATAATGCCAACGGAGGTACAGAGTTCTGCCAAATCGCTAAGCACATGGGATGAAATCAAAATCGTCATGCCTGCTTCCTGCAAGGTTTTAACAATTTCGCGAAACTGCATCCGAGCGATCGGGTCAAGCCCCGAAACCGGTTCATCTAGCAACAGCAACAGCGGTTCGTGAATCAGCGTCCGCGCCAAACTCAACCGCTGCTTCATCCCACGCGAGAGAGTAGAAATTTGGCTGCTGCGCTTGGGGCTAAGCTGCACTAAATCCAGCACCTCTCGCAGGCGTTCAGTACGGCGCGGTTCTCGCAACTGATAGAGACGAGCAAAGTAATCAAGATAATCCCAAACGGTGAGGTCATCATAGAGCGGATAGTCATCGGGCAGATACCCAATGTGCCGCTTGATTTGAGCATTGCTTTGATCTCGCAGTAGGCGTTCTCCATTGATAAAGATTTCGCCCGTTGTGGGATCTTCAGCGGCGGCAAGCAG
>JBGSWI010000121.1:0-13440 GCA_041752515.1 Leptolyngbyaceae cyanobacterium | reverse complement strand
AACTAATTTGCCCTCATCCCAACCCTTCTCCCCAAGGAGAAGGGCTTTCGGACATTTCCGGTTCCCTCTCCAATCGGGAGAGGGCTAGGGTGAGGGCAGTCTTTGCGTTGTTTCAGGAAAGTCGCACATCGCGTTAATTTGCCATCAGGTGCTAGTTAGAAATCATAGGTTTCTTATAGAAGGTCATCTCACCCTTTCGCTTAGTTTGGAGCCCCCATTAAAATGTCTACAGAACGTCTTCCTATTGATGAAATGACACTACGGCAACTTCGTAAAGTCGCCAGTGAATGCGGTGTTTCTCGCTATAGCCGAATGCGTAAAGATCAGCTATTGGCAGCGATTCAAGCCATTCAAGCAAAGCAGCAACAAGGTGCGCTTGAGGCTCAGCGCGAAAGAGCGCCTCAAGAAGTGGTAGAAACTGCCAAATTTAATCTGGGTCAAGATGACCTCACCGGTGGAGCATTAGCATCGGTTGATGAAGGCTTGCCCGATCTTCCCCAAGGCTATGGCGACAGCCGAATTGTGTTAATGCCCCGTGATCCTCAGTGGGCATACACTTATTGGGATATTTCCTTTGCGGCAAAGCAAGAACTACGGCAGCAAGGAGGGCAGCAACTTGCCCTCCGCATCTATGATGTGACTGATGTGAGCCTCCTGTTTCAGGCACCCCACAGCATTCAGGAGTATCCCTGTGACGAACTCGCCCAAGAATGGTATTTGCCCATTCCTGTCAGCGATCGCGACTATGTCATTGATATTGGCTATCGTTGTGTCGATGGACGCTGGTTGATTTTGGCGCGCTCTGCCCCCGTTCGGATTCCGCCCATTTATCCATCTGATTGGATTGAAGACCATTTCCTCACAGTTCCTTGGGAAGAGGAATTGCATGGCAAAACTTACCCCATTTTGCTGCCCCCCGGAAAACAGACCTCCATTGCTCCCTCTGTTTCTGGGTATGAGCCTATCTACGGTTTAGTTGAAGCCAGCCAAGCCGACCATGTCGCGGGGTCTATCTATCGCTCCACGCAACAAGCGCAAGTCCCAGGCTCCATTCAACACGTTGCGGGTTCGATCCAGCAATCGGTGAGTTCTTATGTGCTTGCCTCTGGCTCTGGACTGTGGGCAGCCTCCGGCGCAGTCACAATGTCGGGGTCTGGCATGACCACCTCCGGTGTGGGAATGTCTGGCGTGGGAATGTCTGGTGCTGGAATGTCGGGCATGACCACTTCCGGCGTGGGAATGTCTGGTGTGGGAATGTCTGGCGCTGGAATGTCTGGCGTGGGAATGTCTGGCATGACCACCTCCGGTGTGGGAATGTCTGGTGTGGGAATGTCTGGCGTGGGTTTCTCAGGTTCATTGCCCATCATTCGCCCTCGCCAGTTTTGGCTGATTGCCGATGCGGAGTTGATTGTGTATGGAGCTACGGAGCCAGATGCCAAAGTGACTGTGGGGGGGCGCCCGATCGCGCTTAATGCAGATGGCACCTTCCGGTTTCAAATGTCCTTTCAGGATGGATTAATCGACTACCCAATCATGGCGGTTGCCGCCGATGGTGAGCAGATGCGCGCCGTTCATATGAAGTTCAATCGCGAAACCCCAGAGCGGCGAACGAATACAAAGGAAGAAGCCGTTGAGGAATGGATTTCCTAGCATTTTTCATTAAAGCTTTCTCTTTGTTTCTCTCCCCTGACTATTTCAGGGGAGTTTTTCTGTTTTAGGCAGGCTTTTTCATCCTTTTGCCAGATCATAGAGCGATCGCGGTATGAGAAGATATTCAAAAACTAATGATCCCAACTGAACTATCTACTCAACTGGCTCATCTATTTGGCGAACAGGTCGAGCTTTTAGCCCCTGGATCGTGGCAAATAGACACTCCCGAATTTCGCTTGCTCGTGCTGTTGTCTGATGATCAGTCGTGGCTAAGGTTGCTGGTGGCGATCGCCCCTGCTCAGGAGGCTCAACCATTTACTGAGCAACTACTGGAAGACAACTTTGATCTAACCCAAGAAACCCGCTATGCATTGCAACAAGATGTTTTATGGGGCGTTTATCAACATAGCTGCGCGGGTTTAACGTCAGAAGATTTTGTTTCCGCAGTGCAGCGCTTGCTCTACCTTCGTCAGCAGGGCTTGGATAACTGCTTTAGTCGCCTGGTAGAAGCTAGAATTCGTCAAATTGTTCAGGCTGCCAAACAACAGGGGCAATCCCTTGAAGCAACCCTGCAAACGCTAGACCGTTTCTATGAAGAGGGGCTGCTGGGCGACATGAAAGCGGGTGCCACAGCACGAGAAGAAACCCTCAGTGCATGGCGTTATCAATTGACTCGGCTCTGGGAAGAAGTTAATCCATAAGGGAGTTTGAAATGGATACAAGAGAGATTAGACAAGAAGCCAACAGCTTGTATGCAGAAGTTCTACCGTTGCTGCAAATAAACAAAGAATATGAACATCTTTTACTAACCGATCTGGCTCAAATCGTGTTGATTTGTGGACGAAGCAACAATAAAATTACTGCCAATGAACTGCTAGGCTTTATCACGATTTATGCCTTAATTAAGCAAGATAAAGAGCGGCTAAAAGCAGTGTTTGATCAGTGGGAATTCCTGCCAGATGTTCGTCTAAAATATCAAAAGGAAGCGCTAAAGATACTATTAAAACTTCAAAAAGAAACCCCTATAACCAATCAGCTTTCCTTGCCCTTGTTACTCAAAAAGATGGATGAGGAAGAAAGCACAAATTTTCTCAATAAAACTGTAAATAGTTTTTATCGATTTGCTCAATCAGTGGTAAAAGCAGATGGCAATATTACGCTAGAAGAGGCAGGAGCGCTGGCTACAATTTGGCAACTTTTGCACACCTATGAAAATAATCCGAAAGCCACAACTGATGCCGCTGAAATACCGTCGGACAATGGGGCTGATACCGAAGAACCGGAAACCTTAGAGAAAGTTTTAGACGAACTCAATCAATTGGTTGGAATGACTAATATTAAGGAAGAAATTCGCACACTAACCAATTTTTTGAAGGTGCAAAAAGTTCGGACAGAGCGCGGATTGCCAAGTACTTCAGTATCTTTGCATTCTGTATTTTCTGGCTCTCCCGGAACCGGAAAAACGACGATTGCCCGCTTAACAGGTCGAATTTTCAAAGCCTTGGGATTTTTGACCAAAGGGCATTTAGTTGAAACAGATCGCGCCGGTATGGTGGCTGAATTCATTGGCGGTACGGCTAAAAAAGTGGATGAAAAAGTAACCTCCGCTTTAGATGGAGTGCTGTTTGTAGATGAAGCCTACGCGCTCGTTCCGGCAGATAGCTCTCGTGATTTTGGGCAAGAGGCGGTGGATGTGCTGCTCAAGCGGATGGAAGATCATCGCAGTCGTTTAGTCGTTATTGCGGCTGGATATACGGATGAAATGGCGCGGTTTGTTGAATCAAATCCCGGATTGAAATCGCGGTTTAATCGCTATTTTTACTTCAATGATTACACGCCCGATGAACTCGTCGCCATCTTCAAAAAAATGTGCAAAGATAGCCATTTTTCACCCACAGAAGCGGCAAGTCAAACATTAAAAATGCTGCTGACGGAACTCTATGAAAACCGCGATCGCACGTTTGGTAATGGACGATTGGTGCGAAATTTATTTGAAAAAACAATTGAGCAACAAGCAAATCGGTTAGCCGTCATCAACACATTAACTGACGAGATTTTGACTACCATTTTGCCAGAAGATATTCCAGCAGCGAATGTGGTAGACCCCAGACAGGCAATGCGCGCCCCCGTTCCAACCGCTAATGCCCTAGATAAAGACGCTGATAGCTCTGCCGCAACTCCAGCAGCAAGCCCTGAAGCGATGTTAGACCCATTGACCACGCTGATGTTGCAATCGCTCAAACCCATGGGCGTGGCTGCCAAATTGAGGATGCTAGGCGATCGCCTCCAGGTTATTTTTGAAGCCGATCCCGCTCCTGATCCCGTGGAAATGTCAGCGTTAACGGTGAGCTTGCTCAAACGAGTGCCCTGGCAACCCATTAGTCAAATTCAGCTTTATGGTCGGCTCCCCAACGCAGACTTCCCCGACTGGAGCCGTGAATTTGACTTGAGTGAAGATCCCTAAGCCGTTCAGTCGCTAAAAAACTTCTGGCTACTTAACTAAGATTTCTGCCAGGTTCAAATAGCATAGAACCGAACCTACACAAAGGCTGATGCCATGACTCCACAACTGGAAGCGGCGATCACTGCTCTTCAACCGTTTTCACACAGAGCGCCAGCAACTGCTCCCAATCCTGACTCAATGGGCAATTTTCGCCCAAATCAGAATTCCTTAACTTAAGCCATAGATTTACCCTGATTTAAATGAAAAAATTTGAAGTAGCTCGTCTATAAACACCAGCACATTTTAGGGTGAAGGCAATTTAGATTTGCTTAGAAAGTGTTCAGGCGTGTTGAGAAATCTGGCTGTTTTGGGAATTATTCATGGGTAGTTGCTAGCATTCGCAATCCTTTTGGATATGTCCAATACCGTTCCTCCTAAAGATACTTTTCAGCATCGAGTCAGGCGTAACTTAGGCAAGGTTCGTTGTATGCGCTGTAGTTTTCTCATTCCAGCAAATTCAATACGCTGCCCTGAATGTCGTATTTATTTTAATGGTAAAGCTATTGACTTCATCCGTTCACAGCGCAAATCTCGCCTAATTTCTTTTCAACGGCATTCACCTCCTAAACCTTGGATGTTTCCAAGTATAGTGATCTCTCTTTTCCTAATCGCCTTTTTAATTGCAGTGCGCTGACCCTGTTTATTCTCAGCTTTACCTTTATTGAGTCAATGTAAAACAGCTTACAAATTCAAAGCTGATGTGAAGATTGTGGCGATCGCACTGGGCAAAGGGGTGCAAAGGGGTGCAATCTTGTGAACACTAATAGGGCGCATCGCGCTCCCCACTGCTAAACAATTCCTAATCCTGGAGAACCCCCATGAGCAACCCCTCTTTAATCCCTGTAATTTTGGCAGGTGGCAAAGGTGAGCGCTTTTGGCCCCTTAGTCGTCGCAGCCGCCCCAAACAATTTCTTAGCTTAGATGGCAGTGGTAGAAGCTTGTTGCAGTCCACCGCCGATCGCTTACTGGCAATGGCGGGCAGTTGGGATGCCGTTTGGGTGGTGACTGCCTCGCACCTGGCAGACTTGGTGCGGGAGCAGTTGCCTCAGATGCCAGAAAGCAATTTGCTGATTGAACCCGAAGGTCGCGATACTGCCCCTGCGCTGGCGTGGAGCACTTTAGAAATTGCCCGTCGTCATGGCAATGATGCCGTCGTGGGGTTCTTTCCGGCGGATCACTGGATTGCTGATGAAGCGGCTTTTTGCGCCACTCTCGCTGCGGCGGCGGAACTTGCGGTGAAGGAACCCGCGATCGTCACATTAGGCATCGCCCCGACCTATCCCGCAACGGGCTATGGCTATATTCAACAGGGCGAAAAGCAGGGTGTCTATGGAATTGACCCCACAACCCCTGAGGCGGGCTTTGCGGCTTATCGAGTCGATCGCTTCACCGAAAAACCCGATCGCGCCACGGCAGAAGAATTTTTGGCAACGGGCAAATTTAGCTGGAACAGCGGGATGTTCGTTTTCCGGGCTGGCGTGGCTTTGGATGAACTGCGAATCCATGCGCCCGAAATTTTGTCTCCTTTAGAAGCAAGCGGCGTGGCAATTTATCCCACTCTGCCCAAGAAAAGTATTGACTATGCCTTGATGGAGAAAACCCAGCAGGCGTATGTGTTGCCTGTCTCCTTTGGATGGGATGACTTGGGAGATTGGAACGCGATCGATCGCCTGTTAAAAAGTGACCAGCCCAACGTGGAACTCGCAACCCATGTTGGCTTAGATACCAAGGGCGCTCTGCTCTATGCCTCCGATCCAGAAGAAGTGATCGTCACCTTGGGTCTAGAAGATGTCGTCGTCGTCCGAGACGGTAAGGTGACGCTAATTGTGAGGAAAGACCGTACCCAGGACATTAAACAAGTGCTAAAAGAAATCCAGGCAAACCCCGATATGCAAGGGCTGTTGTAGAAGACAGGGAATAGGGGCGAACTTCTCACTTTTTCGTTGTCTAGTCTTCCCCAAATTCCTCAAATAAATCAGTCAGAACAACATTGGAGAAAAGGAAGCCTTCAGGGTTCGTGAGTTTGATTCGTGCGATCGCCGCCATCTCACACGCCCTTTCTGGCTCAACGGCGACCCATCCCGTTTTGCGGTAAGGCTGCAAACGTTGCCAGACCCGCGCGATCGCCGCTTCCCCAAACTGCTCCACCAAAGGCGCGATCGCCAATCCTTCCTGCAAGCGCAACCCTAACATCAACGTGTCTAGCAGCAAATCTAGAGTTCCGTTCTCTTCTCTTTCCTTGTCGCTCTTTTCCCTTTCCCCCTTTTCCCTTTCCCCTTTTTCCACCCACTGATAATATTCCCCAGTTTTTCGGGGACGGGCAACGCGATTCGTGAAACGTTCGCGAAGCGTCTCCGAAGGAGAATCCCTACGGGAATCGCCGGAAATGTAACTGGTTGCGCCCATGCCGAAGCCGTAGAACGGGCGATTTTCCCAGTAGACGCGGTTGTGGCGGCATTGATAGCCCGGTTTGGCATAGTTGGAAATTTCGTAGTGTTCGTAGCCTGCGCTGGTCAAAACTCGATGCGCCATGCGATACATTTCAGCCGTGGCTTCATCGGAGGGCAGCGGTTTAGCGCCGGGTTTATATTGCCGACCAAAGGCGGTAACTGGTTCCACCGTTAGGTCGTAGCAGGAGAGATGGGTGGGGGAGAGGGCGATCGCCTTTTCCAAGGAAGTCTCCCAATCTGCCAAGGTTTGATGCGGCAATCCAGAAATTAAATCCAGGCTGAGGTTGGTGAACCCGGCGGCGTGAATCCAGTCGATCGCGCTGTAAATCTCTTCTACGGTGTGCGATCGTCCAGCGGCTTGCAGCAATTTCTCTTGAAATGCCTGCACTCCGACGCTGACCCGGTTCACTCCGGCAGCGTGATAGCCCGAAATTTGCGCTGGATCGAATGTCCCTGGATCAACTTCCATGGAAATTTCTGCATTGGCGGCGATCCCAAAGCACTGATCTAGGGTTTGTAAAACTTGATGGACTTGAGCAATTGCCAGCAGGGAGGGCGTTCCACCGCCAAAGAAAATAGTGTTCAGTGGCTTTCTGGATGGAGGGATCGGTTCTTGCTGCCGAATTTCTTGGCACAAAAACCCCACATACTGCGCGATCGTGCTGGAATTGCTGCCATTCATGCGATCGCCCGTTATCGGATTTTTGTCGCCCACCACCGATACCGGAAAATCGCAGTAGTAGCAGCGTCGCCGACAGAACGGAATGTGAATGTAAGCAGACAGCATACTTTTGCCCCAAGGAGAACAGATCAGGAGAGTATAATGAAATGTGTCAGCTTGTTAGCAAAGCCAGAATAGTTGCCCGTCCTTTTCCATCTATCATCTATCATGGGCAAATCGGTAACATAGCCCAACTTGGCATTCTCTTGAGCCTTTTGGCATCAGGATAAGTCCTTTAACACACTTGAATCTATGCTAGATGCAATTATAATCATTTCATTCATGCTGGCAGGAGCGGGGATCGGCTTCTATGGTGTTGAAGATTTACCTGCTAGTGCTTTGCAACAAGTGTCAAATGAGGGCGCTCTCCAGTTCATCATTGCTGTTTTTGGGGCGCTCATTGGGCTAGTGGTTGGTTTTGCGGTGCAAACCGGTTTTCGGCGGTTAGAGCGTCAGGTTCGCGCTATGCCTGTGGATGTGTTGCTGAGTCGGGCGATCGGCTTGGTGCTGGGCTTGCTTGTGGCTAATTTGCTGTTGGCACCTACGTTTTTGCTACCGATCCCGCCAGAATTTTCGTTTATTAAGCCATTGATTGCGGTCGTGGGCAGCATTCTGTTTGCGGTGACCGGCACTTCCCTTGCAGATACTCACGGGCGGGCATTACTGAGGCTGATCAATCCAAATTCGGTTGAAACGTTGTTGTTTTCAGAAGGCACCTTGAAGCCCGCTTCGACTAAATTATTGGATACTAGCTGCATTATTGACGGTCGAATCGAAGACTTGCTAGCAACAGGGTTCTTGGAAGGGCAACTGCTAGTTCCTCAGTTTGTTTTGCAGGAGTTGCAGCAAGTCGCAGATGCTTCCAATGATCAAAAGCGGGTGCGCGGTCGGCGGGGGCTAGATATTTTGAATCGGATGCGAGAGTCCTATCCCGATCGCATTGTGATTAATTCGGCTGACTACGACGATGTGCCAATGGTGGATGCCAAATTGGTACGGCTAGCGCAGGAAATCAACGGCACTTTGCTGACGACTGATTACAATCTGAGCAAAGTTGCCACGGTGCAAAAGGTTCAAGTCCTCAATGTGAATGACCTGACTCAGGCAGTCCGCCCTAGCTATTTACCAGGGGACAGTATTGACCTGAAAATTTTGAAAGAGGGCAAAGAACCCACGCAAGGAATCGGCTACCTGGATGACGGCACAATGGTTGTCGTAGAGGAAGGGCGAAGCTATTTGGGCGGCTCGGAAGTTCAGGTGATTGTCACGAGTGCCCTACAAACTTCGGCAGGGCGAATGATCTTCGCTCGTCCTAAAGCATCGTTGGTGACGTAAAAGTGAGTCGGCGGGTGAGGCAGAAAAGGTGCGATCGCTGTACTCAGCCCTTTTCTGTTCTCTACCGCGTTCAGCAAGACAAGGCTAAAACTTGGGTATTTGTTTGCCCTACCTGCTGGGAAGCCATAAGTCAAAGCAACCCGTTTTACATCTATGGCGGCACTTGGAAAGCAAAGAAGCCGTGAGTGTGTATTCAAGTGCTGTCTGAATAGATCGCTATAGATCGCTTGACGTGCAGCTTTTCTAAAACAACGCCAATATTCTAGCCATCCAGGTTTTTCAAAAGCCTGGATGGCTATTTTCTTGGAATAGGACGAGCATAAATCCAAACAATTCACACCTATGGATTTACGAGATTTTGTATTTTCATACAGCCGAAAGTTCCGGGTAGGTTCCGTGGTAAGGAAGACTACACCTCTGTAAAAGTAGCAAAGAGGGTAACTTTGAAACGGTACAGCCTGTCCCAAAAAAATGAAATATTTGATTGCCCCAAGCTCTGTAAAGCTTGCATGAAGTCTTTCCAAGGTTTTTAAACCTTTCATAAATTTTCTCCAATATGTTCGGATATCACTGAGAACCCTTAGTCAAGGTATTCGATGACACACGCGATCGCCCATCTGCTGCAAATCGGTTAGCTCAATTGCCACTCCTACATACCAACACTCAAGGATTCCTACTATGCCTCTTAATACTGGTGACATCGCCTTTGTTCAATACAATGCCGATGGTACAGACAACTTTGCTTTCGTGGCGTTAGCTAACATTCCCGCAGGTGAGGTTATTAAATTCACTGACAATGGTCGGAGGTCAACAAATGTCTTTCGCATAGGTGAAGGAGAGATTACGTGGACGGTACCAGCAGGGGGGGTAGCGGCTGGCACTGTTGTCACAATTTCTGGATTCACAGGAACAACAACATCATCCTCCATTGGCTCTGCCAGTAAGACCGGTAGTATTAACTTCGCAGCCGATGGCGATCAAATTTTGGCGTATCAAGGAAGCATAGCTTCTCCTTCCTTCATTGCGGCTTTGAACAACGAAGGATCAGCCATCTTTCAAACCGATGCTACAAATGCTCGAACATCTGCCCTTCCCACCGGGTTGACGACAGGCACTAATGCAATTGCTCTTAATGAAATTGATAATGCCCGGTACAACGGTTCTATCCTAAGTGGCACTAGAGAACAGTTGTTAGCTGCAATCAATAATCGAAGCAATTGGACAGGAAGTGATACTGCTAATCAAACTTTTTCAGGCACATTCACCGTCCTCAGACTCGTCAATCTCTCTGTCAACAGCACCGCAGGCACAGAAGCCGGCACCACCGTCATCACCGTCACCGCCACGGCATCCAGTGCCGTTTCCGGCAACCAAACCGTCAGTCTGGGAGTATCCGGCACAGGCATTACCGCTGGCGACTACAGCCTCAGCAACACCACCCTCACCATTCCCAGCGGCTCCACCACTGGTTCCGTCACCTTCACCGTCGCCGATGATGTCTTAGTCGAAGGCACGGAAACCGCCACCCTCACAATCAGCAATCCCTCGGCTGGTATTACCCTCGGCAGTACTACGGCGCAAAATATCCTCATCGCCGACAACGACTTTCCCATCATCAGCCTAGCGGCTGGCACCAACCCCGCCGAAGGCAGCACCCAGGGCACCTATACCCTGACCCTCAATACCCCCGCTCCCACGGGCGGCTTGACCATTAACTACACCCTCATAGGTAGCATCGCCACCACCCCCGCCGATTACACCCTGGAAGCAGGCACCAACATCACCGGGGTTACAGGCAGCAGCTTCACCATCGCCGCCGGACAAACCAGCGCTACCCTCCTAGTCAACGCCATTAACGATGGCATTGCTGACCCCAACGAAACCGTGAAGCTCAACCTAGCAGCCGGGAGCGGCTACATCACGGGACACAACTCCACGACCCCGTTTGCGGCTGCCACTGCCGTCGAGATCGGGACACAGCCCTATTCCGTGGCGATCGGCGATTTTAATGGCGATGGCAAGGCAGATTTTGCCACCGCAAACCTTAACGCCAGCACGGTTTCAATTCGCTTGGGTGATGGACTGGGCGGCTTCATGAGCACCACCAACGTCCCGGTCGGCGCAGGTCCCCTTTCCGTGGCGATTGCAGACTTTAATGGCGATGGCAAGGCAGACGTTGCCACTGCAAATAGCGATAACACAGTTTCGATCCGCTTGGGCAATGGCTCAGGCGGCTTTACGGGCACCACTACCGTCCCGGTCGGACTAAATCTAAATACCCGTTCCGTGGCGATCGGCGACTTTAATGGCGATGGCAAGGCAGATTTTGCCACTGCAAACTTTAACGCCAGCACGGTTTCAATTCGCTTGGGCGATGGCTCAGGCGGCTTCACGGGCACTCTTGATGTCCCGGTCGGGTCAAATCCCTATTCCGTGGCGATCGGCGACTTTAATGGCGATGGCAAGGCAGACTTTGCCGCTGCAAACTATTTCTCCAACAATGTTTCGATCCGCTTGGGTAATGGACTGGGCGGCTTCACGGGCACTACCAATGTCGCGGTCGGACCACGTCCCTATTCCGTGGCGATCGGCGACTTTAATGGCGATGGCAAGGCAGATTTTGCCGCTACAAGCATTAACTCCAGCACGGTTTCGATTCGCTTGGGCGATGGACTGGGCAACTTCACGGGCACACCCGATGTTGCGGTCGGGTCAAATCCCCAGTCTGTAGCGATCGGCGATTTTAATGGCGATGGCAAGGCAGACTTTGCCACTGCAAACACTAACTCCAACAGTGTTTCGATCCGCTTGGGCAATGGACTGGGCGGCTTCACGGGCACGACCGATGTCGCGGTCGGGTCAGGTCCCTGGTCCGTGGCGATCAGCGACTTCAATGGCGATGGCAAGGCAGACATTGCCGCTGGAAGTGCTAACTCCGGCAACGTCTCGGTGCTGCTGAACAATGCCCCCACCGCCACCCTTACCATTGCCGATGCGCCCACCGTCAACCTCTCAGTCAGCAGCACCGCTGGCACGGAAGCAGGCACCATTATCACCGTCACCGCCACTGCCTCCAGTGCTGTTTCCGGCAACCAAACGCTAAACCTCGGTGTTTCCGGCACGAATATCACCGCTGGCGACTACAGCCTCAGTAACTCCACTATCACCATTCTCAATGGACAAACGATCGGAACTGTGACCTTCACCGTCGTTGATGATGCCATAGTGGAAGCGCTTGAAACCGCTATCCTCACCCTCAGCAATCCCTCTGCTGGCATTGTCCTCGGCACCACCACCACTCAATCCATCAATATTACCGACAACGACACCGCTGGAGTCACAATTACCCAAAGTGGTGGCACTACCGCGATTACCGAAGGCGGCGCAACTGACACTTATACCGTCGTTCTCACCTCCCAACCCACCGCTGATGTCACCCTCAGCATTGGTAACGGTAGCGAAACCAGCACTAACACTAACACGCTCACTTTCACCGCCACTAATTGGAACACAGCGCAAACTGTCACTGTGACGGCTGTGGATGACTTGATCGCGGAAGGCAACGACAGTGGAACCATTACCCATACTGCCATTAGCACCGATGCCAATTACAACGGACTGGCGATCGGCTCTGTCACCGCTAGCATCACCGACAACGACAATCCACCCACCGACCTGATCCTGAGCGCCACCACCCTCAACGAAAACGTTGCCCCCAACACCCTCATTGGCAACTTCACCACCCTCGACCCTGATGGCGGCAGTTTTACTTATAGCCTGATTCCTGGCACGGGCAGCATTAACAACAGCGCCTTTACTATCGTAGGCGACCAACTGTGGCTTAATGCCTCCCCTGACTTTGAAACTCAACCCAGCTATAGCATTCAGGTTCGCACTACCGACTTTAGTGGACTAAGCTACGACAAACAGATTTCGATTACCGTCAACGACCTGAACGATGCCCCCATTCTGACCGACACGGTTGTTGCCCTCACCCGCGTGCGGAGCAACGCCCCCGCTCCCCTCGGTGCCGTGGGCACCAGCATCACACAACTCGCTAACCTCACTGGCGGCAGTGGGCAAAACAACGTCATCGACCCCGATACTGGAGCGCTTACAGGCATCGCCATCACCAATGTTGATAGCTTGAATGGCTCCTGGTTTTACAGCACTAACAACGGCATTAACTGGACTGCGATCGGTGGAGTCTCCAACGCCAATGCGCTGCTGCTTGCCGATGATGCCAACACTCGCCTATATTTCCGTCCCAACACGGGCTACACCGGTACTCTTGCTAACGCCATCACCTACCGCGCCTGGGATCAAACCAGCGGCACTAATGGGGCAACAGCAGACACCACAACCAACGGCAACCCCACGGCTTTCAGTGTGCAGTTTGATACCGCGTCGCTCCAAGTCAACCGCACTGCCACAACTGACTTGACCCAAGATGGCAAAGCCGACATTCTCTGGCGCAATAGGCTGAATGGGCAAAATGTCGTGTGGGAAATGGATGGCACGACCTATCAGAAATCCACTTTTCTTATTCCAGTCGATCCTAAGTCGGGTTGGGAGATCGTGGGAATGGGCGACTTCACCCAAGATGACAAAACCGACATTCTCTGGCGCAATAGGCTGAGTGGGCAAAATGTCGTGTGGGAAATGGATGGCACGACCTACAAGAAATCCACTTTTCTTATTCCAGTCGATCCTAAGTCGGGTTGGGAGATCGTGGGAACGGGCGACTTCACCCAAGATGGCAAAACCGACATCCTCTGGCG
>JBGSWI010000120.1:0-27706 GCA_041752515.1 Leptolyngbyaceae cyanobacterium | reverse complement strand
AACTAATTTGCCCTCATCCCAACCCTTCTCCCCAAGGAGAAGGGCTTTCGGACATTTCCGGTTCCCTCTCCAATCGGGAGAGGGCTAGGGTGAGGGCAGTCTTTGCGTTGTTTCAGGAAAGTCGCACATCGCGTTAATTTGGTTTTTTCGCGGGTTGGAGAGTAGGATGTCAACGGTGTGAATTGACTCAAGGGCAGAGTACGCCTCGCCCAATCATTTATGGCTAGACCAGAAAATCAGGAGCGATCGGCGCGGCATTCCCCTATCCCAAAGGATGATTGGCAAGGATCGCCGCTTTCTGGGCAGGGCATACCGCCTCTAGCCCCCAATCCCATAGGAGCGGTGCCGTCCCGTAAGGGGGCGATGGATCGACATCGCCCAATTCCAGTGTCGCCGAAGCCTCAAGCTAGAGCCGAAAGTGTGCCTCAAGGTCACCCACGATTGGTGAAACGATCCCTGGGGAAATCGCCCTCTCCGCCGACTTCATCTCAGAAGCGTGACGATTTGCCTCATACAGCGCCTTCCAATGAGAGTCTGGTTTCACCGACTCGGCACTCTCAAGGCGTTCAGCGATCGCAATTTGGCGATCGCTGGCGACGACGGCTGCTGAACTGGAAAACGCTGCTGATTTTCAGCTTCATTGCCTGCGGCGGGTCGGCGGCATTGGCGTTGGCATACATTTTCCAACTGCCTGGATTGCCCAACTGCCCAGCGGTGTTTTGGCCTCTTGCCTCTGCCTCCATGCGGTTTGAATGTGCCCGCATTGCCGCCAGCAAGCAAACGGCGAATGACTTATTGGAAGCGATCGTGCTGGTGGATGGGTTACCCGCCGATCACGCCATGCGCGAAGAGGCGAATCGGCTGGTGGAATTATGGTCGCAGGAAGTACTCAAAATCGCAGAGGAATCGTTTCAAGCGGGAAAGCTCCAGGAAGCCATTGATGCCGCCCAAAAGATTCCGGCTCGCGTCACGGCTCATAAACGGGTTGAGGCACAGATCAAGCGCTGGCAGACGATTTGGGCGGAGGCTGAAAAAGCCTACCAAAATGCCGAAGGGGCGATGAAAAAGCGGCAGTGGCGGCAGTCATTTCAATTTGCGATCGATTTATTGAGCGTGGATAATCGCTATTGGCAAACGACCAAATACGACGAGTTGACGACTCGAATTAATACCGCTCGACTAGATGGCAACAAGCTTTATGAAGCAGAACGCTTGGCAGATGATGGCGGCTTGGCAAACTTGCTAGAGGCTATAAGGCTGGCAGAGAAAATTCGCCCGGAAAGCGAGATTTACCCCCTTGCCCAAGAAAAGATTAAAGGGTTTGGGCGCAAAATGCTGACTCTAGCGGAAGAGACCTTGGAGCGAAAAGATCTACAAGCAGCGATCGCGATCGCCGACAAAATTCCTCAAGCTGCCAAGCTAGAAGAAGAAGTAAAGGACTTTACCATCTTGGCAAATGCCCAGTCTCAAGCGTGGCAAGATACGGTCGTCAACTTGGAAGCTGCCATTAGTCAGGCGCAGCGCATCCAGCCCAAGCGCCCCCTTTACAAAAAAGCGCAACAGTGGATTACTCGCTGGCAGTACAGCATTACCGGATTAGCTCAACTTGAGCGTGCCCGTCTATTGATTCAATCAAGGGGTGGATCTTTGGAGGCAGCGATCGCGGCAGCCTCGCTAATTTCCCCCGCCAATCCTCGATATCAAGAAGCCCAGACTCAAATTCAATCCTGGCAATCTGAAATTCAAATTTCGCAAGATCGCCCCCTTCTCGATCAAGCCGAACAACTGGCACTTTCTGCGGATGTTGCCTCCCTGCAATCGGCGGTCAACCAAGCCACTCAAATTACATCGGGGCGTGCCCTTTACAAAGAAGCTCAAGGCAGAATTCAACAGTGGACGAGTCAAATCCAGCAGATTCAAGATCAGCCCTATTTGGATCAAGCCCGTGCGTATGCGGATGCTGGAAACCTGAGAACTGCCATTAAGATTGCTGATCAAATTCGGTCTGGGCGATCGCTCTACAACGAAGCGCAAACTGCCGCTGCTCCTTGGCGCAAACAAATTCAAGCAGAAGCGGATCAAGCGCAGGTACAAAGTGATCTAGCACAAGCTCAGCGCACCCTGCAAGACGCTCGACAAGTGGCAAGCATGGGACTCCCCGCTAGCCTTGCCAACGCCATCCAACTTGCCAGCCAGATTAATCGCCCCGCCGCAATTCGCTCTGAAGCGACCGCCGCCGTCAACGAATGGAGTGCGCAACTGTTGCAACTCGCCCAGCAGCAAGCCACGAGCAACCCCACCGCCGCGATCGCGATCGCTCAGCGCATTCCCTCCAGCAGTACGGTCTATTCGGAAGCTCAAACTCAGATTGAGACCTGGCGGAGAATGATGCCAATGCCGATGCCGATTCAATAGCGGCAAAAGGTCGGAGTATGGAGTGCGCAGGACGAGTAAATTTTTTGGCTTTTGCTAGCTTGATCGGCTTCTACTACAAATGATCAACTTGCTGTTTATTTGCAATTCTGTTACATTTATTTACAGATTGAAACAAATATTCACAAGGAGCCAAAATGATTATTTTAACTGGACTATTTTTAGCAGGTTGGGTTGCCGTTGCCGTATTAGGAACGATGGCATATTTTCGGGGAGAACAGTCGAAGCCAATTCACGATCGCAACTGGCGTTCTGAATCATTCGAGCAACTCTCCGAGGCGGTCACCGGCACCCAAATAGATTTTTCAACCCGCGTCCCCGCTTACAGCGATCTAGATGCCTATTCCAGTAGTCTTCTACCTAGCGCATAGTCCAATTTCATCCAGGGTCGTGATCCTTCCATTAGTCCTGGGTGGAATGGTTAATATTTCAGTAGTCTTTCTATAAAAATTTCTCTCCTGATGTTCAAGTTCCTTTTGGGTCACTCACAGACTCAAGAGGAATTTTTGTTAATCCTAAAGTTGTTCTATGCCAATTTGAAATCGAAACGCGACCGATGGTCTGCTGAAAGCGGCAATGTTTCTTGGTCTTGCAACTCAAAACTCAAAATATCTCCTGCGGAGACGCTAGGCGTTGGCAAAGCCAGTCCGAAGGGCTTACAAAACTCAAAATATCTCCTGCGGAGACGCTTCGCGTTGGCAAAGCCAGTCCGAAGGACTTACAAAACTCAAAACTCAAAACAGTATTACTTCTTCTTCAACACCACCAATGTAATGTCGTCGTAGATAGGATGTTGCCCAATATGCTCGTGAACATCGGCGATCACCGCTTCCCGAATTGCGATCGCCGTCTGCTGCCAGTGGGCTTCAATCACACCGATCAATCGCTCTAGCCCATACAGTTTGCGGCGATCGTTTTCAGCCTCGGTAATGCCATCGGTGTAAAGAATCACACTGTCGCCAGAGTTGAGCAGAATGTGCGTTTGAGCAATAAAGTCATCGATGTGATCAATGAGTCCAATCGGGAAGCCTAGATCAATCGTGTCGATCCGCTCCACACAACCGTCGCGCACCACCAAGACTTCTTCATGCTGTCCAGTGATTTGCAACCGACCGTCTTGGTAGTCCAATAGCGCCAGAGTCAGGGTTTTTCCTGGACTCATCCGCTGGGCATTCTGGTAAATGACCTGATTCACCGCGCCGAGAAACTTAACAGGGTCGCGTTCCTGGGCAGCAATTAAGGTTCGCACCGCCGTTTGCGCCATAATCATCAATACGCCGCTTTCCAAGCCGTGACCCGTGACATCACCAATGCCGATCGTCACTTTTCCGGGTTGCTCAATCACATCGTAGTAGTCGCCCCCCACTTCTGCCGCCACTTCCATGAAGCCAGCAATCTCCAGGTCGGGAATTTGGCTCAGTTCATCCGGTTTGGGGAGAATCATCTGCTGCAATTGGCGAGCCACATCCAGTTCAGCCCCCATGCGTCGGTTTTCCTGATGGAGGCGATCGTTGAGCAGATTAATTTCTTGATTAGCCTGCGTCAGTTCCATTGTGCGGGTTGCAACGCGATTCTCTAGGTCTCGGTTAACGGCTTCCAGCGCCGTAAAACTTTCGCGTAACTGCTCTGCCATCTGGTTAAAAGACTGCCCCACGGTATCAATTTCGGTGATGCCTTCTAGCCTGACCTGGCGAGTCAAATCGCCTAGAGCGATCGCGCGGCTCGCGTCTCCCAACTGGCGAATCGGGTGGATGATCCAGCGTGCGATCAAAACTCCCGCACCGGTTGCGATCGCCAAGGTCAGCAAGCACAGCAGAATCGTCGTCCGAGCATTGCTGTTGATTTGCTGCATAAAGTCCGATTCTGGAATCACCACAACCGTGAGCCAGTCAATCCCTAGAACATCTTTAATTGGAGCCACTTCCGCCAGCAAGCGTTCGCCGTTAAGAGTCAGGTCAAATTGTTGGGGGCGATCGAGGCGGCTGAGGTCGCCAAACTCAATCGCCAACTGCTTTGTAATAGATTGGGTGATAATGTTGCTGCTTTGGTCGCCCTGGATTGGCTCTGGTGTGCCATTTGGCAACAATCGGAAGGGTAGATCGGGTGTGGAGGTGGCAATCAGGAGACCCGATCGCTCCAGAATAAAGCTCTGCCCCGTTTTGCCCACATCAATGCCACTGAGAAATTGGCTAATAGTGCCCAAAGATAAGTCTGTGGCAAATACGGCGATTAGCTTGTCATTTTCTGCATAAAGCGGATGGGTGGCGGTGATGCCCAAAGAAGGCGGATTGAAAAAGGTGTAAATCGGCGACCAGATCGGCTTTTTGGCAAGGGTGGTGGCGATGTACCAGGGGCGTTTTCGCGGATCGTATACGCGATCGGTCACGGTACTCACGAGAGTGGTGGGCTGCCCCCAATCTCCCGGAACATAGGTAGAGTAGAATCCTCCGGCACTGGCATTCACCCGATTCACGGTGATCGTGTTATCTTTGCGGGTCGCCCCCACATAGTCTCCAGTTTCTTTGCCGACGTAGATCAGGCTCATTAACTCAAACGCCTGAATCTGTTGCCAAAAGATGCTGCTGACGCGATCGCTCTCTTGCAGATCCATTGAGCCAAAGCGGGCAGCATCCGCGTTGATTCGGTTAATCGACTTGGGAGTTTCTAAATAGGTGCGGAGGCGTTCTTGAATGCGAGAGTTAATTTCGTGTCGCAACTCCGAAGCCACCTTGTTCACACTCTGTTGCCCGTTGCGAAAAGAAATGAACCCGGTTAACCCTACTGCTGCAAAAATCAGCACCACAAAGGGAACAATCAACAGGGCACGCAGCGAAAGCTTTCTGGGTTTTCGGATCGAGGTCCGCTGGGTCATGAGGCTCATCTTTTGGGGTGGATTGGCTGTGGGCGATCCAAGTATTACTGGTTGGTTTCAACCTGTCCACCGATGTTAAGAGCGCTACTAGCTGGCAAAGAACGGATCAGATCGATTGGGATGGGCGCTTCTGTCAGCGATCGCGCATAAGAAGCACTGAGGTAAGGGCGATAGTCAGATTGATTGGCGATGTAAACCTGAAGAAAGGCGAGAGCTAGAGCCTTAGTGTAGCGTTGGGCAACTTCTGGACTCGGACCAATCACTTCCGGGGGAAACGCAACTGCCTCACTGCCGCTGCCAATTTCGCCAATCACCGAAAAGTGAGTACCAGAAATTAGCTGAACCAAATATTTATCGTCCATCGTCAGCCAAGTAAACGGTTGGACTTGTTCAAATAAAGCTGGCGCAACGGTATCTGCACTGCCCGCCAAAACTAGGGTAGGAATCGTAATTTTGCTCATGCTATCTTGCCCCAAAATGGCGCTGGTAATTGGGTTAAGCGCGATCGCGGCGGCAATCCGAGGATCACGAAAATCGGTTTTCAAAGGCGGTTGCGCTTCAAGCTGCTGTGCCCGACATTGCAGCAGCAAGGAAAGATTGAAGGTATTTTCTAAATCGCGACAGTTGCGATCGAGTTCCTTAAAGTTAATCGGCGCACCTGCCAATGCCAGGGCGGTGTAGCCTCCAAACGATTGCCCAATCACCCCAACCTGCTTTAGGTTTAGAGCTTGATAGTCTGGGTTCGTGCGGGCTTGCTGCTCCAAATAGTTCAACAGATACGTGATATCCAACGGGCGATCGACAAATTCCGTGGGTTCAGCCACTTCACTAGCCACGCCAGCCAACAAAGATTCTATCTGACCGCGATTGCTTCCAGGATGCTCTGGCACCAACACCGCAAATCCATGAGAAGCAAGATGTTGAGCCAGATAAGCAAAGCTGGTGCGATCGGACCCTAATCCATGAGAAATGACGACAACGGGCATAGAATTAGGCGCAGTTGCCCGACCCGGTGCGGGGAGATAAAGATCAACCGGATAAATGCGCCCTTTCAACAAATCGGCTCCCGATCGCGCAATTGGAGCCACTTCCGCTGCCGGTTGACCCACCACTCCAGGCAACGAAATCACCATCGTCCGATTTGAGTCGTTGAGCGTGATCGTTTGTTTTTTAAATTTGTAAGCACCGGGTTGGCGCAGATCCAGCGGTAATCCTGAGGCGATCGGTGGGTCTGAAACGCTTTCTGCTGAAGATTGCTGAGTAATGGCTTCGGTTATTTTATTAGATTGGCTAATCAACTGATTCAGTTCGCCTGCGACCCGCAAACTACGCTCGACATCGATCCGGATGCCGCGTGTTGGAAATTTCTGTAAAAAATTGAGCAACGTTAATCCATCTGGTTCTGCTGCCGCTAGAATCAAAGCTGCTCGAATGGCTTTGGAGCCTGACAAGCGCGACTCCGGCTGAATCACCTGCCCTAGCCGCTTGAGGGCGGCATCGCCTTGGGGCGAGTAGAGAAACTGGGCAAGAGTCACCGAACTCAGATCGGCTTTGGCAACTAAGGCGCTGCGAAGCTCTTGCAACACTTTCGGGTCGGCATACTGAGCATAAACAGCTAAATCCTCATCCATCGCCCCCGTTTTGGCGTAGTCTTCTAAGGCTTTAATAGAAATTGATCGCTCAAAGATGTTGTAGCCTACAAAAATACGATCAGCAGGATGCCCCGGACTGGCAATTCCTACGGCGATCGCGCTACTGATGCCCACTGCCAACGTCCTCATCCATTTAGATGAGCCAAAAGCTCTAAGTGAGTGAGTCGGTGAATCCATGAAGCCATCCTATCCTGTAGGGATCTACCTAAATTGCCCACCTCTTTTAAAGCGATCGAGCAATCTAGATAGACATGATGTTTATTTACCCGATCTCAGCATTTGCTCTACTTTCTTTTGCAAATCGGGATTTTTTTGAATAGAATCCAAAATTTGCAAGAAGCGAGGAACCTCAAACCCTTCAGCCTGCACCGCAGTTCCCATCTTGGTTTGAGTCTCTTTCTGAATTTGGTTTAGTTGGGCGATCGCCCGATCAAACCTTTGCTTTTCTTCGTCCGAAATTTTATTAGTCGTCTGAGCATTCGGCTCTTTTTGGGCTAGAAAAATCTCTTTGAACCGATCCACTGTTAACCCTTCTTTTTGCACCGCCTGAGTGACTTGAGTGTTTCGTTCTATGGAAATGGCTTCTAGTTTTTTGGCGGCACTCACAAATTTTTGCAGGTCACCATCCGCGATCGCTGGCTTAGAGGTAGCAGGTGGAGAAGTTGTGCTTTGGGCTAAGGCTGGCAAACTGTGCCCCATCCCTAACATTGCCATCAGCGAACACGTTGCCAGTAAATACTTCATCATTAAAATCCTTGGAAAAGTAAGTAGAACGATATAGGGCGAAGATGCGATTTTCAGGTGAAACTTAACTGCTGTAATACTTCAGGACACACTAACCCACACAACAGTGTTTTAGAAGGTCTGAGTTTTAGGAGGTCTGAAAGGAAATGCGCCCAGAGGTGCCCCACCAAAATTAGCGATCAATCATCTCAATTTTAGACTTCTGATCATCGCTCAATGTTTCAACAATCATAGTAAATTCTTTGTAGTGTATTGATTTAGAACACCAACTGGGGCTTAGACGCTCGTTCTCTCAAGCTCTCCGGGGTGACTGAAACCAGTTCGCCTTGCTGCAAAGTCCAACACTGATCGGCAATTTCAAGCAAATCTCCCACATCGTGAGACACCACCAACAAGCCCCACTGGGTTTTCAGTTTTGCCAATAGGCTCACCAACTGCCGCCGCATTGACCAATCCAGCCCTGCTGTAGGTTCATCTAACAGGAGTAGATGGGGCTGGCGAATCAGTTGAACTGCCAACGCTAACCGCCGCTGTTGCCCGCCGCTGAGGGCGTGGGGTTTTGTGCTGAGGGGCAACTGCTCTAAACCCACCTCGGTTAATGCTTGCTGGATGCGATCGCGGGTGATTTCTGGATGACCTAACCGCAGTTCTTCCAAAACTGTACTGCCGCAAAAATGGCGCTCTGGAAACTGGAACACCAAACCACTCAACTGTTGGAGGTGCAAAGATGTCAGCTCTTGATCGCGCCAGTGAATGGTGCCCCGCGTTTTTTCTGCCAGCCCCGATAAAATCTCTAACAGCGTACTTTTGCCCGAACCGCTGGGTCCCACAATCAACGTCAGTTGCTGCGAGGCGACTTGCAAATTGATGTTCTTTAGAATCGGCACAGGGGTCGCGGGCGGATGATAAGAAAGATCTCTAAGATTTAACATTCACGATGATCCATCAGGGCAATATTAAACGTAACCAGCAGATTCAAAAGAAATAATAGATTCAAAGCAACCAGCTTAACCAGGAACCTAGCCTTTAAGGAACCGTCTAGCAAAGCTAGCCTAACGAACGCCTTCTCATTATGCCCAACCCATTCGGGGTGTTGCTAGAGAATGGTATCGAAGCTAGGATGAAAACCGATTATTGAAGCACCGATTATGACTGCCTGCCTGACTACACCTCAACACTATTCAAAATTGTCTCTCAAAACCATTGCTCAGGTTGTGAGTTCTACAATGCTTGCGATCGCTCTATTAACAAGTTCTGCCCTTGCCAAAGATCCTTTTCGCAGCACCAATCCTAGAGCGATTAGCGATAAAACCGAGACTGCATTTGAGGCATTCTTTAAACAGGGAGACTACAAAGCGGCTGCCACTTATTTAAGCCAAACCGAATCCACTGAGCCATTGGCACTGTCCATGAAAGCGACCCTAGCCTACAACGATGTTTTGGCAGGTCGAGCTACCAAAGAGAAGCAAGCCGCTCTATTGGAGCAGTTTCGCAGTTACGGCACCCAAACCCGCACCGCCGCCGAGAAATTATTGCCCACCGATCCGCTGCGCGGCAATATGTATTTGGCAGTGAGCCACTTTTTTGACGGCGTGTATGCGTTTACGAAAGATGGCACGATTAAAGGCACGCCCCAAGTGTTGAAGGAGTTGCAGCAGGTCATCAAATATTTGGATGCGGCAGAAGCGATCGCGCCCAATGACCCAGAACTAAATATGCTGCGCGGCTACATGGATATTTATACGGGAATATATTTGCCTTTTGCTAGCGCGGATAAAGGGGTGGAGCGGCTACAGAAATATGCAAATCCTCGTTATTTGGCAGAACGCGGTTTGGCAATGGGCTACCTAGAAATGAAGCAATATGACAAAGCGCTGACTTCCGTGGATCGCGCGATCGCTCTCACGCCCAATAATCCAGAGATTCAATACCTGAAAGCCAAAATTTTGGTGAAACAAGGGAAAGATCAAGACAGTCTCGCCTATTTTGAGCAGGCTTTAAGCAAAAAAGATCAGTTGCCTCCCGGCTTAGTCCGTGAAATGGAGCGGGCGCAGCGTAAGGCAAAGGAGCGATTGGCAGGAGTGAAGTAGGAAAGAGGGAGGAGGGAGGAGGGAAGAAGGAATGGGAGTTTTGAGTTTTGAGTTTTGAGTTTTCTTTCCTCATCTTTGTTCCCTAACCCCTAACTCCTACTTCCCGTATGCTGGAAGTAGGAACGTTTGGGAGCGATCGCCATGCAGATACAGTTTCGTGAATTTAATCCATTCAGCGTATGGATTTGGCTAGAGTTCAGCACGGTTCCATCGGAGATGGAAAAACAATATGTTGAAGAAGTTTTAAATTCCTGGTTTTTTATTGGCAAGCTGGGCGGTTTTAATGCTGAAAATATGCAGGTGCAAGAAGTGGGGCTAGAAATTGGCTACATGGATTATGACGAAGATGTTGCCGAAACGAGTCTTCTGGCATTGATGCACAACATGGGCGATGTGGAATATGAAGGCGGCTGGGCGCGCTGCTGGTTTGATTTGGGCACCAGTGACGCGATCGCAATAGATGTGTTGATTAATTCACTCCGCCAATTTAGTAAGGATTTTGTCACGATTGAGCAGGTGATTATTGGGGGAGAAAATGAAGATTGGCAAACGGGTGAAAGCCACCGATCGGATCTGATGTTCGAGAGTCAATATAACTAAGGCACGAGACAATGGGGAATTCGGCAATTCGGGCGGTGGCGTTGGGGTTGATTTTTCAGGGCGATCGCGTGTTTGTCTATGAGGGCTACGATCCATACAAACAAAAGACGTTTCACCGAGCCTTAGGTGGCGGAATTGAGTTTGGCGAAACTAGCTTGGAAGCCCTTCAGCGAGAATTTCAAGAAGAAATTCAGGCAGAACTCACCAATATTCAATACCTCGGCTGCGCCGAAAATATTTTTACGTATGGCGGCATTCCGTTTCATGAAATCGTTCAGCTTTATCGCGCTGATTTTGTTGATCCAAGATTTTACCAATTGGAAGAATTGGTATTTGCCGATGGTTCGGTTGAGAACATCACCGCCCGATGGTTTGAGCGCGATCGCTTTCGATCGGGCGAACTCTGGCTTGTACCTGAACCCTGCTTAAACTATTTGTAAGCTTGCACAAAGAGTTATTGCACCGCCCATAGCTCCGTTCCATTGGTGGCATCGCTAGCGGCAAAGAATAGCTTGCCATTCACCACCGTCAGCCCAGTCGGAGTGGATGAAAAATTGCCACTCACCGCCACCGTTCCCGCCGCAGTGCCATCGCTGCGGAAGACCTTGCTGCCAGTGCCATCATTTGCCGTAAAGTAGAGCGATCCGTTGAAGTTGGTCAACGATGCCACCGTATCATTGCCAGCAGCATTAATATCTCTCACCACCGCCGCCGTCGAGACTCCATCACTTGACCAGAGTTGCAGATCGGGGCTTCCCGATGTTCCCACATCTACGGTAAAAAATAGCTTGGAGCCGATCGCCACCAGATTGTTAGGCGGTTGGCTAGCCGAAGGTAACGTTGCAACTAACGTCACCGTACCCGCCGCGTCACTTTGCCACAGTTTAAATGCCGCTGCATCTCGCGCAAAGAAGTAGAGCGATCCATTGGCACTCACCAAATTACTAGGAGTGGAACTAGCGCTACCGGGGTTAAGGTCTGCGGCTCGTGCCGTGTTAGCCCCCGTGCCATCGCTGCGCCATAGTTCTGTGCCGCTGCTATCAACGGCGGTAAAGAACACGGTGTTCCCCACTGCCGTTATCTTTTGAATCTGGGCACCAGCACCCAAATCTTTCACCAGCACAGTGTTGCCGCTGTTTCCATCTGTTTTCCAAAGCTGCGCCGCACTATTGGCGGTGAAATATAGGGTATTTCCAACGACCTTCAAATTGCCTGGAACGGTGTAACTAGGCGATGCCACTAATTTCACCGGATTGCCGCTGCTATCAATCCTGAAGATGGCACTACCAGTGCCATCATTCGCCTGGAAGAACAGCGTGTTGTTGAAATTTACCAGGCTGCTGGGGTTAGAGCTTGATGTTCCCGATCGCAGATCGCTGACTAGGGTGATGGAGGTGCCTGCCAAGTCTGTCTTCCACAATTCTCTCCCCGTGAGGGTGTTGTTTGCGGCGAAATAGACCGTGTTGCCCACTACTGTAAAGTCGTTGGGCGAGGAGGCAGCGCCAGCGGGGTTGATATCTGCAATAGAAAAGGTCGCGGCTGAGGTGCCGTCACTCTTCCAAAGTTCGTTGCCCGTGGTGCCATCGTCGGCGGCAAAGTAAAGCAGGTCGCCGACTGCTGCCAAGTTGGCAGGGTTAGAACTGGTTGTAGAAGGGCTGATGTTTTTCACCAGCGCTGCGCCGGACGATACGTTAATGGAAACAGTCCCGCTGCCGGTTTGTGCGCCTCCCGTTCCTGTAAATCCACCGTCATTTACGGCTAAACCGATTTGAGCCGCGCCGATGAAGTTGTTAGTGGGGGTGAATTTGAGATTGGTTAATGCGGTGTTGATGGCTGCGATCGCCCCGGTGAAAGTCATCGTCGTATCGGCTGTGCCATCACCTGTGGTAAAGGTCAATCCGGCAATACCGCCTAACGTCAGCGTGCCATTTGTCGCCGTGAGGGTAGCGGTGACTGAGTTTGAACCCGCATCCACATCGCTAATGCGAAGACCCGATGGAATCAGCAGATCCGTATTGCGGGGCGTGAGTTGACTGCCGGGTAGAACAATGACAGGCGCAGCATTTACCCCTCCCACGGTGATCACCACCGTTGCCGGAGTCGAAAGGTTAATTCCGTCCGTTGCCCGATAGGTGAACGTATCGGAACCCACCACGCCCACCGTAGGAACATATCTAAAAGAGCCGTCTGCATTGAGAACAACACTGCCATTCGTAGGCGCTGTGGCTAAGGTTGCTCGAAGCACATCTCCATCGGGGTCTGTGTCATTTGCCAACACACCAGCGGCAGTTACGTTTAAGGTGCCGTTAGTAGAAACCACGTAGCCAGAATCGTTTTGAGCCGTGGGCGGAGCGCTAGTGGCATTAATGTTGATGGTGACGATCGCTGTTGAACTGTTGCCGCCAATCGTTGCCCGATAGGTAAAGGTATCCGTTCCCGTTACGCCAGCATTGGGGGTATAAGCAAAAGAACCATCTGAACTGAGGCTGAGGGAACCCTGAGTGGGATTGCTAACCAAGGCGACCGTAGAATTGGGAGCCAGATCATTTGCCAACACGCCTAAGGTTTGAGGAGCAATAATCAAATTGTCGCGGTTAACGCTGTAGGTATCATTAACGGCGGTTAACGGAGAAACATTAATGGTGACGGTAGCGGGAGCCGTGTTAAAAAAGCCATCGGTGACTTGATAGGTAAAGAAATCCGTTCCCGTGGTAAAACCCGCATTGGGAACATAAACAAAAGATCCATCGGCATTAAAGCTAATCAGAGTGCCTTGGGTGGGTTGAGAAACGGGTTGGGCTGAAATCGGATCTTCCGCATCGGTGTCGTTGATCAGCAGCCCAGGAGCCGTAGCGTTTAGGGTTTGTCCGGCGATCGCGGTGTAGGTATCGGGTAGGGCGGTAGGCGGTGTATTGAGCCTCACCGAAATCGACACGGTTGCCGTTGAACTGGCAAGTCCATCAAACGCCCGATAGGTGAAGAGGTCTGTGCCCTGATAGCCCACATTAGAAGTGTAAACAAACGTGCCATTCGGATTCAGTGTGAGTGCCCCATTCACTGGATTAGAAACCACACTGGCAGTTAGAGGATTGTTGTCCGCATCGCTGTCGTTCGCCAAAACACTCTGAAGGATTAAAGATTGGTTGTAGGCGACACCGCTGGCAGCCTGATAGCTATCATTTTGAACAATCGGGGGCGTGTTGGGCGATACCGATAGGGAAACCGTCGCTAAGCCCGATGTTGCCAAGCCATCGCTGGCGCGATAGGTAAAGCGATCGAGTCCTTGATAGCCAGAATTTGGACGGTAGACAAATGACCCATTGGAGTTGAGCGTCACCGTGCCGTTTTGTGCACCCGTTGCCAACGTTGCAGTTAGCGCAGATGGAGCAGTTTCAGCGTCAGTGTCATTGCTCAACACTCCTATAAACGCATCTATTTCAAGCGTGCCGTCGGTAGATGCTTGGTAGAAATCGTTGCTGGCAATGGGGGCTGAGTTGGCTTGCAGGCTCAGGGTCACGGTGGTCGGGGTCGATGCTGCGAAGCCATCGGTTGCTTGATAAACAAAAGTATCAACACCAGAACTGCCCGCCGTGGAAGCGTAGATAAAAGAGCCATCGGCATTGAGGCTTAACGTTCCCTTGCTGGGATTGACTACCAGACTCGCGGTGAGCGGAGAGCCATCGGCATCAGTGTCATTCTGCAAAACCCCGTCGATAGTGGCGATCGCCAAGGAAGCCCCACTCACAGCAGTATAGGTATTGGGCAGAGCAACTGGAATAGCATTCACTTGAATGTTGACGGTGGCAGTGTTGGAGTTTAGCTGCCCATCGTTGGCAACATAGGTAAAGCGATCGCTGCCAAAGAATCCTGGGTTGGGCGTGTAATCAAATGAACCATCCCGGTTGAGTGCCAGGGAGCCACTGAGCGGATTGGCAACGACGCTAGCGGTGAGGCTATTCCCTTCCACATCAGTATCATTGGTCAGAATGCCGAGGGGCGTAATATTAAGCGGGCTACCTGCATTAACGGTGTAGGCATTGTTGAGGGCAACCGGAGCATTATTGGCAGGCGTAACGCTGAAGGTGGCGATCGCCACAGTGGAAGCTGCCCCTAAGCTATCGATCGCGGTATAAGTGAAGGTATCCAAGCCGCTGAAATTGGGAGTGGGCTGATAGCTAAAACTACCGTCTGGATTCAAGGTGAAGGAGAGCGCGTTGGTCGGCAGCGTTACTACGCTAGCGGTCAGCGGAATGTTGCCATCGGTGTCCGTGTCGTTAGTTAATACATTGCCCGTAGTCAGTAGGGTGTTTGCGGCACCGATGAACAAATCTGGAGCCGCGACGGGTGGCGCATTGGAGGAGACAGAAATGGTCGCGATCGCGGTATTAGAAACCGATACGCCATCGCTGGCAACGTAGGTAAAGCTGACATTTCCAGAGAAGCCCGCTTGAGGCGCGTAGTTGAACGAGCCATCGGGATTCAGAATAAATGTGCCGCTGCTGGGAGCCGTGACCAAACTGGCGGTTAAGGGGCTACCTTCTACATCGGTATCGTTCGATAGAACGCCGAGCGCCGTTATGTTTAGGCTGCCGCTCGGTGCCACGCTGTAGGCATCATTGTTGGCGAGTGGCACATCATTGACGGGCGTGACGCTGAAGGTGGCGATCGCCACACTGGAGACTGCCCCTAAGCGATCGATCGCGGCGTAGGTAAAAGTGTCGGTGCCATTAAAGTTGAGAATGGGTTGATAGGTAAAGCTGCCGTCTGGATTGAGGGTAAAGGATAGGGCATTGGCTGGAGCCGCAATTACGCTGGCGGTCAGGGGCGTGTTGCCGTCGCTGTCGGTGTCATTGGTTAAAACGTTCCCCGTGGTTAGCAGGGTATCTTCTGCCGTGGTGAACAGATCGGCAGTTGCCACAGGTGCCACGTTGACCGTAGTGGTGGCAGTCGTCACAAACAGATTCACCGTTGCAGTCGTTGAATCTAAACTACCGTCGTTGGCAACGTAGGTAAAGCGATCGCTGCCCGAAAAGTCAGTATTGGGCTGATAGGTAAAGGAGCCATCGGCACTGAGGCTGAGTGTACCATTTTGCACGTTCGAGACCAGCACCGCCGTCAGGCTAGCACTGTCGATATCGGTATCATTGGCTAACACGCCCGGTGCCGTCTGGCTGATGGATGCCGTCGTGTTGACGCTATAGACATCATTCACCGCAACCGGAGCATCATTCACAGGCGTGACGCTGATCGTACCGATCGCCACACTGGAGACTGCCCCTAAGCGATCGATCGCGCTGTAGGTGAAGGTATCCAAGCCGCTGAAGTTGGGCGTGGGCTGATAGCTAAAGCTGCCATCGGGTCGCAGGGTGAAGGAAAGGGCATTGGTTGGAGCCGCAATCACGCTGGCAGTCAGCGGAATGTTGCCGTCGCTGTCGCTGTCATTAGTTAAAACGTTGCCCGTGGTCAATAAGCTATCTTCTGCGACGGTGAACAGATCGGCTTGGGCGATCGGCGCGTTATTGGCACCCACCGACAGGGTGACGGTTGCCAGGTTAGAGGCTAGGCTACCGTCACTGGCGCGATAGGTGAAGACATCGGTTCCGGCAAAGGTGCCCGTGGGTCGATAGACAAAGGAGCCATCCCCGCTCAAGCTAACGGTGCCATTGGTGGGAGCAGTGACCAGGGTTGCGGTCAGGGCGGTTCCTTCCACATCGGTATCGTTTCGCAAAATGCCGTTGGTGGAGGAAACCGTGAGGGTACCGCCTGCACTGGCGGTATAAACGCCATCATTGACGGCAACGGGCGCATCGTTGACAGGGGTAATGGTGAGTGAAACGATCGCCGTATTAGAAGCCCCACCCAGCGGATCGATCGCCACATAGGTAAAGCGATCTATGCCATTAAAGTTTGGCTTGGGCGTATAGCTAAAGCTGCCATCCGGGTTAAGGCTAAAGCTGTCAGCATTCGCAGGATTGCTGATTATCTGCGCGGTCAGCGTCGAGGTTGGATGATCTGCATCGCTATCGTTCGTTAGCACATTCCCGCTAACAATCTGGTCTTCAAGCACCGTAAAGCTATCGGCGATCGCCACAGGCAAGTCATTCACCGAGGTGACATTGATGACCACGATCGCCGTGTTAGAAGTGCCGCCCAGCACATCTCGCGCCACATAGCTAAACGTGTCGAAACCGTTAAAGTTGGCGGTGGGGATATAAGTAAAGGTGCCATTGGGATTGAAGTTAAACGAGCCAGCATTGGAGGGCGGACTGATCAATTGCGCCGTCAAGGGCAGGGTGAAATCGGGGTCGCTGTCGTTGGCAAGAACGCTCGTGCCCAGCAAGGTTCCCCGTTCCGCAACCGTGAAACTGTCAGTGGCGGCAACAGGCAGCAGATTCACCGCATTGCCCACATTCACCAGCAGCGTTTTGGTATCCGATAGCGGTACGCCAATGCCCGTATTGCCGTTGTCGTTAACGCTGAGGGTGATGCGATCAAACGCATTGGTAAAGCCTGCATAACTGCGATAGGTTACTTGGCTGAGAGCATCGTTAATCGCGGCGCTGGAGCCTGTAAAGGTAATCCGGTTGTTTTGAGTGCCCGTTCCCTGGGTAAACTGCAAGCCAGAGAGCGATCGCAGGGACAATACCCCATTGTCAGCCAGCAACGTCACCGACAATCCCCCCCCGCCCGCATCGGGGTCACTGACACTCAAGCCGGCGATCGTTAAGTTAGTTCCAGAGTCAACGGCTAGCGTGCCCGTAGGCAAAGTAATCACAGGCGGATTATTGATCCCCAGTACGTTCACCGCAATGGATTTAGAATCGCTCAGGGAAATGCCCGTCCCGCTGTTGCCCCCATCGGTCACACTCACCGCGATCGTGTCAGCCCCGCCAAAGTTCACATTGGCACGGTAGGTGAGCGCACTCAATGCCGCATTCACCGCTGACTGCGTACCCTGAAAGATCAGAGTACTATCTTGAGTGCCATCGCCTGTGGTAAAAGTCAGCCCATTCAACGACTCCAACGATAAGAGACCACTAACCGCAGACACCGCCACGGTTAAGTTGCCATTATTCACATCGACATCTGTGATGCTAATGCCCGAAATTCGTAAATCTGTTCCTTCCGTGATGAATTGGCTAGAGGGCACTGTAATTACAGGGGCATCATTCGTCGGATTGATAGTGAGATTGATTAGTTTCGAGGCAGATAGTGGAATGCCATTGCCCGTAAAGCCATTGTCGCTGACATTCATCGTGAGCAGATCGGAGCCGTTATAGTTGCGATCGCTTAAATAAGTCAGCCCTGCCAAAGCGGTATTGATTGCCCCTTGAGAGCCGCTAAACACCAGGTTTTTGTTGAGCGTTCCCGTTCCGGTGGTGATGGTTAGCCCAGCAGTAGAACCCAAAGTTAGCGACCCATAGACCACCGATAAGCCGACGGTTAGCGGATTTAGTCCTGCATCGATATCGACAATACTGATGCCGTTAATGGGCGAAGTTACATCTTCACTGAGGATTTGCAGCGCGGGCGCAGTGATCACCGGAGCATCATTCACCCCTGCCACTGTTAACGTGATGTTTTTAGAATCAGTTTTCACGCCACCTAAGCCAAAGTTGCCGCCATCGTTGACCGCAACGCTAACAACATCGGTGCCTTCAAATGCGCTCGTGCTGCGATAAATCAATGATTCCAAGACAAAATTTGCCACATCTTGCCGACCCCGGAACGAAATGATCGAATCTTGAATGCCGTCGCCCGTAAGAAAGGTTACGTCAGCGGTACGCCCCAAGCTCAACAATCCACTGGTGGCAGACAGGGAAACCGTAACATCGCTATCTCCTAGATCTGCATCGGTGAGGCGAATGCCTGATATGAGCGTGTTCGTGTTTTGATCGATCAAGAGACTGCCAGGTGCGTTGAGAACGGGCGCATCATTGATTGCCAACACCGCAATGCTGAAGGTCGTCGCGGCGGAGGTTGCACCCAGTCCATCGGTGACCGTGAATTGGAAGCGATCGCTGGTGGTTTCGCCGCCATTGTGAAGGTAGGTCAACTGACCATTGGTAATATCCAGTTGAGTAAAGGTTTGCCCTGCTTGAAGGGTGGCAGCGCCCAGTTTCAACACTCCATTAACAGGGCTACTGCCAAGGGTGTAAGCCACCGGAACCGGACCATCTGCATCAGTCACCAACAGGAGGCTAGATGTAATTGCCGCACTCGTGCCCTCACTCAAGGTCAGTGCGGTATTGATAGACAATGCTGGGGCATCATTCACCGGTAGCACCGCAATGCTAAAGACGTTGGAACCCGGCAACAGAATTGCGCCATCGCTGACGGTAAAGGTGAAGCGATCGAAAGGGACTTCACTGCCATTGTGCTGATAGCGAACCAACCCGTTAAAAATATCGTTTTGGGTAAAGGTGTTGGTTGCCGTGCCTGCTAACAACAGCGTTCCGTTAGTGGGCGCACCGCTGAGGGAATACTGCAAACTGACCGCCGGACTATCCACATCTGAAATCAGCAGCATCACCGGAGTGAGAATTGTGCTATCTCCTTCAGATAGAGTTATGCCATTATTTGCGGTAAGAATCGGGGCATCATTGACCGGATTCACCTGAATGCTAAAGGTTTGAGTGTCAACGCTACTGCCTGTGCCATCAGAAACGCTAAAGCTAAAGCGATCGCTCGTGGTTTCACTGCCATTGTGAACATATCTCACCTGGCTAGGGTCATCCAAGTCAACCTGCGTAAACGTAGTGCCAGCGGTTGCGGTGATGCCATTAATCAACAGGTTCCCATTCGTGGTTGCATTGCCCACCGTATAAACCAGTTGGCTATCGGGAGTGTCGCTGTCTGTGACTCGCAGCAAAGAATTTTGAATAATCGCAGAGCCTTCTTCATCTAGCGTCAGCGGATTATTGCTGACTAGAACCGGAGCGCTACTAATGTTAACCGATAAGGTATAGCTACTTTCCGCTGTACCCAACGCCGGGAAAACGCGCACATAATAGGTTCCGGCTGAGAGCGAGCGAATGATTGACTCCGAGCTAAGCCCACTTTGAGCGGAGCTACCCAAAATCGTGTTGCCAGTACTATCAAACAGTTGCAGATCTAGGTTGCCTGTAAGATCAGACAGAAGCAGGCTGACTTGAGTGGTATTGGTAATGTCAAAGCGGTAGTAGTCATTGGGGTCGGCTCCACCCACGCGATCGCGATAAGTTGCCGATTGCCCCAAACCAGTTCCTAAATTAAACGCCGTTGCGATCGTGTTTCCGGCAATATCAAGCAGGTCAGGCGTTTCATAAAGGCTATAGGGAGACGATATCCATCCTCCAGTGGTGACTGGTAGCAATTCAATGGATGAAGAAAGCGTTAACCCATCTAAGAGCCAGATTTGATTCCTGCCAGTAGCCGAATAATCTCGCCAAAGAATATCAGGCTTTGCATCACCGTTAAAGTCTGAAACTCCCGTAACATACCAATTACCAGCAAGGTTTAAATCAATCGGTGCCTTAGAAATCAAGCTGGTTCCATTGAGCAACCACACTTCATTCAGTTGCCTAGCGTTGTCTCGCCATAAAATATCGGCATTACCATCACCGTTGAAATCGCCTACGCCACCGATGCTCCAAGTCGGCGCGCTTTGAGTTGCCGCAAGGGGAATACTGGAGACAAAATCAACTCCTTTCATTGCCCAAATATCAAGCTGCCCAAGCGCGCTGTTGTACCACAAGATGTCATTCTGCCCGTCGTCATTGAAGTCTGCAATGCTGCCCACGGACCAAGCAGCACCCTTTGTTTGGGGCAGTTCGGCATATCCAATTAAGTCCACCCCATCCATCAGCCAAATAACCGTTTGACCCAGAGACCCATAACGCCAAAGAATATCGGATTGCCCGTCGTAGTTAAAATCGCCAGTGCCAACAATCCTCCAATCTAGAGGCTTAATAGTGAGTAAGCTATCGTAAGTGGCTAGCTGATAGGCTGCGTTTAATCCCCAAAAAACATCTTCACCAGTAGTAATATTGCGCCAAATCAGATCGGTGGACTCGAGCTTGCTGCTTCCAGATACGGTCAGGGTATAGTTTGCCACGGGAGTTGCCGCTTCCGGTGCTACCTGGATGTAGTAAACACCAGGGTCTAAAACGGTGTTAATTGATTCAGCAAATCGACCCTGGTTGGTCGATCGCAGATCGACTCCATCCACCGTAACTAAGCTGCCCGTACTGTCTAATAATGCAACATTTGCATCAGCATCTAGCCCCGTGAGGGAAAGATTAAAACTACTTTGGGTGGTTAGAGAAAAGCGGTAGAAATCATTGGCGGCAGGTGTGACGAGATCTTGGAAGCTCTGGGATGTGGAAAGGAGCTTTAGCGACGTGGCTGTGGCTAAAGAGTTTCCTGCGGTGTCTGGCATGGCGAATAACCCCGTACTGGCATAGCTATTCTGCCCTAACTGTGTTTTTTTGATAACAAAGTTGGGGCAGATTTACATAAATCGTTGATAGAAACGTTGTGGGGCTTCAGCAATGCATTTAAACTTTGCATCAAGAGAAATCACCCAAACTAGTGTTTGATGGCTTTTTGGGAATCGCGATCGCGGTTTCCACGGAACTCTACAGCCGTTCCAGATATTGGCTATCTAGCAAAAAGGCTCCATGAGTGAAGCGCACACTCCAATAGTTGCCAGGGCGGCGATCGAGAATAATGCCTTCTTCACCGATCTCGATCAAATCAGCAGATCGCAGGGTCGGCATCGGGTCGGCGGTCTTCACATAAGGTGGAGCGCTGGTGAGGCGCACCCGATCGCCCACTGAAAAGCCGCCCATTGAAAAATCGCCTACCGAAGATTTAGACATGACTACCAACCCCTTAAGTAAGCTGATTCATTAGATTTCGTTAACCAGTCATTAACCAATAGACTTGCTGACAGGCACTGAAGATCTGGCTGGAGCGCCAAAAATCGGCGTAGGATCTAAGCCCGTAATTTGATGAAACTGGGCAGCGGTCACACACGCGATCGCCTGATCATCACCCGCTTCAGTGCAAAAAATGCGATGTTCCCATTCGTTTAATAGACTGCTCACCTCTGCCAAAAAATCTTGACCGCGCAACAGAGGCACCTTTAGCCAATGGGCAACCAACGTTTCAACTAGCGCCAATTCGACCAAAGGTGTTGAATAGTTAACTAACAGAGCTTCTAGCTCTATTTGAAAAGATTCAGCACCTGCATCCAAATGATAGCTTTCCACAATATGCTGAACTCGTTGCCGCTTAATTTTTTCTTGAAGTTCCATCAAAAACCTCGTTAATTTTGCGAGCGCGATGATTCGTTTCAAAATCGTTAGCCATCACTCGCTCGATTGCGAGTTTTGAAGTCCTCTTAATTGAAGTCCTCTTAAAATGTGCCATCTATCGGTTTACGCCTGCCTCCTTTGCGCTCACTTTTCGGCACAAATTGCAATTCATTACCGCAGGCAGCCCTATTCAGTCAACATTAACCTAAAACGACAAGTAAGTTATTAGGATGGAAGAAAATTGTACAAACTGCAATTCCCGTAGGGAGTCCTATAAAAAGCTTCGCTCACGTTTCACGAATCGCGCCCTCTTCTCCATTGTTCCATGCCTGACTCACCTCATTTAAATCACGCTTCATCCTTGACTGATCAAGAGTTAGATGAAGCCATTCACAGCTTTGACACTATTCAAGGCGAGCTTAACTATCGGCAAGCGCAAACTGCTCTGCGGGATTTGGTAGCAGGATTGGATTTGACGACTCAAGAGCGGCAGGGATTAGAACCCGAAATCACCGGGCTAGAATCGATGTTGGATAAGCTCGATCGCCAGATTGTTCACATTGCGGCGTTTGGCATGGTGGGACGCGGTAAATCATCCCTGTTGAATGCGCTGCTGGGCGAGACGGTGTTTGAGACGGGGGCGATTCATGGAGTCACCCAGATTCGCCAAACTGCCCACTGGGTTGTGGCAAACGAAGCGATCGCGGGCAGCGAGCAATCCTTGACGCGGGTGATGATCCACTCGATCGACAACTCTAAGATTGAGTTGATCGACACGCCTGGTATTGATGAAGTGGATGGAGAAGCGCGAGAAGCCTTGGCGCGACAGGTTGCCCAACAAGCCGACCTGATCCTATTTATCATTGCGGGAGACATGACCAAGGTAGAGTATCAGGCGCTATCAGCTTTGCGGACTGCCAGCAAGCCGATCATTTTGGTATTCAACAAGATTGACCAATACCCCGATGTCGATCGCCAAATGATCTATCACAAAATTCGGGATGAGCGGGTGAAAGAACTGCTCTCACCGGATGAGATTGTGATGGCGGCGGCATCTCCACTGGTAGCAAAAGCAGTGCGTCGTGCTGATGGTCGGGTGGCGGCTCAGCTTAGCGCCGGAACGCCTCAAGTGGAGGATTTAAAGCTGAAAATCCTCGAAATTTTGGATCGGGAAGGCAAATCGCTCGTGGCGGTCAATTCGCTGCTGTTTGCCGATGATGTCAACGATCGCTTGGTGGAGCGCAAAATGGCGATCCGGGAGCAAAGCGCCAATCAGATTATTTGGAATGCGGTGATGACGAAGGCGGTGGCGATCGCGCTCAATCCAATCACGATCGTGGATATTCTCAGCAGTGCAGTGATTGATGTCGCCTTAATCTTAGCGCTGTCCAAACTCTACGGCATTCCGATGACCCAACCCGGAGCCTTAGCGCTGCTGAAAAAAATCGCCCTGACGATGGGTGGTATTAGCGCCAGTGAACTAGCTGCCAACCTGGGCTTGAGTTCGCTCAAGGGCTTGCTGGGGCTGTCGGCTCCCGCAACCGGAGGATTGTCGCTAGCGGCTTATGCATCAGTGGCAGTGACTCAGGCAGGCGTGGCAGGCGTTTCGACCTACGCGATCGGTCAGGTGACTAAAACCTACCTCGTCAACGATGCCTCTTGGGGAGTTGATGGACCCAAAGCCGTGGTCACCCGTATTCTTGCGTCCCTGGATGAAGACTCGATTTTGAGCCGAATTAAAGGTGAACTCCGCGCGAAACTTAATTTCAATCAGCCGCGATCGCGCTCTTAAACAAAATCAAGCAGGCATAGTCTGTATTTTCGGCTTCGCTCAATTCATTAAGTGATTGCGCCCTTCGGCTTCGCTCAGGGCGCAATCTCATACCAATTTAAACGGAGGATACGACAGATCTGATCTTGAAACCGTAGCTGAGTAAAGCTTCTACCATTCAAAACTCAAAATATCTCCTGGGTCAACGCTACGCGTTGGCAAAGCCAGTCCGAAGGACTTACAAAACTCAAAACGATATCACCCCAGGGCACAATCTTAAACGGTAAAAGCTTGACTAAAAATCGCTTTATGGCGTGGGGTAGAACAGCAAATCTGGAAAAAAGTAATTGATGACTGCCCACGTAGAAAATGCGACGGATGTTGAAACCACTGCGAGAACAGGAGCAGTCGAAAGATATCGCAGGAAAAAATTAACTTGATTGTTTTGTTTTGCCATGATGGAGTGCTGAATAACTGTTGAACTACTTAAGCTTAACGATACCTGCGATCGCTGTTCTCAACCATAAGAAGGATTCAAAATCAGCGCTTGCTTCCCGCCGGAAATAGTCGGTTGCTCAAGCTACATCGCTTGCCAAAATCGAGGGGTAGCAATCGTGCGATCGCCCAGTTGCTGATTAAGAGACGCTGCCGCTTTTAGCCCAGACAACAGAGCGCTTTCGACCCGCATTCCGCCGCACCAATCCCCGGCACACATTAAGGGCGCGGTTGTTGCAGCCGACCAGTAGCGATCGCCCAATGGACGAGCGGCAAAGGCGTAGCGCCAGCGATGCACCTGCATCCATTCGGGGTTTGCCAGCCAGGGAAGCAGTAATTCGGCGGCAGATTGCAAGAGTTTTTGTCCCACCGGAGACAGATCGGCAGTGTCTAAAAACGAGTGGGCAAAGGCAGCGGTACTGTGCACGACAAAGATCGGCTGGGAAGCCGTGCGTCGCTTACTGCTGTCTAGCCCAATCCAGCCCAGATCGGGATGTTGAACCGCGATCGCCTTCACATCGACATACTTTGACCGCCACTGTTGCAAGCAATCTTCTGGATAACCTGCCATGACTGCGATGCAGGGATCGAATTCGACCGATCGCAGTAGTTGGATCAATTCAGTGGAAACAATGGTTTTTTCGAGCGGTTCCAATAAAGTGACCGCTTGAGGCGCAGGAATGGCAACCACCACAGCGCTGGCTCTTAATGTGGATATAGCTGCGGCTTCTGGCTGAGTATTCTCGATAGTTAAACTCCAGATCTGTTCAGGAGTTGGCTCTAATCGAATCACACGCTGACTCAATCGAATATCGAGTCCCGTTGCTAGATATTTGGCGATCGCGCTCATGCCGTCGGGCGCAACATAGCGAGGGATGCGATCAGGATCGGATGAAGTTAGAGTGCGATCGCCCTTCAGCGTATGCACCGTATCCGTCCAAACTTGCACTACATCTCGCTTGAATAAATGCGCGATCAACTCGCTAAACAATTCCCCTTTGGGCGAGAGATAGCAGGTGCCATAATCGGCGCGATCGCGGGGCAACCGACGAGTTGCCAACCGTCCCCCGACTCCGCGAGATTTTTCTAGCACTGCCACTCGGTAGCCTGCCTGCTGTAACTGTTGAGCGCAGGTCAACCCGGCAATGCCTGCCCCCACAATGGCGATATCAACCGCTTCCAATCCGTTTTACTCCTCAATAAATCTCTTTTTAACTCTACATCGACTTTTTGGGAGGCGCTGTAGCGGATTGACTATTTTATTCGTTTTTCATGTCTAGCTTGTTTCGTTGGGTTTCAAACAAGCGCAACACGAGTAGCCCAACGCTGGTACTGGCGGCGACTGCTAGCCAAAAATTATGGGCGATGTTGGCGGGCTGATCCATTGCCCAGCCGCCAAGTAAGGGACCGACAAAATAGCCGATCGCCCAACATTGAGAACTGACCGCCACATAGGCACCCCGCAGGTTTTCTGGCGCGAGTTCTGAGACGATCGCAGCGGCAAATGGTTTATACGTGACCGACGCGATCGCCATGACACAAAAAGCCGCTACGCCAGTCCAATATTGATAAGCTGCAACCGTGCCAGTCACCCATAACAAGCAAAACCCGAAGCTAGAAAGCAGCATGGCGATCATCAACACGCGAACGCGGGGAATGGCGTTGAACGCCTGGGCGATCGGCAGTTGGGCTAGGGCACCCACGCCAATGTAGCACCAGGTAAATAGGCTGGCTGTGCTGGCAAGAGACGGATTGGAAGGGTTGCCGATCGCGGGAATAAAGTTGGTGAAATAAAGAGGAACCGTCGTAGTAACCAGGGCTACATAGGTAGTGAATAGAACATTTGCCAGAATAAACATGAGCAATGCTTTGTCTTTGAGAGCGACCAAAAATCCTTGAACCGGCGAATGAGTTTCGGAGTTGGACTGTTGGGTTTCAGCGATCGCGGTTTGCACTAAGATTAAAAACAGCAGAAAAATCAGCCCACAGCCTAGAAATAGTAGTTTATGTTGCTGATTGGCGATCGTCAGCAGCACGCCACCCCCTAACACGCCAATCCCCACGCCCAGGTTTTCCGCCACGCTCATGATCGCAAACGCTTGATGGCGCTCTTCGGGCAGGGTCACATCCATCACTGCCGCGTCTGCCGCCGTCCAGTAAAAGCCCACGCTTAGCCCTAGCAACAGACTTGCGGCAATCAGCATGGGCAGGGTTTGAGTAAACGCCAACACTAAAGACACTACAACCCCCAGCCCCGCAGAGAGAGACAGGGTGGCTTTGCGCCCCAATCGGGGAGAATCTGCCAGCGCTCCGCCGAGCAGATGTCCGGCGATGCCAGCCAGGGAGCTAATGCCGACGCTCAAGCCGACGGAGGTTGCCGATAGCCCCACCTGATTGACAAACACCAGCGGAATGTAGAAGTAAATCAAGCCGGACGCGACCTGACACAGCGATCGCCCTGCTGCCTGAATCCAAATTTGTGGATTATCAAGCTGGAGTGCGGTTGACCAAGACTCTGAAGGGTTTTCTAGGGACATGAAGGAGGCAGATGCGATCGCACCCACGGCTAAACAGGCAACCAATTCAGCTTAGCGCAGGCGTTGATCTGCAAAATAACCGCCTGAGATTGCAGGTTCTGGTTGAATCAGGCAATGTAGACTCTACGTCCGTTAAAATCTTCTTTTGAGAAAACTCTGTGAAGCGATATCCGGTTATTTTTTCGATAGTGTTGGTGATGTTGATCTGGGCGATCGCTGCCTGTCAGCCCAACCTCAGTAACAGCGGCGGTGGTGACATTATCGTTGCCTCCAAAGACTTCACCGAGCAGGATGTTTTGGGTGAACTGTTGGCGCAACAGATTGAAAATAAGGCAGGTTTGAAGGTCGATCGCAAACCCCGATTGGGTGGTTCTTATGTGTGTCATCAGGCGATCATTAACGGCAAAATTGATGCCTATGTGGAATACACCGGAACCGCCGCCACCGTTAGCAAACTGTTTGAAAATCAGCCGATTCCCTCGGAACCCAAAGCGCTGTTTCAGCAGTTAAAAGACGGCTATGCCCAAAAATTCAACCTGACGGTGATGCCCGGTTTGGGCTTTGAAAACACCTTCGCCATCATCATTCGCGGCGACGATGCCAAACGAGACGACATTCAAACCCTCTCCCAAGCGGCACAGTTTACCCCACAATGGCGCGGCGGCTTTGGCTACGAATTTTCTGAACGGCAGGATGGTCTGGCAGGCTTATCTAAAACTTACAACTTTCAGTTTGCCAAACCCCCGCAAATCATGGATTTAGGGCTAATCTATCGGGCACTCATCCAAAAACAAGTAGACCTCGTGGCAGGCAACTCCACCGATGGACAAATTGCCCGACTGGGATTGGTGGTGCTGAAGGACGACAAGCGCTACTTTCCGCCCTACGAAGCCGTGCCGATTGTCCGTGAAGCCACCCTACAGAAATATCCCAAACTCCGTACTGCCTTAGAAGAACTCAGCGGTCTCGTCACCGCCACCGAAATGCAGCGGATGAACTACGAAGTGGAAGGCGAATTCCGCGACGTAAAACAAGTCGTCAAAGAGTTCTTGGCATCCAAACAATGATGCGGTTTTGAGGAATATGTGTAATTGAATAATATCCAGAAATTCGCCTATTTCCATACGTCATCCAGAAAAAGTATTGGTTAGGTGCTGAGGTGGAAAACCACGCATAGCCTTCAAACCGAAAATGTGCGCTACCATCGGTTAC
>JBGSWI010000119.1:0-12272 GCA_041752515.1 Leptolyngbyaceae cyanobacterium | reverse complement strand
CCTACAACAAAATCCCACCGGGTTCCAGGATATTTTCGGTGAGCTTCCTAGATAATTGGCTGTTTCCGCTCACCGCTCCAACAGCCCTGGCTTATATCCCTGGCGTGAACGCACAGGGCTTTACGCCGATTTCCGGTAAGGAGGAAAGCCATTCGGCTTAAGCGAGATCAGTCTAATTATCGGCGTTTCCACCAAACCGCGATCGCGGTGCCAAACGCCAACAGCGGTAAAATTGCCAGCGCTAGCCAACCTGCCAAATTTGCTTGCTGCATCGTCAGATTAATTCGGCGGTTTTTGGCATCTTTTGGGCGAACTGCCAAGGTAGGCTGCTCTTGTTGACTCAGCCACCGTACCGAGTTGAAAAACACATCTCCGTTTGCCACTTGCTCGATCAAGCCATTTGCCACAAAACTAGAATTGCCAATCACAACCAGGCGAGATTCTGCTGTTTTTTGAGTCCTTACGGGGCGAGTCAGGGCAACTCCCAACACTAAAGGTCCTTGCTGATCAGCGGGCGGATTGTATTGCAGCGGTTGAGCCTTTAAATTACTTTCTGCCCAGCTTTTGTCATTGGTAAATAACAGCGGTGTCACTTTCACTCCCGTTACTTCTTTAATGCCCAAGGGACGCGCCAAAGAGAAAAACGCCAGATTTCCCTGTAAACCTTTGGTAATTGGATGATCACCGAATTGACTGACCAGTGCATCGGCAGGTCCAAGATTGATCAGCTTGCCGCCTCCCGATGCATCGATCGCCACTCGTTTATCCAGCGACACGCCCCACTCCGTCAGCAGCGGTTCCAGTGGGCGGTCAGGACTGGTCGGATCAATCAGCAGCAGCAGATTGCCGCCTTGGTCTAAATAGGTTTTGAGGGCAGTGGCTTCAGCGGCTAACAGCGGCTTTTGCAGTCCTGCAACCACTACAATATCGGCATCTAGAGGCAATTCACGACTGGTGGCGAGAGTAAGCGGCTTGCTCACAAAATTCTTCTCGTTCAACAGCTTTATGGCTTGATCCATGGCACCCTGTCCGCCGTCAATCGCCCGTTCACCGTGCCCTTGCAAAAAGTAGACTGTATATTTGCGATCGCTAATACTTTGCTCAATTGCGTTCGTTAGCTTCACCTCAGACAAGCGATCTTGAGCATTGACTGCTTGCACAAACTGCTTGCGCTGATTAGGCGATCGCTCTAAAATCACCTCGCCAATATTTTTCACTTCAAGCCGTTTTGCTAAATCAGGGGCGGCTTGCGGATCAACAAACTCAAAGCTAAATTGGGTTCCCAGCCGTCGGTAGCTTTCTAGCAGTTCTCGATCTTGCGGATTTTGCTGCGGATCAAATACCCACACTTTGATGGGCTGCTGCAAACCTCGAACTAGCTCTTGGGTTTGAGGGGCTAAGGTAAACTGCCGATTTTCCGTCAAATCTATCCGCCAAATGTATTTGGCTCCCAAAAAATTAATCAGCCCCAAAATGACCAGCACCGCCAGTGTTGCCACCAATGCGTTTGCCCCTGCCTCAGTCGATCGCCGTCGCCAAAACGCAGGTTGGTTAGAAGGCGCGCTGCCTAATGCCAGTAATCCTAGTCCTGCGATCGCCATGCCTAACACCATCATTCCCACCGGAATTGCCCCCCAAGTCCCAGACACCACTCCAGCCGTCAGCCCCGCCACTATTAGCATGGGAGCAAACCAAAGCAAATATTTAAGAAAGGGACGCAGAGACTTCATAAAAAAGCGAAGGGTGAGGGGCAAGGGAGTGAACTCAAAACTCAAAATATCGCCTGCGGAGACGCTACGCGTGGGCAAAGCCAGTCCGAAGGACTTACAAAACTCAAAACTCAAAACTCAAAACTTTCTCCTCCCCCTTACGATCGCTGGAACCGAAGCCCATCAATCGATTGAGCGGTGAGAAAAATGCCGAGGAAGATATAGCTGGCGAAAACAATCAGGCTACTGCTATCGACAATACCCTGAACTAAGTTCGTGTAGTGCTTGAGTAGGGAAAAGTAAGCGATCGCGTCACCCATCGAGCCGCCAATGCTCTTACCCAACAGGTCAATCACCCAGAGGAATAGCACCAGCGCAAAGGTAAACACCGCCGCCAGAATGGTGCTATCAGTCAAAGACGAAATAAACATCCCCAAAGACAAAATGGCAGCCGCCAGCAAAATCAGCCCCAAGTGTCCAGAGAGCATGATGGCAATGCCAATCGGCGGACTGCTAGCGTTGAGGGCGATCGCTTGATAAACCATCAGCGGCAACACCAGCGTTGTAAAAAAGGTAACGACGGCTAGCAACTTGCCCACCGCGATCGCCCAATTGGTAATAGGCGACGTTGCCAGAAGCTCCAAGGTACGCTGCTTGCGTTCCTCCGCATACAGCCCCATCGACAGCACCGGCAAAATAAACAGAGATAACGACCCCAAAACCTGCAAGAAAAACTGCAAAAACTGGTAAGGCAGATCCACCGGCGGCACTGGAATTCCTGCCTGCTGCCCCACGAGATCAGCCTGCGCCGCTTGTTGAATAATTCCTTGCGGTCCCAGCAGCAGCGCCACAAAGAAAAAACCTGCCATCAACCAAAACACCCCCGCAATCAGGTATGCCAGCGGCGAGACAAAATAGCTCTGCAACTCACGGCGATAAATTGCCATGATATTCGCAAAAATAATTTGAATCTGACTTAAAACTTTCATCGCCACCCCATGTTTCACTCCACAATACCGATTAGTTCGTTTTTAGTAGATAGACTGAATGGCTAATTCCTTGCGTGGGCTTCGGTTCCGCGCTCGGCTGCGCGTTCGTCGAATCGCAACGCACCTAGAGCAGACTACGGAGGGCTGAGGAAAGCCGAAACCCAGTGGCAATTAATTCGGTGCTACCTGTAAGAGTTAAATTTCACTGATTGTTTCGTCCTGTGGTTCATCAACCTGTGGCTCATCAACCTGTGGTTCATCAACCTGTGGTTCATCAATCGTGACCTCCTCCGTTGTTAATTGCAAAAATACGTCTTCCAAACTGGCTTGAATCCGCCGCATTTCCACCAACCCTAAACCCGATCCGACGATCGCCCCCGCCAGCGATCGCCCCAACAACGCCCCATCAGCACCCGCCACCCGCACCCGACAAAATCCCTCTGGCAACTCAGCCGTCACACGCTTTGCATCTTGCACTCCCACCACCGATCGCAGCACCCGTTGCGCCTCTTCCCAACTTCCCTCAAGCTCCAGTTCATATCCAGAACCACCCACCCGTTGCGCCATCAACTGCTCTGGGGTATTGGTCGCTACCACGCGCCCCTGATGAATGATGGCAACCCGATTACACGTCATGCTGACTTCTGGCAGAATATGCGTTGAGAGAATCACCGTATGATTGCCCGCTAGATTTTTGATCAAATTGCGGACTTCAATAATTTGGCGCGGATCAAGCCCGACCGTCGGTTCATCCAAAATAATTACCGGTGGATCATGAACGATCGCCTGAGCAATGCCCACCCGCTGCCGATAGCCCTTAGACAGCTTACGAATCAGGCTAGTGCGTCGTTCCGTGAGGCTGGTTTTCGCTAGCGCTAATTTTACTTTTGGGGCGCGATCGCCCACATTTACCCCCTTAATTCGTGCCACAAAGTGAAGAAATCCCTCCACCGTCATATCGGGATACAGCGGCGGGATTTCGGGTAAGTAGCCAATTCGCGATCGCACTGCCATTGAGTCAGAATGCACCTCATAGCCAGCCACCTTGGCTGTTCCAGTAGTGGCAGGCAAATAGCCCGACAAAATCCGCATGGTGGTAGTTTTTCCGGCTCCATTCGGTCCCAAAAAGCCCAGAATCTCCCCTGGTTCTACCGAAAAGGTGACATCCACAATTCCCATAGGAATCGTTTCACGGCTCGTGGGTGCCGTGCCGTAAATTTTGCTCAAATGCTCCACTTCAATCATGCCCACCTCATGGCTGCGGTTGACCACTGCCTATAGTAGACCACTCCAGCGACAACCGTGTGAGAGGATTGGTGAAAGTGATGCGATTTACTTTGCTTCTGTTCCATCCGGCATTCGTGCGCCCTTCAAAATTGCGCCCTCTAATTTTGCCCCAGACATACGGGCTTTTAATAAATTTGCTTTTTGCAAGTTGGCTCCCCTCAAATCGGCTCTCCGCAGGTCGGCACCTTCTAGCACTGCCCCCTGCAAGTTTGCGCCTGTTAGCGTTGCGCCCGTCAAATCGGCTCCTAACAAGCTGGCTCCAGTCAGGTTCGCTCCGCTCAGGTCGGCTTCCCGCAGCTTAACCAGCGCCAAATTTGCTTTTTCTAGATTGCCATCGGTAAGCAGAGCATAGTTGAGATTTGAGCCTTGCAGTGCCGCTGAGGTGAGGTTAGCCCCTTTCAAATTGGCTCCTGTCAGATCGTAGCTATAGAGTACCGCGCCCGTCAAAAGGCAGCTTTCGCATTGGCGAGTGTTGATCAATTGCTGCACTTGATCAGGGTTAGCAGCGAGAACTGTGGTAACCCAACCAACCGAGGCGATCGCCCCTAATAGAACGGCAGAAAATTTCATAGAGATCCCATCACGAAAGAACTTTAGTCAAAAAGGGTAAGATGCCGCTCATCAAAGTGCGGGAGTATTCTTCGTGTAATCCTAAAGAACCGGGCATTCGGTAGACTTGCACGCCAGAAAAGTGAACCACAAACTCCATTTCTTCGCGAGATTTGGGTGGGGTTTGTTCGCCAATCACCATAAGGACGGGCACAGGCAGCGGTTGAAAATAGTCAATAAATTCCTGACGAGTCCGAATCGGATCGAGAGCGCCTGTCACAAAGGCAGCAGAAGCAAACCGGGCGTTTCGCTGTTGGGTCGTTCGCCATTTTGCAGCCACTAAGCCACGGGTAATATTTTTGGAGTCGCCATAGACATGGCGGCTGATCATCCAGCGGAGAAACCAGGGAAGGGTCGTGAGCCAATAGAGAAACTGCCCCACAATCGGCAGCCCAATCAATTGCTGCAACCGCTTATAAAACCAGCGATGGTTACCCATAGTTGGTAAAGGACCTCGCCATGTGGGAGCGGTGAGAATGACGTAAGACCAGGGACAGGGATCTTGATGGGCAAGTTGCATGATGAAGCCAGCGGAATGACCCGCCGCGATCGCAACCACAGGCTGCGAAAACATCGATCGCACAAAGTCTCGCAGAAACGCATGATACAACGCTGGGCGATAGTCGATCAGTGGGCGAGAAGACTGCCCAAAACCCACCCAATCAACCACAAACACTTGAAAGCGATCGGAAAGCTGCTCGGCTAAACCGTGCATTTCAGCCCGACTTGAAATGGTGCTAAAAGCGGGCAACAGCAAAACTGGGCTGCCCTCTCCCAACACTTCATAGGCAATAGTCATGGGCTGTCCCTTCCACGACCACTTAAACTCTTGCACCCGATCACCTACGCTCAAATTGTTTGGCGATTCCACTAAAGACGATTGATTGGTAATCACAAGATCACTGTATGAGGCACCGCGTTACTAATTTACCGCTGATGTGCCAAGAAATACAGAGAGGAGGCTAGAAAAGGATGATTAAATCCAGGGTTCATCATCTTTATCTCTCACAACTTCCACCACAATAGTTTGTTTGGGTTCAGGTTCAGAGGTTAGAGTGAGCGATCGCTCTTCGCCTTCATCTTTTACCACTTCAACATTTGCAGTATGAACCGTTTCAGGTGAATTGGAGGTGGATGATTCAGATGGATCAAGGGGCGATCGCTTCAACTTCTCGGTTTCCAGATTTTCAGTTTCCAGATTTCCAGTTTCCAGATTTCCAGCTTCTAAATCTTCCCCTTCTTCTAGAAATTCTGAAGCACCCAGCAAAGGAATATTTAAATCGGTGGGCGGCGGCAATTCAGTAATATTCCAAGGATCGTCATCCTCATCGTCTACATCCCACTGTTCTAATTCTTTGGCATCCCAAAACTCAACCTTTTCGGCACTCCAAGGCAAATCTTCAATCCAAGACGCACCTGGAATAGGTGGGGCATCCTCTTCCCCAGGAACCTTTGTGGCTTGATGACTCGGCACCCCAAAAATATCTTCAATTTCGTCAAAAATATCTTCAATTTCGTCAATGATTAAGTCATTAGGGTTGGCGTTCTCATCTGCCGCGAAGTCTTCTTCATCTTCAAACCAACGCTCTACTTCAATCTTCGCGTTTGCTGAAGATCGGTTCCAACGCGGGCGATCGCCGCCTAAACTATCAGCTTGCTCCTGAATTCGCTCAACCAGGTTTTCAGTCGTCTCCTTTGCCTGTTCAACAAAGGTTTCTGCCCCTGATCTCACCTGTTCGTTAATGGCTTGCGCTTTTTCTTTTGCTTGATCCGCCAATGAGTGCGCCCGATCTTTGGTCTGCTCTGCCAGATTTTTTAGCTGCGCGGTCGTTTGCAGTCTAGTATCTTGGGCGCGCTGGGCAATGGATCTAAATTCCTGAGTGACCTGAGTGTAGTCGTCTTTAATAGCGGTGCTCGCTTTAGAAATTTTTTGTTGAATGCCTTCGCGATAGAGAGGAAAGGCTTGAATGGTGCGATCGCTGACCAGAACCCGTTTCCGCCCTAAACTACTGATGCGATTGATGGGCAGACGGTAAATTGTGCCCGCCAGTTTACTCAGGCGATCGCCCACCATCAAATAATCTGAAATTGCCCCACTTTGCAGATTAAACACACAATCAATAATCCTGCCAACCTTCTCGCCACCGATACTCCAAACCTCCGAGTCAATCAGAGATTCAAGCTGACGGACTCGATCGGCATCGGTGGCATCGGGTTGAGAATGGGTCAAAACACCATTGACCCCGATCGCCTCAATTTGGGCTAGCTTAAACGCCGATTTTTGATTACCCAAAAACCCTGATTTACAAATAAACCCCAACACACGATGGGCGGGAGGATACATCCACAGTATCTCTACCCGCCCAAACTCCTCCAGCGTGGCGCGGTTTAGCACCAACTGATTGAGCAATTCGCTATGTCTGATCAATTCAGGAACAGGGGTCATGGAAAAAGGGAGTAGAGGTCTGGGGTCTGAGGTCGAGGATCGGCGATAAGACAAACCTGCCCCCCTCGAACAACCCTAACAACTTTTTACCACTATCCCTCATTCTCTGTTGATCGGCTAAATTCCGGTTTGAACCGGGGGTTGCCCCGGTTGGAACTGTCCGGGTTGAGACTGGCGACGTTGCTGCCCACGATTTTTCATGTTGCCGCGACGTTCTTGCATCATGGCTTTTTGCTCCGTGGTCAACAGCGCTTGAACTTGTTGTTTACCTTTTTCGCGGATTGACTTGATCTGCGCTTTTTGAGCGTCGCTTAGATTGAGCGATCGCATTCCTTGACCAGGCTTTTGTCCTTCAGGAATCGTAATTCCTTGAGATTGCAAGTATGCAGAAATTTCAGACTTTGTTGCTTGGTGAATTTGCTGCATTTGGGTCTTTTGGTCAGCCGTCAGGTTCAACCGATCCATGCCCCGTTTCAAAGGAGCCGACTGATTAGGAGAAGGCTGGGTTTGAGCCAATGCGGGCATGAAAGGCACAGCCGCAAGAGTCAACGCTAATACGCCTGGGAGTAGCAAGATAGATTTAATGTTCATAGCTCAGTAGTAGAAACTCTGTCTAAAGGATTAGTAACGTTCATTCAATCGGTGAATGTATTTTGTAAGACAGTTCTACTCTGAAAAAGGTTCATACACGATTGAGATTCTGCAACGCGATCATTTTTATTGCTCCATCCCAACCCCATAAAACCTTTGACATAGCCCAAGGGTTTGCAACTGATAAGAAGGCAAAAATGAGGCGATCGCCAGATCAGTCGTATATACGCTAAAAAAGATAAAATTGCGGCGATCAGTGTGGCTCATCACAAAATCTTGAATCTCAGCCTGATTTGACTTGAGCAGCGATCGGCACTCCTCCTTTAAACCGAATGCGGTTGGCGCTTCAGCACAAATGTTAGATTCTGCATAGTGAGTTAACTGATGCGCGGCGTAGCGGCTATATGCGCCAGGAGTTGGATTGGTTGCCGCCATCGCTGCGCCCACACAAGCAAATGCAACGGCTCCAAACGTAGCCAAACCTGTTTTCCCGACTAAAGGTCGGCGTTGCTGCCAACTTAATGCCATTTTTTTCCTCCTAGTTCACCACGTTGCCTATTTAGCTGCTCCTCTTAAAAAGAATTTAATCATGAACTTTTCAAAGCGGCTCACTTTTCCAATAGATTTCTCAGCAATTGTACGGGGCATTTTTTGATCTAGATCAATTTCAAGCAAAACTGTTATACTGAGGAACGTGTACGGCGAGCGTAGCCAAGTGGTTAAGGCAGCGGTTTGTGGTATCGCCATTCGTGGGTTCAAGTCCCATCGTTCGCCCTGATTGAAGTACTCCAGTTGAGGATATTCCTTGACCGTGTACTGATTAAATACAAGAAATGACGAGAGTAAGCGTTGTACATTGCTCTCGTCATTTTTTTACATTGTTTTTTTGCGAAATCAGGAATGTCTTTATTTAGATTAGGCGTTCAAGATTAGGCAGAAATTTCGATGAGTTGAATATCGAAGGTGAGATCTTCTCCGGCTAGGGGATGGTTTGCATCTAGCGTAATGGTAGAGGGAGAGATATCGGTGATGATGACGGTAATCAGTTCGCCCGTTTGGTGCTGAAGCTGAAGCTGTTGTCCCACTTCTGGCTCCACATCTAAAGGCATTTGCTGGCGATCGACCATTAACACCATTTCTTCTAAATAAGCACCATAGGCGCTATCTGTAGGAATTAACTCGGTTTTTGAATCGCCGGGAGTCATGCCAATCACGGCTTGCTCGAATCCAGGAATAATTCCGCCCGACCCAATGGTAAATTCTAAAGGCTCTCGCTCAAGCGACGAATCAAACAGGGTGCCATCGTCTAGCATTCCGGTGTAGTGGACTTTTACCGTGTCACCGTGCTTAGCCTGCAACATTTTAGATCCTCCTGAGGTTTGTGCATTTTTGTCTATGGTGCGATCGCGCATCCAGTTCTAATCTATTTCTCCTAAGTTATTTAAGAAATGACCGGCAAATGAGGGATATACCCATACAAAAGTGAACAATAGTCTACGATATCCTCGGTTTATGCCGGTCAGGCTCCTATCTATCGTTCCTATGATTAGTAGCTCCTACTTAAAGACTTTGCCTGACTTATGGATCTGGTTCGGCTTATCAACTGCGGTTATCTTAATCCTGATTGCAGCGTTACTGTTAGTGAGATTGCACCCCCTAGAACAGGTTCAGCGAAAGCGTCACTCAGTAGAAAATACTCTTCGCTCCGACGCAGAAAGATTCCGTGCGATTTTTGAGCAGGCTGCTGTTGGCATGGCAGAAACAGATTTATCAGGGAACTATCTGCGCGTCAACCAGCGCTTTTGCGAGTTTGTGGGATATAGCCAAGCAGAATTGTTGACCTTATCGTTTCGCGGACTTACTCATCCCGACGATTTAGTCTTAGACCAAGACTGTGAAAGAAATCTCTTGAGCAGTCAAGTGTCGTCTTACTTTATGGAAAAGCGCTATCTGACTAAAGATGGGCGAGTTCGCTGGGCAAATGTTAGCGTTTCGTTGACGAAAAACCCGGATGGCTCTCCGGCTTGCACTCTTGCCATTATTGAAGATATTGATAGTCGCAAACAGGCAGAAGCAGCGTTGCGCCAAAGTGAAGCCAAAAACCGCGCCATTGTCAGTGCAATTCCAGATTTGCTGATTTGTATGGATACGCGGGGCAACTATTTGGAAGTGGTAGAAGGGCAAAATGTCAGAATCCTGAAACCCAATGATGGCTTTGACGATAAAGCTATTTTTGATATTTTGCCGCCAGATCTGGCTGGTCAACGCATGAATTATGTGCAACAAGCGGTGAAAACAGGGCAGGTGCAGGTCTATGAGCAGAAAATAGAAGTTGAGGACAGCTTTTATGATGAAGAAATTCGGATCGCCATGATTAATGAAGCTGAGGTGCTGGTGATAGTGCGAGACATCAGCGATCGCAAGCGGATTGAAAATGAACGCAAACGCCATGACAGCGATCGTGAGCAAGCCCAAAATCTGCTGCGACAACAGGCAGAGCGCGAGCAGACCCTCAATCACTTGACTCAGGCGATTCACTATTCTTTAGATCTAGAAACTATTTTTTCAACGGCTGTTGAGCAGGTTAGTAAGCTGTTGCAGGCAAATCTGGTCACTATTGTTAAATATTTTTCCGAGGAAGGCTATTGGCAAACCCTTGAGGAATATTTACAAGATACGAGTTGGGCTTCGGGCTTAAATCTAAGAATTTCAGATTACAACAATCCGATCGCCGAGCAGCTAAAGCAACATCAGATCGTTCGTGTTGATGATGCAAGTGCTTGTGACGACCCGATTAATTGGGATCTGGCTCAACAGTTTCCTGGCGCGTGGTTGCTGATTCCACTGGAAGTAGAAAATGCAGTCTGGGGGAGCTTAACATTGATGCGGACGGATATCCGCATCCTCTGGCAAGATGCAGAGGTGGATTTGGTTCGCAGTGTCGCCGATCAACTGGCGATCGCCATTCAACAATCGCAGCTATATCGGCAGGTGCAGCAGCTAAATGTCCATCTAGAGCAAGAAGTGCAGCAACGCACTGTCCAATTGCGCCGCGCTCTCGCATTTGAAGCGCTCCTCAAACGCATGATCGATAAAGTGCGAGATAGTTTAGATGAAGACCAAATTTTGCAAACCGCTGTGGAGGAGTTAGGGCAGGGGCTACAAGTTGAATGCTGCAACGCTGCCCTTTACGATTCAACGCTCATTTTTTATACCATCACTCATGAATACTCTATTGCTCAACCGTTTGCCCTGGGGCAGAAAATAGCCTTTGCCGATTGCCCCACAGGCGAAATTCTTGATCAGCTAGTTCAAGGTATTTGCTTCCAATTTTGTTTCACCGTCACCTCCTACGCTCAACCCCACGGCGAATTTTACACAGTTTTAGCGTGCCCCATACTGGATGATCAAGGCATTTTGGGCGACCTGTGGCTCTATCGCCCCCCACACGAAATTTTTGATGAATTAGAAGTTCGATTGGTACAGCAAGTGGCAAACCAATGCGCGATCGCTCTGCGACAATCTCGCTTATATCAAGCCGCGCAGTTACAAGTGAAAGAACTAGAGCGACTCAATAGTTTGAAGGATGACTTCCTGAACACAGTTTCTCATGAACTGAGAACTCCCATGGCAAATATCAAAATGGCGGCGCAGATGCTAGAAATCAGCATGGAGCAACAATTCACGCAGTTAGATAACCCCAGCAATGGCGATCGCGCAGCCATCTCCCAACGCGATCGAATGGAGCGCTATTTGCACATTTTGAAGGAGGAATGCCAACGCGAAACCAGCTTAATCAATGACCTGCTAGATCTATCGCGACTAGACTCTGGTTTAGAACCTTTAATGCCGCTGACCCATCGCTTGCAATACTGGTTACCCCACATCACAGAATCTTTTGTAGAGCGAACTCAACAGCAGCAGCGGCGGCTTTCCATCCTGATTTCTGAGGATTTACCGCCGCTGACCACCGATTTTAACTATTTAGCGATGATCTTGACTGAATTGTTACACAACGCCTGCAAATACACTCCTTCAAACGAGGCGATCGCGGTGTCTGCAAAGCACAAACCGCCGTTAGGTATCATTCTTGCGATTGCCAACTCTGGGGTAGAAATTCCATCTGATGAAATCAAATACGTATTTGACAAGTTCTATCGAGTTCCCAATAATGACCCTTGGAAGCATGGCGGAACTGGTTTAGGCTTAGCCTTAGTGAAAAAGCGGGTAGAGCGATTAAACGGAGCGATCGCGGTTGTCAGTCAAAATGACTGGACGACCTTCACTATTCAGCTACCCTTGAAATTCTAACAGGGCATCCAGTTTATTTAGGAATCACATTGAGTGGTAGAAGTCACACCAAAGAAGTCATATCAATTTAAATGACTGAAGTTTAGGCTCAATGAGAAAAGAGCGATCGTCAACAACACAGACAGTTGCTCAATAATCAACACTGAGATTAACCAAATTTCAGCCTTGAGATTAACCAAATTTCAGCGTTAGCCTAGACTGGAGTGCATAGGGGATAAATAGAAAAAAGGGCTAGCATTATTGCATGCTAGCCCCTCTTTCTATTTATCAACCTGGCATCGAGCTATTTTTGCAGGACGCTGCCGTCCAACTATCTTTGCCGCAGAAGCG
>JBGSWI010000118.1:0-30737 GCA_041752515.1 Leptolyngbyaceae cyanobacterium | reverse complement strand
TCTCTGGGATTGACTAAGTTAAGCTCGTCAATTGGCGCTATGGTGCGGTTGAAAGGTTTAAGCATTGCCGCAAGGATAGTGAATTTTAAAGTCATTCGTGGAACCAAGAATCCCACTGGCTTCAGCCGTGGGAGTGTCAAGCGGGAGTTCTTTATGCCGTAGGTCAGGGATTGCAGAACGCGACCGTCTAGAGAGACAAGAGCCAATTCCCTATTCACCATTCGTCTTTCCTTTCTCGCCTAAACTTTCTCGCCTAAAATTGATGGGAGAAGCGATTCAGGATAAGCCGACCGTGGGATTCAAAATTGGTTTGTTGGGGTTAGGAACCGTAGGGACTGGAACAGCACATATTCTGCTTGATCCAGCCCAGCGTCATCCGTTGGTGCAAGAATTGGAACTCTATCGGGTGGGAGTGCGATCGCTCGACAAGCCCCGTGCTGTGGAGTTACCCGCCGATCGGTTTACCACTGATCTAGAAAGCATTGTCACCGATCCGGCGGTGGATATTGTGGTGGAAGTGATCGGCGGCTTAGAGCCTGCTCGATCGCTGATGCTGACCGCGATCGCCCATGGAAAGCACGTAGTAACGGCAAACAAAGCCGCGATCGCCCGCTTTGGCGATGAAATTTTTACCGCAGCCACCAACGCGGGAGTCTATGTGCTGCTGGAGGCAGCCGTGGGCGGTGGCATTCCAGTAATTGAGCCAGTTAAGCAGTCCCTCTGTGCTAACCGAATCCACACAGTGATGGGCATTGTCAACGGCACCACCAACTACATCTTGACGCGGATGCAAACCGAGGGCGGCGACTTTGCCGACATTTTGGCAGATGCTCAACAATTGGGCTATGCCGAAGCTGACCCTACCGCCGACGTGGATGGACTCGACGCTGCTGACAAAATCGCGATTTTGGCATCCTTGGCATTTGGCGGACGGATTAAATTGCCAGAGGTGCATTGTGAAGGCATTCGCCAGGTAAGCGCCGCCGATATTGCCTATGCCGACAAGCTCGGTTTTGTGATCAAACTACTGGCAGTCGCGAAACGCAATCCTCAAGCATTCTCAAATGCTCCTGAACAACTACAAGTGCGCGTGCATCCGACGCTGATCCCCAAAGATCACCCGCTTGCCAGCGTCAATGATGTCAACAATGCCATTTTGATTGAAGGCGATCCAGTGGGGCAAGTGATGTTTTTTGGTCCTGGGGCGGGAGCGGGTGCCACTGCCAGCGCGGTTGTGTCGGATATTTTGAATATTGCCGCCATTTTGAAAGTGGGGCGTGGCACCCCAACCTTGGGAGATGGCAAGGCGTTGCTTGATCCACTGCTGGCGTGTTCCCATCAGCATTATTGCGCGATCGCCCCTATGGATGAGTTGACCACCCGCTTCTATGCCCGATTCTCGACCAATGATACTCCCGGCGTGATTGGCAAGTTGGGCACCTGCTTTGGGGATCACAATGTCAGCCTAGAATCGGTGGTGCAAACGGATGTTCACGGTGAATCTGCCGAAATCGTCGTAGTCACCCACAACGTCCGCGAAGGCAACTTTAATCAAGCACTGACTGAAATCCGCGCCATGGAATCTGTCAACCGCGTGGCTAGCGTGTTGAGAGTTTTGTAGCTCAATAGCGGGGATAGGCGGGTGGTTGATAGCTAGAATAGTTTGGCTCTAGGGCAAGACGTGAACTGAGGGTTAAGGTTAGATCGGTGTTGGGCATGAGCGCAATCGAATCGCTGGTCGGCTTTTGCCCCAAAAGCAAGCCCCCTGCGGCACCTAACCCGGCACCCAGCAACACTTTGCCTACCGTCACTCTTCGTCTACCCGCGATCGCTGAAACCGCTGTAGCTCCTGCTCCGCCAATGCCAGCCCCCTTCAAAATTGCATTGCCATTGATCCCGTTGCCTTGCATATCTCTATTCGTCACCGTCTCAGAACTGGCATTCATCGCAACCCGACTCCCATTTTGCAAAATTAAGGTGTCTGCAATGAATTGCGCCCCGCCATCGACAGGCACAAGCTGACCCCTGACTTCACTGCCTGCGGGAATTAATAACTCGCCATTGACAGCCCGGATATTTTTAGATATCGACAAGATTAATGGCTTTGATTCGGTAGGAGCGACGACAAATTTATCGGTGCCCAGATAACGCACGGGAATTCGTGCGCCAGCCGGAATGACCACGCCAGGAGGCTGAGCCGAGGGGAAAAGCTGAGCAACGGTGTAGGAGGCGGGATAGGCAACCGCCGCCGGGGATAAGGTAAATGGCGCGATCGCCCCTGCGGTGATGCCTGCGATAACCACCCACGCTGAACCGACCTGCCATCGATTGACCTGCCATCGATTGAGTACTTGCATCATGCCCTCCTACAAAAGTGCTGCTAGACAATGGGTAGACGATATAGGCATGGCGATAGTTCCGATCGATTTTCTTGGAGCCACTCCATCAAATCTTGGGCGATCGCCCTTCACGGTTTTGAGTTTTGAGTTTTGTAAGTCCTTCGGACTGGCTTTGCCCACGCGTAGCGTTGACCCAGGAGATATTTTGAGTTTTGAATGGTAGAAGCTTTACTTAGCTACGGTTTCAAGCTCAGATCTGTCACGTTCTCCGTTTAACTTGGTATTACCATGACAAAGATTTACTTATCTTTTCTGGCTAGACGGTTCTCAATATCGTTACTTGCACGCTGCGCCCTAAATCATCTAAATCCGAAGGATGAAAGGGAGGCTAAACGACGTTTAACGTGATTTTTGTGGTGATCATTTCACCAATCGCTAAAACTATTGATAGACTGAGAGAGCCTTTTTCACTGGAAATTACGTTTATGCAAAAGCGCCCTGTGTATGACAGCACCCATGTGATGCGTCGTGCCGATGAACTCATTGGAGCAGCCTCTAATCGCTATCGCATTACGGTTCAGGTTGCCAATCGTGCCAAGAGACGGCGCTTTGAGGATTTTGATAACAATGAAGATCCTTCTATGAAGCCAGTGTTGCGGGCAATTATGGAAATGTCCGATGAGTTAACGCAGCCTGAAATCATTGGTGAATAGTGGTTTCGGTTTGATGAAAGCGCGACTGATGAGGGTTGAATGAGTCATGCCAAAATTCTGTCATCTGGTCACGATCGCCAGTGGTTTGATCGCAGTAGGGTTCACCCTAAAGAGCGGTGATGGATTAGCAGGGTGGCAGCCTTCATCGGCGATCGCTCAGTCAATCGTTCGCTCAGAAGGCGTATGGCGCACTGTTTACGAACAGCTTCCCGACTTCCCGCTCGAAAACCAATACATCAGTAAAGAAACTGGCAAAGCCGCCACGGAAGACACTTTGGCAGGTCGGCTGATTCGCTATCATCTCTACGTCAAAGGACGACCTCCTCTCTATCGCTTGGATTGGAAGATGACCCTTGCCGAATATCTGGGTCTGACAGGAGCGCTCGAAACTAGCGACTATCCTGGGGCTAGCAAACTGAAAAAAAATCCTGCTGAAGGAGATGTGGCAGCCATTCGCCAGCTAAACCGTGCCCAGCGAGATGCCCTTGTGCAAGCCTTAGTGAATGGGTTTTCCCCTCAATCTGCGCGATCGCCCCGCCCCAAATCCCCCTCTAACTAGCGTCGCTTTCCCCTCTCCTTTTTTTCATTCCCCCATGGCTCGACTGCTTAAAACTGGCGTTGGCTGGCGAATTGGTTGGGATGCGGAAGCCGCGACCTTTCAAGGTTTGGTGGGTGCAGAGGATTGGGCACTAGAGTTAACGACTGCTGAACTCGAAGAGTTTGTTCGATTGCTCAATCAACTGGTCAACGCGATCGCCCAAATGCAATCTGAGCTAATGGATGAAGAGGCGATCGCCTGCGAAGTGGAAGGCGATTTAATTTGGCTGGAAGCAAACGGCTATCCCGATGCCTTCAGCCTCCACCTAATGCTGCTGACCGGACGACGGGGCGAAGGTCATTGGGCGGCTGAAGCGGTGCCCGGACTGATTCAAGCGATGCGATCGCTGAAAGTGTTTTAAGCCAGTAGACCTAAATTTTTGAGACGTGCCTGAATTTTATTTAGAGAAGGTTTTAGTTGGGTAGCAATAGTCTAATGTTGGACAATCTAATACCGTTTTGAGTTTTGTAAGTCCTTCGGGCTGGCTTTGCCCACGCGGAGCGTTGACCTAGGAGATATTTTGAGTTTTGAATGGTAGAAGCTTTACTCAGCTACAGTTTCAAGCTCAGATCTATCGCGTCCTCCATTTAAATGGGTATAAAAAAGAGTTTTTCAGCAATGCCTGATTTGATCTCTAAAATGCCAAAAATTTTGATTGAAATAATGACTACCAGACTGAATATTCCGTGAATTTACGGTTTTTCGACCCAGATCTGCGTCAGGATTTCACGTCTTCTTAACCTTTCTTCGCTAAATTTTTATTAAGGCTTTATTTTTGACTAAAGCTTGCAGGCTGTTCTTCTCAACCTTGGAGTGCAAGTATGAAGTTTAATCAAATTGCGGCGATCTCTGGCGCTGCGACTATAGCTATCGTCTCTGTGATGGCTCCTGAAAAAGCAATAGCAGCAACTTTTCAATTGTCGTCTGGCGTAACCAGCGTGTTTCTCGATTTACCCACTTTACAAACTGTCGGATTATCTCTTTCTGGCACCACTGACGTGGTGCCGCCCGTTTCCAATGACTTTTTGGTTGGGTTTGCGATCGCGCCTCAAACAACCTTTGCGTTTACAACAGAGGGTGGATTTGCGCCAGTGGGAGGCACGATCGAACACGGTGGTTCCGTCACTTTCAACAATGCCCTCACCGTGGGTAACTTTTCTATTGGCTTCGATGCAGCACGAGCGATCGGCAATGCCAGTGGTTTTTTTGTGAGAGATACCATCACGACGGGCGCGGTTTTGTTTGATGTTGCGGCTCCTGAAAGCCTGGTGTTTAACGAACAAACTTTGAAGCTTGACCTCAAAGCAGATTTGTTGGTTTCGCCTGAATTTGCAGGGGTGTTGGGCAACGTCGGACTGGCTGGGGCTGAAATTGGCGCAGCTAGCATCAATGGCACGGCAGTTCCTGAACCAACAACGATGCTAGGCGCACTGGCTGCGGCTGGTTTTGTGGCTGCTCGTCGTCGGTTAAAACAGTAAGTTGAAGTTCCTAGCTGCGATCGCTCTCCACCAGAATGTTCGCGGCTAGGGCAAGGGTAGAGGGTTCGCCTTTACACGCAGAGTTTGTTCCGCTTGGGCGATCGCATCGTAGGTCGTTTCTACGGCTTCGGGAGCCACAGAAATGGAGGTGATGCCCCAGTGAATCAGGTCGGGAATCAGGTCAGGATACCGCACAGGCGCTTCTCCACAAATTGAGCAGGGAATGTGGTTTTCCTGCGCTTGCTGGATCAGGTGGGCGATCGCCCGTTTTACAGCCGGATGCCGTTCATCAATTGCTGCACCCGTTTGAGGCTGATTGCGATCGAGATCAAAGAGAAGCTGAGTTAAATCATTGGTGCCGAGAGCAATGCCCTGCACTCCAGCTTTCACATAATCGGGTAACAGAAATAGGACAGAAGGCACTTCCGCCATTATCCAAAGTTGAAAAGTAGGATGCTGAGTCAATCCAGCCTGTTTGACGCGATCGCGGCAAAATTCAAACTCCTCCACGGTTCGCACAAATGGTAGTAATAAGCACAGATTTGTTGCACCGGCTTGTTGCATCTGCGCTAGGGCTGCGAGTTCTAAATCAAACAAAGCAGGATTCGCTTGATAGCTGCGAGTTCCGCGCCCCCCCCATTCTGGTGAGGAATTGGCACGGGCTGATGGCACAACCCGAAACTCTTGGGGGCGCAAATCGAGAGAACGATAAAAAACAGGGCGCGGATTCATGGCTTGCGTCAGGGGAAGCAGGCTTTTCATCAAACCTGCAATCAACTCGGCGCTCGTGTGGCGCTGAAGCCAGGTAGTCGGATGATCCGTTCCTAAAATTGAGGGGGCTAAAAGTTCTGCTCGAATCAGCCCAATGCCATCAATCGGCAGTGTCGCCAACTTTTCTAAATTCTCTAAATTGCTCAGGTTTACCATTAGATGAGTGGCGATCGCCGGACGAACCGTTTCAGAATACTCAGAGGGTAAATCGGTCGAGTGACCCGTGCTTTGATTAACCGGATTGGTAAACAAGTCGGAATGGACTTTGAAAGACTGGGGAACCCGATATACCTGACCGCGATCGCCATCGACCCAAAGGAATTCTCTAGGCTGGATTACAGTCGTTGCTTGGCGCGCTCCCACCACCGCCGGAATCCCTAATTCACGCGCCACGATCGCGCTATGGCACGTTAAGCTCCCCTGCTCCATGACGATGGCGGCAGCATTGTGCAAGAGCGGCAACCACTCCAGCGGTAAAGTTTGAGTCACAATAATTGCGCCTGTCGGCAACTCTGAAGGAAGGTCATCTTCTAGGTGCAAAATCCAGGCGGGCGCGATCGCGTGCCCCGGTGAAGCCGCCGCTCCCGATGCTACCAGCAATGCTGGTGACATTACTGCCGGGGGAGAGGGGGAGGCAGGGGTTGCCGCTGCTGCTGACAATTGAGCCTTTAACGGCAGAGACATAAACTTGAGCGGAATCACCTGAGTAAACTCCAGAATGGGCACTCCATTTTGAAGATGCAACACCCATTCAAGCTCAACGGGCGACTTAAACTCTGCTACTATCTGCTGCCCCAACCTCGCTAGATGAATGATTTGCTCTTCCTCTAAAGCAAAGCTTGCTTGCTGATCCGCGTTAAGAATCTGAATTTGTAGAGGATGGAAATGAGAAGTAGGTGAAATCGTTGCGGTTTCAACTGAGCAAGTTTTCACGGCTCCGATGAGTGATTGAAGGGGCTGCCAATTTTTTGGAGGGTGTGATAGAGCGACTTCCGTAGCCGATGTTGGAGATGGATCAGGCGGGGGGTGGTGTCCCCTAACTCGATAGGCAATACTTCTAACACCCAACTGTTTTGCGGTAATCAGTCCTTCTAATGGTCGAACTTGATAGGTGTCGGGAGTCACTTCTCCACGGGCGATCGCCATGCCCAATCCTAATGTTGCCTGAATTTCCACCTGATCATTGACCAGGCGCAACGTTCCTGCCGCGATCGCTAGGGGGATGGGCTGAATCAACGTAGACAACTGAACTTGAGGCAGTGGAATCCCTAAGCGCTGCCAATAGAATATGCTTTTAGCCCCAAAAAACTCTGCCCATAGATGCTGGATTGCCCGCTCTAGCGTTAGGGTTTCTAATCTACACACTTGACTGGTGATCAGCGCCGAGGTGCTTAAAAGTGCTTCTGAATTTGCGCCTGCCTGACCAGAGCGCCTGCCCGACGATAACCCTAGGGAGGAGCGCACCATCACCGTTGCAGGGTGCCAATGACCCGTGATTTCTGCCAACGATTGCTGTAACTCCAGCGAGAGTGGAGTTGCCAAAATTGCGCGGCGTAAATGTTGAGCGATCGCCTGCAACTGCTGCCAATCTTCGATATTTAACCGCAGCGACGAGTTCGCCATATCTTCAAATAGCGGATCAGACCAGTCTACCTGTGCCAAAAACGCCTGAAAAATCTTTGCCGGAATCACCACTCCAGGGACAACAGGATGCTTTTTTTGCAGAAGTTGTCCTAAATAAAACGCCTTTTGCCCCACCAGCGCCATCTGATCCGGTTGAATTTGATCAAGCCGATATAGCGTATTCACGAGAAAAAAAAGTTACACATCTCTTGATAGTAAAAGACAGAACTATTAATTACTTAGTTTTGTAGAAACCTTTCCTTCTGTTCTCCTCCATTCTCTTTGGGGCACTCTAGGGATGAATTGTTCATTCAGTGGAATGACATGAATCGAGCGTGGAAGTTGAATAGGCTGTTAGGGCTATTTTTAAAATCAGATTGTCCTCTTTGTCAGCGATCGCAGGCTCAAGTGTTGTGTGTGTCTTGCCAGCAGCAGGTTCAGCGGCATCGGTGCGAATTGGCGGACGCATGGCAAACAGGGCAACTATCCGTTTTTGCCTGGGGGCACTATGGCGGCGCATTGAAACGGGCGATCGCAGCGTTGAAATATGAAGGAAATCCTCATCTGGCAGAGATTTTGGGGAAATGGATGGCGGAATCATGGCGATCGACTCCTTCATTGACGGATGGCATCGTTGTGCCGATTCCGATGCATCCCAGCAAAAAACGACAGCGGGGTTTTAATCAGGCAGAATTGCTAGCACAACACTTTTGCCACATGGCTCAGCTACCGATCGCGGTGGATGGCTTGAAACGCGATCGCGCTACGGAAGCTCAGTTCAAACTATCCAGTGCAGAGCGATCGCAAAACTTATTGGAAGCCTTTAGCATCGGCAAATCTTTTTTGCGCAAGCCGCCTTCTCGTCCGGTGTGGCTGCTGGACGATATTTACACCACCGGAGCAACCGCCTTCTCTGCTGCCCAAACCCTGAAACAGCACGGCATTCGCGTTCAAGGAATCATTGTCTTAGCGCGGACGGAGTCAGGGGCGAAAAGTGCGGAGTCCAGAGTGTGAGGGGTGGAGTTGTGAGTTTTAAGTTTTAAGTTTTGAGTTTTGAGTTTTGTTCGCGTAGCGTCTCCGTAGGAGATATTTTGAGTTTTGAGTTTTGAGTTTTGAATTCACCATTTGCTAGTCGCCGTTCGTCATTCGTCACTTCCTCTCGTCATTGAGGTATTTAATCCATTTTCTAGGGCAAAGCGGACGAGTTCGGTGCGGCTGTTGGTGCCTGTTTTGACGAAGAGACGGCTGACGTATTTTTCAACGTTACGAACGCTGGTTTCGAGGCGACGAGCAATTTCCTTATTCATTAAGCCATCGACTACTAAATCCAGCACGCTCTGTTCGCGGGGGGTGAAATCGAGCTTAATGGGGCTAGACGATTGAACGATCGCGCCTCGTTGAGTCAACATACTTTTAATATCGGCAATTTGCCGCGCTAAATCAGCGATGTTGTGCCCTTCATCATCACCGACTGCGACCCGTGCGGCGGCTTGTTTCAACAAATTAGTCACGATCGCCACCAATTCATCGGGGTCGAAAGGCTTTGGCAGATAAGCATCACAGCCAGCGGTGTAGCCCTGAATGCGATCGCTAGTCATTCCTCTTGCCGTCAAAAACACCACAGGTAACCCTTTAAACTGAGGCTCTTCTCGCAACTGCTTCAAAAACTGGTAGCCGTCTACTTGCGGCATCATGATATCGGTAATGACCAAATCGGGTAATTTTTGCCGCGCTAATTCCAGCCCTTCCCGTGCATTACTCGCAACATCCACCGTAAACCCACTGTCTTCTAAGTAAGCTTGCACCGCTTCGCGCAACCCTGGTTCATCATCCACCAACAACAGTTGACCTGCCATTCAATTCTGTTTCTCCTACCCGCGTTTGCTTTATTGTATCGGATGTCTCGGACACCTCTCACCTCGCTAAATTTCTACCAGAAAAGCGCCGAGCGAATTTTGATCTCCAAAACTCAAAACTTAGAACTCAAAACTCAAAACTCACATACGGCTCCTTGACCATTCCGGTTGCTTTGAGCAAACTGGTTTTACAGGTTATGCACTCCAGGTTTTCCAAGGTTCTAACTATGCTCCAAGTTACCCAGGCTCCGACAGGTCCCGTTTTGGCTCAACAGCGATTCTCTATTTTGGGAGTCGCCTCCATTGCCGATGCAGGCAAGACGCTTTCATTGGTGGTGGATGACCAATTTCGCACGGCGGGTCCTGTGATTAAGCCCAATGGAACTTGGCAGGTCGATTTTTTGTTTCAACAGGCTGGCGATCGCCGTCTGAGGATTGAACTGGGCAATGACAACACAACCCTCGTGGTACAAGTGGTTGCCACATTGCCCCAAGCCCAACAGCTTCGATTTACGCAAATACCGGCTCGGCTACCGGCGTTGCAGTCTGCCACGGTGGAGGGGACTGCTGTTAATTTTGCCGAAGGAACTCAACTGATTTTACGATCAGACCGGAGGTTTGAATTGGCGCGTCCGACGGTATTGGCAGGCAAGTGGCGATCGACGATTGGGTTTAATCAAGCGGGCAGGCGGGTGATTGAAATCTTAAGTACAGACGGCAAAATTCGAGCGGAGACTGACATTGATGTGACTGCCGCAAAGCCGCGTCCGCCGCGTCTGGGCTTTACCAATCCTCCGCAACGAGTAAAGGTAGAAACCGTAATTACGCTGTCGGGAATTGCAGAGAATTATAGTGATGACGATCAACTGGTGTTGCGGGCGGATCAAAAGTCGGAGTTGGCTCGCCCACAAGTGATGAATGGCAAATGGCAGGCACGAATCTTGTTTCGTCAAGCCGGAAATCGCTTAATTGAAATTATTGGCTCTGAACAAGATCGGGCACAGATTATTATTGAAGTGCAAGCTCCGCCAGCCGCCGCTTTTAGGGTGCTGTCGCGGAACACTTGGACGAATACCCCAACCCCAGCAGACTTGCCTAACCTTGCGCCTAAACGAATCACGCTGCACCATACGGCGCTTAGCGGACAGCCTGCAATCAGTGGCACTCAAGCGCAGGAGGCAGCCCGAATGCGAGTCATTTATAACGGTCACGTCAATGGCAATGCCTGGGCAGATATTGGCTATCACTTCATCATCATGCCAAGTGGACGGGTCTATGAAGGGCGATCGGAGCGAAAGCGCGGTTCTCATGATCTAGTGAACGATGGGTTGGGCATTGCCTTTGATGGCGTGTATAGCGCTAACACGATTAGTCAGCAGCAGTATCAGGCGGCGGTATCGCTGTGTACGATGCTTTGCAAACGCTATGGTTTCAAGAATACGGTGACCCCGGTGCCCACCCCAACGGCAGATTTTGGCACCCGTAATTTGCCGCTGATCTGTGGGCATCGCGATCGCGTTGCGACTGAATGCCCCGGCACCGAAGGCGGCAGAACGGTGCGTTTGCCAGAAATTCGCATCGCAGTAAATGCTCAACTGTAATGAGAGATTGACTGGCGATCTCAATCTCTCCATTGCGCTCCTCACCCATTGCGCTCCTCACCTATTGCGCTATAAATCTATTTCTTTGGGTAGTGGACTAAAAATCTTAACCACGGTATATCAATGAAGGCTATGTTTTCTAGAGTGAGAAAACTAAGATACACAAGTGCAATAGTTGCGCTCAAATAACGTTTTTCCTTTTGCAAGGTAGGTGTTTTACCGTGGTCAGCAGCAATGAAAAAGACAACTTCAAAAATAGTTTCCTTTCCCCCGTTGGGCGCTATCGGGGTGATTTTACGCCAGAGCAACTGGCTTTCAATGCCAATTTGCAAGAATTTGCCCAGCGGGTCTCTCTCATTTGTGGCTTAGAAACGGGCGGTAAGATTACTTCTAAGGAAGCTTATGACCAAATTAAAGATTTGTGGGCTGAGGTTAAGCGATCTAAACAAGAATTGCTCGATCAAGCCGAACCTCCCAGACCTGATCTACCAGAGGATGGGTGAGAAAAATCTAAATAGAAAGTTCTAATAAACGCGGTGATGCCGCGATCGCGGCATTGTTCAATAAAAAGTTTTACTGAAATAAACCGAGTTCAATCCCTGGGAGGCATGATTTCTCAGTCGATGGAAGCTAATGAGCAGATATACTGCTTTTAGAAATCCTCATCGTGGGTCGTCTTAGTTAATTTCATGAAACCGAAGGTTTATAGCAAATACATCCGTTCTAAAGAATGGCTGAGCAAACACCCCCAATGGCTCAAATCGTTTCATTCCTGCGCTGCCTTTCCCTTCCTGCCTCTGGGCAAATCAAGCCGTGGCTACCATCGCTACAATATGCACCATACTCACTACAAAACTTTAGGGAGTGAGAGGCTGTGGTGGGATGTGGTGCCGCTGAGTATATTTGCTCATCAGCACATCGTTCATGGCATCCTTTCGTTTTACAAGCGCCCCAGTCAGCAGAAGGATTACCCAAATGTGTGCCAGCGGCTGTTCCACGTTTGGTGTCGCTCGATGATTTTGCTAGTCTGGTTTTGGTGGCTGATATTGCCCATTGCTTTGATGTTGGCGTGGAAAGTGCATCAATCTGGAGTGCTAGAATTTCTCAAATAATCAGGTCTGCTGGATGATCTGGGCGATCGCGACCTAGCTGAACTCAACTTCGCAGTCAAGAATCGGCAAAATAGGCTTGAACAATAGCAAGGATGCGATCGCTGGCGTGTCCATCGCCAAAGGGATTCACCGCTTTTGCCATTGTTTCATAAGCTTCAGGACTGCTTAATAACTCTGCTGCCGTTTGGAAGATCTTGGCGGGGTTCGTGCCTACCAGCTTTGCCGTTCCCGCCATGACAGCTTCCGGGCGCTCTGTGGTTTCGCGCAGCACCAGCACCGGCTTACCTAAGCTGGGCGCTTCTTCTTGCAATCCGCCAGAATCGGTTAACACTAGGGTCGATCGCTGAATCGCTCCGACCAATTCGGCATAGTCTAACGGCTCGGTCAAAAACACCCTGGGATGATTGCCCAGTTTTGCTTGCAGCGGTTCGCGAACAGTGGGGTTACGGTGCAATGGCAGCAGCAGCGCCGTATCCGGAAACTTTTCTAATATCTGCAAAAATCCTGCCGCAATATCGAGCAACGGTGCGCCCCAATTTTCTCGCCGATGAACAGTTGCCACAATCAAACGATATTGGTGCCAATCTAAGCCGGGGATTTGGCATTGGGGTTGGCGACTTGCCACGGATAACAGCGCGTCAATCACTGTATTTCCGGTTTGGTGAATGGCTCCAGGCACCCGCGATTGATGCAAATGATCCATTGCTAAGGAGGTGGGCGCAAAATGCAGAGATGCAAGCTGAGAAATTAAGCGGCGGTTAGCTTCTTCGGGATAGGGATTGTAGAGGTTATCGGTTCGCAGTCCGGCTTCTACGTGCCCCACAGGAATTTTTTGGTAGAACGCCGCCAGCGCTGCCGCAAACGCTGTGGTTGTGTCGCCCTGCACCAACACTAACCGGGGCTGCAACTCCTGAAACAAGTTTTGCAATCCTTGTAAACTCCAGCAGGTGATATCGGTCAGGGTTTGTTTCGGCTGCATGATTGCCAAATCGCGATCGGCAGTCAGATTGAACAGTTGCATTACCTGATCCACCATTTCTCGATGTTGCCCGGTCAAAATCACCTGGGTATCAAAGTCTGGAGAAGATTGAAACTTTTGAATCACTGGAGCCATTTTAATAGCTTCGGGGCGGGTGCCCACAATCAGGCTGACCGGAATAGGAGGTTGCGGCATTGCGATCGCGAATAGGGGAGAAAACTGATAGGGTCAGATCACTTTTATCATACGCTTGCTCCGGTGTGGCAAGAAGCGATCGCTGGCGAATAGCCAACAAAAAACCCGGTCATGCCGGGTTGTTAAGGGGAAACGTCAATCAGTAACCACAGACAAACAAGCGAACCCAAAAAGATTTAATTAGGAACAGCGCAAGTTAAAGGGCAGGCAGCATAAACGGCACTATTTCTAGGATTATCTTCGCCTTGCAGCCATCGTAACCAAGTCACTCGGTCGGGGTGAACACCGCGCAGAGCGAGCATAGCAGCACCCAATAGGACTCCAAAAATATTGAGACCAATAATTCCACCCGCCACCAGCAGCACAGAACTCATTGGAACCACAGATTGCAAAATGACTGCCAGCAATGAGCCAGCAATAACCATCAAAATCACCAGAGGAAATCCGGCAATGAGTAAACAAACCGCTAAGGTAAATGTCCAAATCAGAAAACTTTTGATCATTAACAATGCATAAAAATTACCCAAACTTGGGCTGTGAGAGAGAGCCATGTCTTCCTCCTAAGTAATAAAAGGGTTTGAATGATTGAAATACTAAATATGATCCCCACACCGGGGGTTTAATGAAATTTAGTATAGGGAAATGCCAAATAAAAATAAGGGGTTCGTTGGATAAATTTACAATATTGAGGATTAGTTTACAGAGTGAAGGGAGGGCTTAACCGCTAAAAGCCCGTCATTTCATTACTCTCTCTGGCTGCAAAACCTTTACAAAGCACCTACGATCTGCACTTCACCCTGGGAAACTCGATTTTTTTTATATTCAAACCGTTTCTTATACTTTGGTTGCAGTTTTACTTAACATTTCTTTTGCTTTTAACCGCTTTTTTCTCAGAAATCGATTCGGATGGCGGTATTTTGAAAAGGCGTTCCATAGCGATCGCGCGGGGCAGTTTTCCATAGATTTGTTCGAGCTTTGCCAAGAGGTTTCTAGACGGGCGAAACGCGATCGCGGTGTTTCCTTGAAGGGCGGTTTTAAATTCAGGCGTACTGATAAAGTTTGGATCTTTGACTAATAGAAAGCCAACGGGTTTATTCAATCGATAGCTCAGAGAAATCAGATCGCCTGTATTGGTAAAATCGTCTCCAATATCACTAATAACGATTGGCGTAGGCGTTTGATTTATCACATCAGCAGTTTTGTTGTTGGCATAGCTCAAGTCTTTATTCCACCAGCTATCAGAGAGGGCGCTTACTGTTAACGAAACAAGAGAACCAGCCAGTAGAATAGCCAAGATGCCACGCCAGAGCAAAGGAATCAGTGGCGTATTTGAAGTAAGCTGCTGCGATCGCCCCCGATAAAACGTCGCCATCGATAGCTTAATTGCCAAAAAGTAAGCGACTGCAAGCTGCACTCCAGGAAAGCTAGAAATGAGATAGCGGCTGACCGCAGAGCGTTTATTGCCTAATACTAGATCGGGAATTGCCAGCAGCAAAAACGGCACCAAAATGGAGGTCAACACAAACAGCCAGGTTGTCGGACGAGTGTTTCGGCAAAGACTGTATAGGGATGCGAAGATTAAAAGCAGCACCGGAATTCGTGCTAGATAAGTCCAGGGGTTGTCGAAGCCAAAATCGAGATCGAAAAACAGGGCAGTGAAGCTAAGCGTCCACAGTTTCAGCAAGTAGCTAATGCCCAGAGAAAATTGCGTCCAATCGGTGGTAGCAAAGGCACGTTTGGCATTAACGATCATGACCCCGATCCACGGGAGATAGAGAATAATGGCTCCGGCGATCGCGCCTGCAAAGCCCGTCAACGTGGTTTTGAGTCTTGCTGAGCCTTGAGAAATCCAGGCATCCAATCCCACATAAGTAACGTGTCCTGCCACGGTTAAGGCGAAAAATGGATGAGTATACAGCCCCACCGCCACAGAGAAAGCATAGAGCGCCCAGCCATGCCACAGCGGCGGCGGCTTGCGATAGTGATGCGAATAGTTGGAGAGTGGGGTGTTGGTCAAACGCAAGGCTCGGAGCAACAAATAGCTGCTAACCACAATCATCAGCGTGAGCAAGCTGTATTGCCGCGCGGTTTGGGCAAACAAAACATCAAAGGGCGACAGCGCCAACAAAGTGGTTGCCAGTAATGCAATCTTATGAGAGGCGAACAGTTCCCAGGCGAGGGCATACATGGCAGGCAGCGACAGCACACTAATCAACGCAGGCAGCGATCGCGTGACGGTTAACGGGCTGCGAAACATCGACTCTAAGGGCGCTCCCAAAGTTTGCATCCAAAACCGCGTCATCAAAAAATAGAGCGGCGGATGCTGAGGATCTTCCCCCGCCAGCGATCGCAGCGTATCCAGCGGCGTACTTCCTGGCTTAATCTGCTGGAACTTTTGCAACTCGCTCGCATCAATCACCCGATTTTGAAATAACTCATCATCAATTTCGCCCCGCGTATAGCCCGCAGCCCGCAAAGAGGTGTAGGTTTCATCGTGCCAGTAAACTTTGTGGTTCAAATTCACAAAGCGAAATATCACGCCAAGCGCTAGCACAAAGACCAGCAGCCACTTCAGCCAGAGCGAAAAGCGAATTCGTTCAGAGTGCGATCGCAAAGGGTGCAGCACAAATTCATCCTAAAAATAACGACTCATCACTTGGCGTGTTCGCCGCACACAGTCCAACCCAGGTTCATTGATAAAACTCTAAATCCACCAGAATGAGCAATCTTCAGAGGCAAAGGGCAAAGATAAAACCGCTCAGGCGAAATAGTTAAACTAGCGTTTCACCGAAAATTGATCCTCTGTGGTGGCTGAAGCAGAAGAAACACCCCCCACAAGTTTTGGAAACACTAGCCCAGACTGCGCCTGATAGCTAGCAAACTCTGAATAGCGGGAGAGGGATTGGTCTTTCTTTCGCATATTGGGCACAAAAATAATGCTGACAAACGCTGCCAGAATCAGCCAGGGCAACCAATGGCAAGCTAACAACGCAAAAGAACTATAAATCAAAATTTCGCCCAGATAGTTAGTGTTGCGACACTTGGCAAAGAAACCTTCCGTAATCAATCCAGGACGATATTTCAAGGTGTAGTATTTTTGAGCATCGCTAGTGTAGTGCAAAAAGACTCCCACAATATTGCAGGCGATCGCCCCAGCAACCAGCGGCAAAGGCGGCACCACACCCGACTGAATCAATAAAAACGGCGCAACCCAATACAGCCCCAACACCAAAAAGGTAATTATCCCCATGCCCAGAGTGGTTTTCTGTTCCCATTGGCGATCGGGATATACTCGATCTTTGACGAGCCAAAGAATGCCATAAGTACCATGCAGCGCCAAATACACCCACGCACCCACCGTATAATTTTGATACGCCACCATGAGTCCTAGCACGAATATCGTAGTCAAACCCTTATGCCAATTGATCGCGTGTTTTAGCTGCATCTCGATCGCTCCTTTCTCTCCAAACAATAAACAATGAGTTGACACAATTCATCTCAACTTACCTTACCTATAGCAGGTGATGGATTGGAGAAGCTAGGGTGTAGATCAAGCAGGAAATTTCCTGAAGCAGGCTGAATTCTCTGATTAGCTTGAAGCAGGCACACGGTGGGAGATGATATGGGAATTGAGCCAGCGAACGACTATTCCCTGCGGGAAGCAAGCAACGTTGCGCGAAGCGCTATCGCGCCAAGTGAAGCCCTCGCGGGAAGCATATCACAAGCCGCTTGGTATAACCCCTTGGGGCGACGGTTAGCCTTGGTGATTGGTGCGCCCAGCATGGCTCAGTTGTTGGGTAGCGCCTTTAACATTTGGTACAACTTCACCTATATTCGACCGTTGTTGAGCGCCGAGCAACTGTCGGTATTTTTAGGAACCGTGGTGGTGTTTAATGGGGTGGTTTACCCGGTGGGCGCGGGTTTATGGATTTGGACAGTCCTGGTTCTGCATCGCCCTTGCCAAAAGCTGCTGCACAATCAACCGATTTCAGCCGATCGCTTGCTCAAAGCCCGACAGCGCGTGATCAATTTGCCGTGGTGGGGCATGGCGATCGCGGGTAGTCTGTGGCTGTTCTGCATTCCCGTTTTTTTATTGACGCTTTCCTTGGCTCCAGGTCCGCTCAACCCCCGCCTCTGGTCTGATTTGCCCATCTCGTTCATCGTGGCAGCCCTGATTGCCACCACCCACAGCTTTTTCTCTATTGAACTGTTGACGCAGCAGTTGCTCTACCCAATTTTGTTTCAAGATGCTCGTCCTGCTCGGACACCCGGCACTTCCCCGCTCAATTTGCGCTGGCGCTGGGTATTTTTGGCATTTTGCGGCAGCATTTGCCCGATCGCCTCGCTGTTGTTGCTGGTGGTTGCGCCCCATAATTGCGAACAAAAAGATGCCTGGTTTGCGATCGCCGTTGGCACTCTGGGCATTCTTTTTAGCTTAACGAGCGCCTGGATGGTCAGCCAACTGGTGATTGAACCGATTAAAGAACTCCAGCGCGTGGTAACTGAAGTGGCGAACGGCAACCTAAACGCCCGGATTACATCTTTACGTGCGGATGAATTTGGTCCGCTGATTGATGAGGTGAACTATCTCATTGAAGAACTCCAAGAAAAGCAACACCTGCGAGAAACCTTTGGGCAGCACGTGGGAGAACAAGCCGCCAGTCAACTGTTGCGCCGTGACCCCAACCTGGGCGGCATTGAGCAAGAACTGACCGTCGTATTTGCCGACTTGCGAAACTTTACTCGTCGCTGCTCCACCGAATCGCCGCAAAACATCGTGACGCTGCTCAACCTATTTTTGACTGAGATGGTGGAAATTGTGGAGCAACGCCACGGCGGCATGGTCAATAAGTTTTTGGGCGATGGCTTTATGGCGCTGTTTGGGGTGGGCGAAAACCTGCCTGACCATGCGGCACAAGCCGTGACCGCTGCTCAAGAGATGCTGGTCAGTTTGAAAGGCATCAATCATCATCTGGAACAGCAAGGATTAGCGCCTTTAGCCATGGGAGTGGGCATTCATACCGGAATTGCCGTGGTGGGCAGCATTGGGTCTAGTCGGCGATTGGAATATACGGCGATCGGCAATACGATCAACATTGCCTCACGGGTGGAATCGTTGACTAAGGAGGTGGGGGAGCAGATTTTGCTGACGGATGCTACCCAGAAAGCCCTCCCAGAAAGCTTTTTTACCGAAGCTCTGCCGCCTCATCCAGTCAAAGGACAGCCCAAACCGCTGAATATTTATCGAGTGAAAGGGTAAAGACGCGATCGCAGCATTCCCGCATTGCCGTTGAGGGATTCGCAATAAGCATTGACCCAATGGTAGGGTTAGGAGACATTGAAGCTGGGAAATGGAGAAGGCATGGAGTGGAATCAAGCAAGCCGCATCGCAACAGCCGAGCCGATTGTGCAGTTTCAGCAGGTTGAGGTCGTGGCAAATGGGCGCACCCTCCTGTCCGATTTAAGCTTCACGATTGAAACAGGCGAGTTTCTGGTGCTTTTAGGGCGCAGTGGCTCTGGCAAAACCACCACCATGAAGCTGATCAATCGCTTAGTCACACCCACATCGGGGCAAGTGCTTGTTCGAGGAAAAGCAACGACCGACTGGGATGAAATTCAACTGCGACGGCAAATCGGCTATGTGATTCAAGAAACAGGGCTGTTTCCCCATTTTACAATCGAGCAAAATGTGGGCGTGGTGCCGACGCTGCAAGGCGAGAAACCCCAGCGGGTGAAAGCCCGCGCTCACGAATTGCTGCACAAAGTGGGGCTTGATCCGGCTGAGTTTGCCAGCCGCTACCCGCATCAACTGTCGGGTGGGCAACGGCAACGGGTGGGCGTGGCGCGATCTCTGGCTGCCGATCCGCCGATTTTGCTAATGGATGAACCGTTTGGCGCGCTCGATCCGATCACTCGTATGGAATTGCAACAGGAGTTTCGTCGTTTGCAGCAGGATCTCCATAAAACCGTCGTGTTTGTCACCCACGACATTCAAGAAGCCTTCATTTTGGCATCCCGGATCGGCTTATTAGAAAATGGACGATTGGTGGAACTAGCCACCCCCGAAGCCTTTGCGCGATCGCCCCATCCCGAAGCCCAAACCTTTCTCAACACGCTGCGATCGGTTCCTGAATTTGTAGTGGGAGGCTAACCCATGCAAGAGTTCTTTTTGATTCGCTATGGCTCCGAGATTGTGCAGCGCACGGGCGAACATTTGCTGCTGGTCGGCGTTGCGGTCGCGATCGCTATTCTGATCAGCATTCCTCTGGGGGTGTTGATCACCCGCAAAAAAGCACTGCGTCAGCCGGTACTCGCGATCGCCAATATTCTGCAAACCATTCCGAGCTTGGCGCTGTTTGGCTTGCTGATTCCCCTAGTCGGCATTGGAGCCGTTCCCGCCATCATTGCGCTGACGGTTTACTCCTTCCTGCCCATCATCCGCAACACTTACACAGGCATCATGAACGTCGATCCCGCCGTGCGCGAAGCGGGACGAGGCATGGGCATGACCGATTGGCAACTGCTGTCTCGTGTGGAACTGCCGCTAGCGTTGGGCGTAATTCTGGCAGGCGTGCGGGTTGCCGTCGTCATTGCCGTGGGCATTGCCACCATTGCAGCCGCGATCGGGGCAGGCGGTTTGGGCGTGTTTATTTTTCGCGGGATTGCCGTAGTCAACAACCAACTAATTTTGGCAGGAGCCGTTCCCGCCGCCGCGATCGCCCTAATCGCAGATTACGGTATCGGCTTCTTAGAACGACAACTCACAGTGAAACGCTAACCCTCTCTCACCATTCAAAATTCAAAACTCAAGACTCAAAACTCAAAACTTTCCCCTCCACTCATCCACTCACTCTCCTAACCCGGTGGCCACGCCATCTGCCGTCCACCCAAAATATGCAAATGCAGGTGATGAACCGTTTGCCCGCCATCGTCGCCATTATTAATCACCACCCGATAGCCATTGGCTAGCCCTTCCTGTTCGGCAACCCGCTTGACGGTCAGCAGTAAATGTCCCATCAGGGCGTGATCCTGGGCTTCGGCATCCGAAAGCTTAGCGATCGCCTCTTTAGGAATCACCAAAATATGCACGGGTGCTTGCGGGTTCACATCTCGAAACGCGATCGCCAAATTATCTTCATACACAATATCCGCTGGGATTTCCTTGCGAATAATCTTGCTGAAAATCGTCTCAGTTGCTTCGCCACTCATATCGTTTACTCCTCAAAACTTAACCTACTAGCGGAAGTTTATCGGCTTTTGCCTCAATTCGAGTACAGCAATTAATAGTCCTAAAACATTTAATGCGCGGCTTAACTCCATTCCACCCAAAACTCTAAAGGCAGAAGAAAGCATTGCCCTTTCCTCTACCCTTTTTGATTCGACTCAGCGTTACTCAAGTACCCTTTTTTTGCTTACCTTATTTCAACAGGTAAAGCAGAATGAATAAGATGATCCAGATGACATCCACAAAGTGCCAGTAGATTTCGGCGGCTTCAATGCCAAAGTGACTGGTGCTGGAATAGTGACCGGGTTTGCGCGATCGCCACAACACGCCCAACATTAAGATCACGCCAAAGAAGACGTGCAGCCCATGAAAGCCGGTCAACACATAAAATGTGCTAGCAAACAGATTCGTCTTGAGTCCAAACTCTAGATGAAAATATTCATAAAGCTGACCTGCTAGAAATACGACCCCGATCGCAGCGGTAATCGCAAACCACAGCCGCATTCCTTTCACGTCATCCTGTTTAATTGCCGTGTCAGCCTTGTGGATGATGAAGCTGCTGGAAATTAGGATAAGGGTGTTGACTCCCGGCAGCAGTAATTCTAGCTCTGGTGTGCCTGCGGGGGGCCACACTGGGGCGACTGCCCGAAACGTCAGGTAGGCGATAAATAAGCCCATAAAAATCATTGCTTCCGCTACGAGGAAAACAATGATGCCAAAAATGCGGTGATCGGGGTGAGTGTGATGCCCGTGGGCAGCCTCGACATGATGACTGGTAACAACTGGGGTCGTATCAAGTGCAGAACTTTGCATAATTTCTATCCTTATCCTTGTGCGGCGGCGGCTTCTAGGGCTAAAAACGGTCCCGCTTTGATGATTTTTACCGCCTCTTCTGTGCCGTATTCATAAGGACCGATCTCCAGCACGGGATCGATCTCAAAGTTTTCGACTGGCGGCGGGGAAGTGGTTTGCCATTCAAAGGTTAAACCGCCCCAAGGATTGCTGGGTGCTTTCGCTCCTTTGAACACGCTCCAAATGACGTTGACGATAAAGGGGAAGGTGGAAACCGCCAAAATATACGTGCCAATGGTGCAAATTAAATTAAGCGCCGTAAATTTAGGATCGTATTCTGCAATTCGACGATTCATGCCTTCGAGACCCAGTTTGTGCATGGGCAAAAACGCCAGGTTGAAGCCAATCAGCGTTAGGACAAAGTGAATTCTGCCCATAGTTTCGTTGACCATGCGTCCCGTCATTTTAGGGAACCAATGGTAGGTTCCGGCGTAAATACCAAAGACGCTGCCGCCAAATAAAACGTAGTGCAGATGGGCAACGACAAAGTAGGTGTCGTGAACGTGAATGTCAAAGGGCACGGCGGCTAACATGACTCCACTAATGCCGCCAATCACAAACATAGATAGGAAGCCCATTGCAAACAGCATGGCACTATTCAGCCTGAGTTTGCCCCCCCAAATCGTTGCTAACCAGCCAAACACTTTAATGCCCGTAGGAACGGCGATGATCATGGTGTTGATCATGAAGAACATCCGCAGCCAGGGAGGGGTGCCGCTGGTAAACATATGGTGTGCCCAGACGATCAAGCCCAAAAAGCTGATGGCAAGACTGGAGTAGGCGATCGCCTTGTAGCCAAAAATCGGCTTGCGGGAGTGAACCGGCAAAATCTCTGAAATCAACCCAAACACCGGCAGCACCATGATGTAAACCGCCGGGTGAGAGTAAAACCAGAACATATGTTGATAGACCACCGGATTACCGCCGCCCGTGGGGTTAAAAAATGCCGTGCCCACCACCAAATCAAACGACAGCAAAATCAACGCACCGGCTAGGACGGGAGTGGAAATCAAGATCAGCGCCGAAGTCGCCAGCATTGCCCAACAAAACAAGGGCATTTTGTTCAAGGTCATGCCGGGGGCGCGCATTTTTACGATAGTCACTAAAAAGTTGACCGCACCCAAAATGGAAGACGTGCCTAAAATCAGCAGGCTCAAAATCCAAATCATTTCCCCCGGCTTATTGTAAACCAGGCTCAACGGCGGGTAAGAAGTCCAGCCAGCGCCGGGAGCGCCGACAAAGAAACTGCTCAGGAGCAGAACCCCGCCCGGTGGAATCATCCAAAAAGCAACGGCGTTGAGTTTAGGGAACGCCATATCTCGTGCGCCAACCAGCAATGGAATCAGATAGTTACCAAAAGCTCCGGTGGCAGCAGGTACAATCCACAGGAAAATCATCACCGTGGCATGAACAGTAAACAGACCGTTGTAGGTTTCTCGGCTAACAAAATCGACTTCAGGGGTGGCGAGTTCAGTGCGAATCAGCGTGGCTAAAAAACCGCCCACGAAATAGAAAAAGAACGAAGTGACCAGGTATTGAACGCCAATCACTTTATGATCCGTGCTGAAGCTAAAGTATTTCAGCCATTCGCGCTGCTTTTCCTGAATGGGGAGGTCTTGCGGGGTCTTCGCCGCTTCGTCTTGCAATAATTGAGTCATAGGACTTTAACAGATCAATAAATGGCTAGCTGGCAGAGGGGGGATGGGCTGAATGAATCTGCTGAAGGGTGGCAGCATCCACGCCCAGTGGAGCCACAAAGGGCGCAAGAAATTGATCGACTGGTTTATCGGCGGCAGTGAGAGCGATCGCGCCCTCCAATCCTGCCGCACTAGCGACCCGTTGACTCGCGATCCAGGCATTAAAATCCGCCGGACTTTCGGCAATCACTTTAGTTTTCATGGCACCGTGGTAAGGTCCGCACAACTCCGCACAAATGACTGGATATTCACCCACACGAGACGGCGTAAAAGCAAGCTCGGTAGGAGTACCAGGGATCGCATCTTGCTTGACCCGATATTCTGGCACCCAAAAGGCATGAAGCACGTCATTTGCAGAAATCGCCAGCTTAATTCGAGTGCCCACTGGAACGTGCAGTTCTCCGGCGACGACTCCGCTATCGGGATAGGTAAAAATCCAGGCGTATTGCAATCCAGCCGCCTGAACGGTCATTTCAGCCGGGGCGGAGGTTGCCACGGGCAGAGGTTCTTGGGTTGCGGTGGGTGCTAAAGGATCTGAAACACCATCAGCAGGGGCAACGGTAGTCAGTGTTCCCGCGATCGCCGCTCCCGGCATTGTTGCCATTGGGCGAGTGGACTGGCTGTGATGGGCAACAGAATGATCCATCGGGTCTAATCCGCCCATGGAGTTGTAGATGTCAAAGCTATAAACCGCAATTCCTAGCACAATCACCGCCGGAATCGAAGTCCACAAAATTTCTAGGGGAACATTGCCCTCAATGTAAGGTCCATCGGTATCATCGCCAGGTTTACGACGAAACTTAAAAAACGAATAGACCAGAACCCCTTGAACCAGCAAAAATAGCCCGGTTCCGATCGTCATCATGATGTCGAATAGCCCATCCACCAAGGGAGCATCCGTAGATGCTGCCACAGGCATTAAGCCATGGTTTTGCCCATACCAAAGACTGACAACTGTCAATACAATGCCAATCAACAATGTGGTAATTGAACCTGGAATGTTCACAAATCTCTCCCTTTCAACAGGCAACTAAAAATGAAATGCTTAAAAATTTAAAAGAGTCTTTTAAAAAAGCTAGGTAAAAAAGATTAGAAGCGCAGGACTGCTGCTTTGGATTATCCATCAATAGCCTGAGACATAACAACTCATCCATCGCGATCGCAGAGACTCTATCAATGAAAGTCACCCAACTCCTCAATAGAATAAACCACGCCTCAAAAGCATTGGTCTACAGGGCTACCAGCGCGAACCGTCTACCCAAAAAATCAGCTTGATAAACCCTCTCACATTCAACTTAGCGACTTTCTAACTTTTGTGCGGACCCAGATCTCCATAGACCGTAAATTTATCTTTAAGAATTTTCTACCTTTCTCTCTAGAGAGGAGCTTATCTTCTAAAGGTCGGAGGTGGAGTTAGGTCTGTGAAAACATATTTTTTTAGGATGGCATGGGCAAAAAATGTGTTTTTGAATGCTTTTTTCTAGCTGAGGCTTGAAAATACAAGACCAATCGAAAGAAATTACTAAGGCTTGTGCGCTAAGTTAAACAAACTTACTACAGTAATAAATGGGTAGTAACACATAGGTGAAAAAACAGGTGAAAAAGCTCTGTTTCACCGAGAGGAACTACGCCCGTGTGAGATGGGGCAACGGCTCAAGATTGATCTAAGAAGCGTATTTTTTTGAGATGAGGTTGAACGCTCATGGTTAACATTACCTTCCACCAGCACTCAGGTGATAAGTCTTCTCGCCCCCGCGAATGGATTAGTCGATTTGTGTTGGGAATGGCAGGTGAAACGTTATTTTTGATGGCGTTGGGAAGCGCAACCCGCGTGATGAATGCCGGATTAGCATGTCCTGATTGGCCGCTTTGCTATGGGGTGCTGGTGCCACAAAAGCAGATGAATCTACAGGTCTTTTTAGAGTGGTTTCATCGGCTGACGGCTTCTTCAATGGGGCTTTTTGCGATCGCGCTGGTTGGTCTTTGCTACTGGTATCGCCGGGACTTACCCAAGTGGACTCCTTGGGTTTCACTGCTAGCGCTGTTTTTAGTCATCTTTCAGGGCATTTTGGGGGCGTTTACTGTCACCGAACTGTTGCGATTTGACATTGTGACCGCGCACTTGGGTACTGCACTTCTGTTTTTTATTACCCTGCTGTCGATGGGAGTCGCGCTTCAGCCCTATCAAGGAACCGGAACTGCCGGAAAACTGCCTTTGGTGTCCGCGATCGCCGCGATTTGCGTCTACACTCAAAGTATTTTAGGAGCGTTAGTTGGCTCTCAGTGGGCGTTGCACCAGTGCCTGAGCGATTCTACCTTATGTGCTGTGATGAACAGCCATCTTGCTGGCGTGGTTCCCACAGCCCTTTCTACGCTTTCCTTAACTGTTTGGGCATGGCGAACTCCTGCATTACATCCTAGCTTGCGCCGCTTAGCCAATTTTGCGGGAGGTTTGCTAGTGTTGCAAGTTGCTTTAGGCGTTGCGACCTTCAAACTAAGGCTCCAGGTTGAGACGCTAACTATTGCTCATCAGGCGATTGGTGCCATGCTATTAGGCGTGCTGGTTACTTTTACCGTTTTAGCGTTTCGAGATACTGGGGTTTCCGGGGCGGATGTGCCGATTAAATCCATGTTTTTGGATGAGGCGATCGCCAATCCGAGCGATCGACAACCGGCTTAAGCTCCCCTATTTTCAATGGCGGTAGTTCTGCTTCATCGCACACGCTGATACATTAATGCTTAACCTGTTGCATCACCGATGGACTTAATCAAATCAAGAATATCGGCGAATCATTTTGTGAGGAACACTCGAAAATGCAAGAAACTCTCTCTACAGCGACTCGTCACCACGACAATCTGATTCAAATTATTCAAAGTTATTACCAGCTTACGAAACCCCGGATTATCCTACTGCTGCTGATTACCACCGCTGGCGGGATGTGGATTGCCGCAGAAGGGCAAGTTGATCCAGTGCTACTGCTGATTACTCTTGTGAGTGGTGCGTTTGCCTCTGGAGCAGCGAATACCGTCAACTGTCTTTACGATCGCGATATTGATTACATCATGGAGCGCACCCGGCATCGTCCGTTGCCATCGGGTCGCGTGCAGCCGCTTCATGCCTTGATTTTTGCGATCGCCCTTGCTGTCACCTCTTTTACCCTGCTCACTGTTTTTGCCAATCTATTAGCTGCCTGTTTGGCAATGTCGGGCATCGTCTTCTATGTGCTGATCTACACCCACTGGCTCAAACGTCATAGCACCTGGAATATTGTGATTGGCGGCGCGGCTGGAGCGATTCCGCCCTTAGTGGGCTGGGCAGCCGTTACCGGGGATCTAAGCTGGGCAGCTTGGGTACTGTTTGCCATCATCTTTTTCTGGACTCCACCCCATTTTTGGGCATTGGCGGTGCTAATTCGCGATGATTATGCCAAGGTGGGCGTGCCGATGCTGCCAGTCGTGGAGGGTAACGAAACTACCGCTCGTCAAATCTTTTACTACACACTGGCGCTGATTCCTGTCACCTTGCTGCTGGTCTATCCCTTACACGTAATGGGTGCGGTGTATGCAGCGATCGCTCTGCTGCTGGGCGGACTCTTTGTACAAAAAGCATGGCAATTGATGCAGGCTCCATCTGATTTGCAAGTGGCGCGATCGGTGTTCAAGTATTCCATATTTTACTTGATGCTACTCTGTGCAGGTATGGCACTTGATAGTTTACCTGTGACCCATCAGGTAACCGCAACGCTTGCAAGTTATGTGCAGACTTGGATCAATGCTGCGCCTTTGCCGATCGCTTAGAGGATTGTGAGCGATCGTAGATGAAAACGAGAAATTAGATGACGTATTCTTGAAATCTAAGCTGGACAGTCATTTAGGTTATCCAGCTTAGATTTTGAGGGGATAATCTTATATTGATTTTCTCCTTCGCCCCTAGTCTCCGTCCCTTAGCCCCTAAAATAGAGGTTGAGATTTGTATCAATTGAGGGTCGTGTTATGGCTCCTGCTGTCCTAATTGAAAAGCTTCAAAAGAAATATGGTGCAGTAGAGGCAGTCAAAGATGTCTCGTTGCAAATTGAGTCTGGGGAAATTTTTGGATTGCTGGGTCCTAATGGCGCTGGTAAGACGACTGTACTGCGATGTTTATGCACGCTAGCAGAACCGGATGCTGGCAGGGTGGAAGTATCGGGGATTTCGGCTTTAGAGCATCCCAAGCTGGCGCGGCAAAGGCTAGGATATGTTGCCCAAGAGGTGGCGATCGACAAAGTGTTGACCGGGCGAGAACTGCTACAACTGCAAGCCGCGTTATATCACCTGCCACGCGCTACTTTACGCGATCGCATCGAGCTAGTGATTCAAAGCTTGGGGCTGCAAGACTATGCGAATAAAAAAAGCGGCACTTATTCGGGCGGCATCAAAAAGCGTCTCGATTTGGCGGCAGGTCTGCTGCATCAACCCGATGTGCTAGTGCTAGATGAACCCACGGTGGGTTTGGATATTGAAAGTCGCTTAGTGGTCTGGGATTTTTTGCGACAGATTCGTGAGCAGGGCACGACTGTTTTGATCACCAGCCACTATCTAGAAGAGATCGATATGCTGGCGGATCGGGTGGCAATTATTGATAAAGGCGTAGTGATTGCCTGTGGTACTCCCTCAGAATTGAAAGATAAGGTGGGCGGCGATCGCATTACCCTACGAATTCGCGAATTCACCCCAGACACTGAAGCCGAAACTGCAAAAGCGCTGCTGCGATCGCTGCCGACCGTTCAAGAAGTAATCATCAACACCGCCCAAGGCAACTCGCTTAATCTGGTGGTCACCCCTCAAAGCGATGCTCTTTCAACCGTGCAGCAAGCGCTTCAGCAAGCTGGGCTACCCACCTTTGGCATCGCTCAATCACGCCCTAGCTTGGATGATGTCTACCTTGCCGCCACCGGACGGACTCTGCTCGATGCCGAAATTGCTGCCAGTAGCGCCCGCGATGAAAAAGCCGAGCGCAAAAAGCAAATGCGGTAACCGTAGTAGTAATTTTTGCGTTCTTAGTTTTGAATTTTAAGTCGAACCAAAACCTTGAATGTCCTCAAATAGAAATCTAGTCAATAAAAGCTCAATATTCAACATTCAAAATTATTTACTATGACTACCCTGATTCCTTCGACTTTGAATGGCAAAACACCTGAAACTTCAGCATTTCCTTCTAGTTCTTTTGCCGATTTTGTTCAAGAAACCACTGCACTCACTCGACGCTTGTTCATTCAACTTCAGCGTCGCCCTTCCACATTAATTGCGGGCATTATTCAACCGGTGATGTGGCTAATTTTATTTGGGGCGCTGTTTCAAAATGCTCCTCAAGGATTTTTGGGTAGCAGCGTCAGCTATGGCAAATTCATTGGGGCTGGAATCATTGTGTTCACCGCTTTTGGCGGCGCGTTGAATGCGGGTTTGCCAGTCATGTTCGATCGCGAATTTGGGTTTCTCAATCGCTTACTCGTGGCTCCGCTGGCTTCCCGATTCTCGATTGTGATGGCTTCTGCGATTTTTATCACGACCCTGAGCGCCATTCAAACTGTGGCGATCGTCGCGGTGAGCGCATTTTTGGGTGCTGGATTGCCCAATGCTTCTGGTTTGGCGTTAATGGCGCTGATTGTGTTGCTGTTGGTTTTAGGCGTGACCGCAATCAGCCTGGGTTTAGCGTTCACTTTGCCCGGACACATTGAACTGATTGCGGTGATTTTTGTGACCAACTTGCCCTTGCTGTTTGCTAGCACTGCCCTAGTCCCGCTGTCCTTCATGCCCACTTGGCTGCAATGGATCGCGTCGCTGAATCCTTTGAGCTACGCGATCGAACCCATTCGCTATGTCTATTTACACCAAAGCTGGTCGCTCAGCAGCGTGGTGATGCAGGCACCTTTTGGCGAAGTGACCTTGGGTGCGGCTTTGTTGGTGTTGCTAGGCTTTACCACCGTTGCGCTGCTGAGCATCCAACCCCGGTTGCGGCGCGTGTTTGTCTAACCCTAGAACTGAATTTGGCTATTGTGAATGTAGCCCTCGGTGCCGCAAGCATTGGTGCGATACCAAGACCCAGTGGGTTCAAACACTTCGATTTGAGTGCGCCCTAAAGAGCAAATGATTCTGCCGTTGGGAGTAGCACGAACGTTGGAGGGAGGATCAATCACACGAGCCGTTCGAGAGGTTGGGGAAGCATTTCGCGTACGATCGCAGACATAATCAACCATGCGTTGAGTAGCAAGCGATTGAGGATATTGGGTCTGGTTTTCAGGAAACGTTGTCCAGCCGCGAGTATCGCAGTGGGCTTGGGCAAAAATTCGTTCTTGCCCCAGGTAGTAAACAAAATTTACGCTGCGGGAACTGGCGCGATTAATCGAATCTATATCGACGCGAACGGACTGACCATTAGACGCGGTGCCAGCATAAAAGGAGTCTGCTTGGGCAGGGGCGATCGCGCCCACTCCGAGGGTCACAATAGCAGTCGCAGCGGTTAAAAGAGTGTTGATTTTCATCAGGAGCATCCTTACAGGTAGGAATGAAAAAGTTGGGGGCTTTATTTGTGCAGTTAGCCATTTGGCTTACAAAATAAACAACACTTCTTTGCTTCACCGTTTCGGATGCTGTTTCTCACCCCTAAAGGTGAAATTTCTGCAATGAACTTACCCGTCTACATTTTAAGCTGCTGGAGCAAGGTTGCGATCGCCCTCTCTTTCTGAAGGTCTTTGCCCTGAGCGTACTCAATCGTCATCGGCACTTCAATATCAGGAGCTACGCCTTTTCCTTCAAGCCGCTGGTTGCCATCTAAATACACATCGGCGACCGCGACATAAAGCAAGTTGCCATCTTGCATTAAGAAGGCACGCCCTGCAACCACGGCACCAGGCGTTTTTGCGCCCACAACAGTGCCGACCTTGTATTGCTGAAATGCATAGGCAAGAATTTCTTTGGCACTGCGGCTGCCTTCATTCACAATCATCACTACAGGTTTGTTCCACTGGGCTTTGATCAAATTGCGATCGCCGCTACGAGAAATGCTCGTCAAACTCGGACCCCGCGCCGTGTAAATATTCAGCGCAGTCAATGGCGCACCGCCCCAGCCATCCCGCAAATCCAGCACCAAACCGTCTGCCTCTCGCAGTTTTCCATAGATTAGATCTTCCTCAAGCTGCTCTTGATATTGGTCGCCAGCATAAGACCAGAGGTGAACATAGCCAATTTTTCTGCCGTCTTGTTGCACAATTCGCGTACTGGCGCGTTGAGTCTCCAAAAACATCGTCAACGGGTCGAGCAGTTTAGGCGTAACGGAAATATCTTGCGGGGCGCTATTGGCTGACCGCTGCACTTGCAGCACTACTTTTTGCCCCACTTGGGCTGCAAACGATCGCACTGGATGAAACGGGCGATGATCGGCACTCAGGATTTCATCGCCCAATTGCAAGCCTGCCTGCGCCGCCGGACTGCCTTCTAACACACCGCTAACAAAAGTTTTGTTGGCGATCGCTTTAGTAAAAATGCCAACGCCACTATATTCCATCTTATTCTTGGGGAAGATCTCTTTAGGTAAGTTCTTCAGTTCCCGGCTGCGAGGTTGAAAAATTCCCAGCAGTTGGTAATATGCCGTTTCGTTTGGCGTATAAAAGCGGGTGTGTGAGGTTTTTAGCTCAGCTAGCATGGCATTAACCACAATCGCCA
>JBGSWI010000117.1:0-27331 GCA_041752515.1 Leptolyngbyaceae cyanobacterium | reverse complement strand
CGATGAAATAGGCGATCGCTTGAAACAACAGATTTCGGTTGTTTCAATCCCTGTAAGGGTTTGGTGTGGGTTGCGATAGGAATAACCAAGCCATTTTGCCGAGCAATGCCGGGTTTCAATCCCTGTAAGGGTTTGGTGTGGGTTGCGATCTTCTGTGCGGCTGGGGAATTCGCCGCACCAAAAGGTTTCAATCCCTGTAAGGGTTTGGTGTGGGTTGCGATGACAAAGCGCCGATGAGATGCACATTGACCCGGCAGTTTCAATCCCTGTAAGGGTTTGGTGTGGGTTGCGATGCGCGGCTGAGCAGAGCCAACATCTATCCATAAAGGTTTCAATCCCTGTAAGGGTTTGGTGTGGGTTGCGATATTGGAATTTTTAACATTTGGGCGGCAATTTCGAGTTTCAATCCCTGTAAGGGTTTGGTGTGGGTTGCGATTCGTACTGGCTTTCTCGTCACCTTTCCACTTTTCGTTTCAATCCCTGTAAGGGTTTGGTGTGGGTTGCGATCCGACGCTAGTCGTTGTATCGATCGCCTCCTGCAAAGTTTCAATCCCTGTAAGGGTTTGGTGTGGGTTGCGATGTGAGTTCTGAAATCAGGCGATCGCGATCATCAGTTTCAATCCCTGTAAGGGTTTGGTGTGGGTTGCGATTTTACCTAAAGGCGCTGGAGCATCTGAATCTGGAAGTTTCAATCCCTGTAAGGGTTTGGTGTGGGTTGCGATCGGAGTTGGTTCAACTGGCAACGATATTGCCCTACGTTTCAATCCCTGTAAGGGTTTGGTGTGGGTTGCGATGCGTGTACTCGGACTATATTGATATTCATGAGGCGTTTCAATCCCTGTAAGGGTTTGGTGTGGGTTGCGATGAAAATAGGCTTACAGGGTCGTACTCTCCACACTGTTTCAATCCCTGTAAGGGTTTGGTGTGGGTTGCGATGTGGCAGCGGCTGCGGTAGTCGGAGCGGCAACGAGGTTTCAATCCCTGTAAGGGTTTGGTGTGGGTTGCGATATGAAAGGCTTCAAATGGGTACAACGTCTTTGTACGTTTCAATCCCTGTAAGGGTTTGGTGTGGGTTGCGATAAAAGGCAACAATCGAGACAACAGACACGAAAAAGTTTCAATCCCTGTAAGGGTTTGGTGTGGGTTGCGATTTCTTGTCGCCACAGGCGAGAGAGTAGCCAGCCCTGTTTCAATCCCTGTAAGGGTTTGGTGTGGGTTGCGATAGGTGAGTTTTACCAAGCTGATTAATTGCTTTGCGTTTCAATCCCTGTAAGGGTTTGGTGTGGGTTGCGATCTGATACCATCCCGCATCGTTGATTGACTTGGCTAGTTTCAATCCCTGTAAGGGTTTGGTGTGGGTTGCGATTCAAGTGGCGGCTTGACTTTGGCGTGGATGGTCCGAATCGCGTTTCAATCCCTGTAAGGGTTTGGTGTGGGTTGCGATGCGATCGATTCTCGCCATAGTCGATCGTCGCCCCCGTTTCAATCCCTGTAAGGGTTTGGTGTGGGTTGCGATCGCAACCATTCACTGATCCAGCCACCCGAATTCATGTTTCAATCCCTGTAAGGGTTTGGTGTGGGTTGCGATTTAGCATCAATCTCTTCCCTCCTGCGTCTATGTTGTTTCAATCCCTGTAAGGGTTTGGTGTGGGTTGCGATAACGGTAGTCGCGAGGTTTTGCGCCCCCCTCTCAGTTTCAATCCCTGTAAGGGTTTGGTGTGGGTTGCGATGTGGGAGTGTCAAGATGCTGAACTCGTCTGAAGTTGTTTCAATCCCTGTAAGGGTTTGGTGTGGGTTGCGATCTGCCACCACAGGTATCCCTGCCCGCAAAGATTCCGTTTCAATCCCTGTAAGGGTTTGGTGTGGGTTGCGATTCATCCATCGCTTGCTGCTCTGCCGTTTTGGAAGTTTCAATCCCTGTAAGGGTTTGGTGTGGGTTGCGATCGCGGGTGGCTGTAATAGCTGCTGCATTTAGTTTTCGAGGTTCATTTGCGCGAATTGGCTTAATCATAGCAGTGAAACTCTAAAATCGGGTAGTCAAGGCAAAATTCTTTTAGCTAGAAATGCCGCTAGGCTTGGGTTTGCTGGTTTGCGCGGATCGAAATTTAACGATAGACGGCTCAAACCTTTGCAGGGCAGAGGATTAAGGGCTGCGATCGCAATCCCAGCTTCAAACATCCACCCAGCCGCGCAGATTAGAAGCGATCGACTCCTTCAACAGCTTGGCTAGGCGATGGTTTAGCGGCTTCGCCACAGGTGCGGGGTGTGGGAAATAGCTTCGTTGGATTGGCGATCGTGTGTGGGTCGATCGCTTGACGCACCCACTGCATCGTTTCCAGGTCTACTGGCGAGAACATCTCTGGCATATAGCAGCGCTTATCGGCACCGATGCCATGTTCACCGGAAATACTGCCGCCCACTTTTACACAGAGCTTGAGGATTTCGCCGCCCAACGCTTCCACTTTTTCTAGGGCATCGGGAACGGCATTGTCATACAAAATCAGCGGATGCAAATTGCCATCGCCCGCATGAAACACATTCGCCACATAGTAGCCATAGCGATCGCCCAACGCCGCAATCTCCTTCAGCACATACTCCAGTTTGGTTCGCGGAATCACCCCATCCTGCACATAGTAATCGGGCGACAACTTCCCCATCGCGGCAAATGCAGCTTTGCGCCCCTTCCACAAAGTCAAGCGCTCATCGGCATCCGTGGCAATCCGCACAGCGCGCGCCCCATTCTGCAAACAAATCGCTTCTACCCGCTTCGTGTTTTCTTCCGCTTCCACCTCCAGCCCATCCACCTCCACCAGCAAAATCGCCTCTGCGTCACGAGGATAGCAGTTCGTCGCCACCACATCTTCCACCGCATTGATGCTGAGGTTATCCATCATCTCCATGCCGCCCGGAATTACTCCCGCGCTGATAATGTCTGAAACGGTCGCCGCCGCCGCTGCCACAGTGGTAAAATCCGCCAGCAACACGCGGATCGAATCCGGCGTTTTCACCAATCGCAGCGTAATTTCGGTGGCAATGCCCAAAGTACCCTCAGAGCCGACAAACACACCCGTCAGATCATACCCCGGCATTTCGGGCACGGTGCCGCCAATATTCACCATCTCGCCCGTGGGCAGCACCACCTTTAAACCCAGCACATGATTCGTGGTCACGCCATACTTGAGGCAGTGAACCCCGCCAGAATTTTCTGCCACATTGCCGCCGATCGAGCAAATGATTTGGCTGGAGGGATCAGGTGCATAGAAAAAGCCCGCGCCGCTGACCGCCTGCGTCACCCAGCTATTAATCACACCGGGCTGCACGACGACGCGCTGATTTTCCAGATCAATCTCCAAAATTTGCTTCATCAAGGTGGTGACGATCAGCACACAGCCATCCACCGGCAGCGCTCCACCAGATAAACCCGTGCCAGATCCGCGCGTCACAAAAGGAATCTGGTTTTGGGCACAGATCTGGACGATCGCCGCAACTTCTGCCGAGGTTCGGGGCAACACCACCACATCAGGACGGTTGCGATAGCTGGTCAAGCCATCGCATTCATAGACCAACAGTTCTTCCTTGCGACGAACGACGTTATTTTTACCCGCGATCGCCTCAAATTGTTTAATAATCGGCTGCCAATTCCGCGTCGTTTGCCGTTCTTGAATCAGCATGGAGTTTCTCAAATACTGCTAATAACTATTCTATAGGGAGAACTAAAAGAGTTCCGCCTCGGCTGACTCAACGGCTCTCAGATCACTCCATCCACCAGCCCAACAGACCCTCTACCGTGAGATTAAAATCTTTAGCAAAGTCCTTTTAAGGTTCCCTTGCAAGGAGTACCCTAAATATCTAGCTTTTGATATTCCATCCATCTCAATATCGAGGGTTGCCAAGAGTTTATGACAGAAAAAACAGCTATTTGGACGATTCCAAACACTCTATCGCTTTATCGGTTAGCAGTATTTCCGTTACTAATCTTTTTAATTCTTGAAGAGCAAGAAAAAATCTTTTCGGTTTTTTTCTTGATTAGTTTAATCACCGATATTTTGGATGGCTGGATTGCCCGAACGTTTAACATGGAAAGCGAACTGGGGGCAAAACTAGATTCTTGGGCAGATACGGCAACCTATATCGCTGGTTTCTGGGCGGTTTTTAGCTTTAAAGGAGAGGAAATTGCGCCCCATGTGCTTTGGATTATTGCGTTTGCGATCGCCTGGTTCACGTTATATCTCGTGATGCTCATCAAGTTTCGCAGCATCATTGGGCTACATACCTACAGTTTCAAAATCACCGCTTACCTCCAAGGAGCCTGCATGATGGGGTTACTCTGGTTTGGCTTTTGGGATTGGCTGTTCTATTTGGCGATCGGCTGGGGAATTTTAGCTTGCCTGGAAGAAATTGTAATTGTGCTGCTGCTGCCTGCACCCCAAACGGATGTGAAAGGCTTGTTTTGGGTTATGCGCGACGCGAATCAATAATGCATCCCATTTTTGTCTATATTGTGGTTTTTCTGCTTCTGGGTGGAATTGGACTGTATTTTGCCAACCGGAAGGTGGACGCGCAAACCAGTCAGCAGCGTTGGTTTAAGTTTTTGACCTACATTGTCATTGTGAGCAGCGCGATCGCCAGTATTTTGCTGGACTACTTTTATTTCACCGCTATTCTAATTTCTGCGATCGGGCTGGGGGAAATTATCTGGGTTTTAGCTGCGTCATCCCGGCGATCGTTTCAACTTTTTGTCGTGGTCATTTATCTTGCGATCGCGGCTAGCTTTATTTATTTTTCAATGGTGTTTGGGCGATTTTTTCTGCTATTTGTCTACTTTCAAGTCTTCACCTTCGACGGATTTTGTCAGGTTGCCGGACAACTGCTGGGCAAACGAAAACTCCTGCCTCACATCAGCCCCGGCAAAACCTTAGAAGGACTGATCGGCGGCACTATATTTTGCTTGATTGCAGCAATGTTGGCGCGGGATTGGGTGGGGTTTTCAATGCCGATCGCTCTGCTGATGGGCGTGACCACTGCTTTGTTGGCGTTTGCAGGGGATGTGCTGGCTTCTTACCTAAAACGCCGATGTCAGGTCAAAGATTACAGTAACCTTTTGCCGGGACATGGCGGAGTATTGGATCGGTTTGACAGTTTGATGATGGTGGGAACGGGCTATGTTTTGCTGTCTCAGATGCGATCGCTGCCCTAATTTTCTGTGGTCTAATTGCGATCGCCACAGCGCGCCTTTTTCGTTAAAGCACCCCTTTAGAACTGGGAATGGTATTGGCACGGCGCGGGTCTACTTCGGTTGCCATTCGCAGCGATCGGGCAAACGCCTTGAACGTCGCCTCAATAATATGGTGCGAGTTGATGCCGTCTAGCTGGCGGATATGCAGGGTGATTTGGGCATGGTTGACGATCGCCACAAAAAATTCGCGCACCAGTTGAGTGTCGTAGGTGCCGACGCGCTGAGTCGGAATCTGCAAGCCATAGCTGAGATGAGGACGACCCGAAAAATCTAAGGCAATTTGCACCAAGGCTTCATCTAACGGGGCGACAAAGTGACCAAAGCGGACAATTCCTTTGCGATCGCCCAACGCCTTGCCTAACGCCATTCCTAAGGTAATCCCCACATCCTCATTCGTGTGATGGTCGTCAATTTCAATATCTCCCGTTGCCCTTACATCCAAGTCAATCAAGCCGTGGGACGAAATTTGGTGCAGCATATGATCCAAAAAAGGAATTCCCGTTTGAGCGATACAGTGTCCCGTACCATCCAAGTTAATCATCACCTGCACATCGGTTTCTCCAGTGGTGCGACTGACAGAGGCAATGCGATCAGGCAACAAGCTAAGGGAAGTATCAATCAGTCGATCCGTGGTCTGCATAAAAGGTTTGAATGAAGGGCGCTTTTCCATTATCTAAGGATTTGGACAACTCAGGTTAAACAGCTTTAAAGTGAGTGAATCAACGCTCTGCTGGCGGCACTGATGAGAGCGATCGCTCCGTTGCCTGTTCGCTATACATTGCCCTCAATACCAAGGCTGGATCAACCCATTTTCCGGTAAACTTCAACCCCCAATGAAGATGAGGTCCGGTGGTGCGCCCAGTCATGCCAACCCGCCCAATCCGCATACCCGCCTGCACAATTTGCCCTTCCCAAATTTGAATCGCGCCCGTGCGATCGATCATGTAGCGCTTGCCATCTTCTTTTTCTACGTGTCCGCTCATATGGCAATAAATGTGTTCCCACTGCCCAGATTCCACCACTATTGAAGTTCCACAGGCGCTATCGTCCGAAACCTCCACAACTTTGCCCATCCACCAATTGCGAATATAGCTTCCTTGAGGGGCTGCCATATCTAATCCCCGATGATATTCCTGATTGTAAGAACCATCGGGCGATCGGCGTAACCCAAATGGAGAGGTATAGATTTGAAAATTTTCCACTGGGAAGGAAGCCCCAACCCAAGTGCCCATCGCAACTTGGCTAGAGTTGGCTTCCACAGCCTGAGCCGTTTCTGGGTAAATGGACGGAGAGGCTAAGCCTACTGCTATAGCGATCGCAAAAAGTGCATACCCAGCAAACATCAGCTTTCGCCGAAACAGAAATCTGATGTTTGGCAGCATTCGACTGACATTCAAGCAATAGAGCAGCGCACGAATAGTTCTAATCACAGCCATAAAAAGCTTTCAATTAAGATTGCAATCACACGAAACGAGTCTAGAAAACCTAAGGTTTGGGCACTCTTAGGTTGCTTCTAGAAGCCAGTTTTGAACACTAAAATACTCCTCTGGAGCATGGTACTCTAGCTGGCAAATTTGGCACGCTTTTTTTGGGTTAGGAATTTGCATAAAAAAGTGCCTGTTGCGGGTTGAGCGCAGTCGAAACCCACGCCAGCACAGGGCAAAGGGGGGGGGTGGCGATTGACGAGATTAAAAAATCACTAGATTGGATGTACGTTAGCTTCCCAATTTTCACCCTCGAATGAGCTAACGCAAAATTGGGACAGTACGCTTTCATCGAGGCAGCGGAGGTTGACATCCATCCTATGAGGATGCGATCGCGATCGATCAAAAGCGTGAATTCCACAAATACAACCAAAAAGAGGCTTGGCAATGCCTGGGTTAAAGTCTCAGGCTTTATCTTGATTGGGGTTTGCCCTTATCCTAGAATTTGACCGCCCCGCAATGGCAGCCCCTTCGTAACTCATCAGGTCATTGATCTGCATTATGAGATTTCCTGGTGACAAACCGATAAAAAGTGAACTGATAGGGGAACATTAAAAATGAGAGACAACGGAGGGATGGCAATCTCTGTGGCTCGTACAACGTTAACGTTCAGAGGATTTGGGTTGTGCAAGCGACGAAACAACAGCAAATTATGGGGTTCTTTATCGAGGAAGCGAAAGAACACCTCGATACGATCGAACAAGGAATGCTAAACCTCGAGGAAACTCTGGCTGATTCTGAGCAGATGAATGAACTGTTTCGGGCGGCTCATTCGGTCAAGGGGGGTGCTGCAATGCTCGGCTTTGACAGTATTCATCGAACTGCCCATCACCTCGAGGATGCTTTTAAGATTCTCAAGGATAATCCAGTTAAGCCCGATCGCCAGCTAGAAACCTTGTTTCTAAAAGTGTTTGATGTGCTGAAAGAATTGGTCGAAGCGCTTCAATCTCCGTTTGGTTTTCAAGAGGCGCAAGCAGAGCAAATTGTTCAAGATGCACAGCCCGCTTTTGTAGAAGTTGAAGCTTATTTGCATCAGTTAATCAACAATAGGTTAAACAAAGCGGCGATGCCTGCCGTTAAGGTGAGTGCTGAAGCTCCTGCCTTGATCAACGCGGTTCTTAGAAAAATGTTGCAGTTATTTAAGCAGGGTGACACGCAAGTTTGCCGTCAGCAACTCTCTATGCTGTGCGATCGCATGGGGAAACTGAGCAACTGCTCCGCTTGGCGAGGGTTGCTGGACGTGGCTCAAGGCGCGATCGCCAATTCACAAAGCTCCTATCCAGTGCTGGCACCGCTGATTATCCGAGAACTTAAACTATCGGGTGATTTACTGATTGCGGGGCGATCGGGCGAAATTGTGCCTAGTGAAAAATTGCAGCAGCTTGCCCCAACGGTTATTTTTGCGCCTATTGCAGCGAATACTCAATCTACATCGCCACTCGTTAGCGCGATCGCTTCTGAGCATGGAGCAACTCGGACTCAGCAAATTTCTATTCCTTTAGAACCTCGCGCTGCGGCTAGAGCGTTACTAGATACTTTTAATAAACAGCAGTTAATTGAAATAGCGGAGTTTTTGATGAAGGCAATTCAGTAGATGAAGGTGATTTATCCACAGCAATAAAAAAGAGGGATTACTCCCTCTTTTTTTTAAGTCTGAATTATCAATAGACTCGGCGATCGCACTACAATCTACACCGTTTAGTAAGCCAGACCCATACTGCGAGTCGTTTCAGCCCCTAGATACACACGAATGCTAAGGAAGTCAGTTGGGCAAGCCGTTTCGCAACGTTTGCAGCCAACACAATCTTCCGTTCTGGGAGAAGAAGCAATTTGCCCTGCTCTACAGCCATCCCAAGGAACCATCTCTAGGACATCTGTAGGGCAAGCACGAACGCATTGGGTGCATCCAATGCAGGTGTCATAAATTTTGACGCTATGAGACATATTATTAAAGGCTCCAATGCTTGCTTGACACTTCGCAATATTTATTAGCCCATCGGATTGACAACCTTATGCTGTCAAACCTTGGATGAACGTCAGTTTACCGCAACGCCTGAGACACGCTCGACGAACCGCTGTAAAAGTTTAAACAACGTAATAGAGCAGCTAGAGGTTCAGAGGATTGTGCGTCGAATAATTGTGGGATAAATTGCAATATCACGCCAAATTAACAGCGATCCGCTAAATTTGCTCGTTGAGCAACGGTGGTCTTGAAACCCCTGTGCTGCCAAATCCAATTGAAATAGCTCACCACCAATCGCGTCGTGACCTGCGATTGCTGCCACACTTTGCCTTCAATTTTTCAGTCAATTCACCCCTGTAATAGGGGCGTTTTGCAAATCGTTCTAGTCACGATCATCTGTAACCACTAGCCTTCTTTTTAGGTGGTGGCTTACAGTGAAGAAGCGTGTCCATCAAAACCTGACACTCAAAATCTGACCAAAGGGAGTGAACGATGAAAATTGGGTCTGAAGCTCACAAAGATCTGTTTTGCCAGAGCTTTATGGATAGCCATTTGCTGTATGAGCCGGAAACACTGGCGTGGCCCGAACTGGACAGCACCATGATTGAGCGGATTCAGCGGATTCCCTTTTGGGATGAGGCGCTGTATACCGAGCGCAAAGCGGGCGTGATGCTGAAAGCTTATGCAGAGACCGTGGAAGACCCCCAAATTCGAGCGGCGATCGCCTTGCAAGCGGCAGAAGAAGCCCGTCATGGTCGGGTGATTAGCTACCTGATCAATCACTATGGCATTCAAGTCGCCGAACGGGCTGAAAAACCTTTGCCTCAAAACTTAGAGCCTGCCTTTGTTAAATTTGGCTATGGCGAATGCTTTGATTCATTTTTTGCCTTTGGCTTGTTTGGAATTGCCCGTCAGGGGGGCTTTATTCCCGATGCCTTGTTCACTATTTTCAACACTTTGGTAGACGAAGAAGCCCGTCACATGGTGTTTTTCGTGAACTGGATCGCCCATAAGCAAATTGTTGAAGGTCGGGGAGCGCTGCGTCCATTTTCCTCATTGCACCAGTACACGGGGGCAGCCTTTCGACGATTAGATAACTTCATGAGTATGGGCAAAAACAAAAAGAAATCGGCTAACAAAAAAGGCTTTACGGCGGCGGGAGCTAAAGCGGTCAAGGTTGATTTAACCCTAGAATCTTTTTTGGAAATGTGCATTTTGGAAAACGCTAAGCGGATGCAGGCTTACCCCGAAGAACTGCTGCGTCCCGATTTTCTCCCCGCGATCGCGTCTCTTGCTTTCAATACGACAAAACTTCTACCAAAACGGAAACTCAATCAGCCTGTGGGTAAAGAACTGGAAGCAAGGGGCTAGAAACACCTTGAATACTCCGATTCAAACCATTCTGGTGCCGCAAGGAGCAGAGCATCGGGCAGTTTGCCGAGGCTTACGCCGTGTGGTCGATCCCCCCGCTGTGTTTTCTACACCTGCCGGAGCGGCGATCGCGCCTTATTTTCGATCGCTACAAGCCACAAGCTGTTTTCACAAAGGACAGCAGATTTTGATGATGGGCTTATGCGGAGGTTTAACGACAAAACTGGCAATCGGTGATGCCGTAGTATATGGCGACAGTTTCGCTTCTACATCCCACTGCTGCGATCTCGCTCTGACAGCGCAACTGCAAACCCTGCTGAACGTGCCGATTGTGCGCGGAGTCACCCGCGATCGCGTCGTTTCCACCATTCACGATAAACAGCAGCTTGCTGCTCAGTTCAGCGCGGATGTCGTGGACATGGAAAGTGCGGCGGCTTTGGAGATCTTGAACGCGATCGGCGTTTCCACTGCCGTCTTGCGCGTTGTCAGTGATGGCTGTCATTCCAATATTCCCGATCTCAGCAATGCTTTTAACGCCGAGGGTTCCTTGCAGCCTATGGCATTGGCGATCGCATTATTACGCCAACCGATCGCCGCTACCCATTTGATTCGTGGCTCCCTCCACGGATTAAAAAGCTTACAAGAATTAACTCAAAAACTATTCTCTTAACAGTTCATTTGCACTACACTGAATTTGCGGTTCATACATAGGCAAGGGATGAAGCCTCTGAAACCGCATGAGGAAGAATTCATGAACTTCCTGGAAGCTTACAAGCAGGATCATGGCTTTTCGCCCTCTAATGGGGAGCTTGCAGATCCTATGGGCGATCGCTCAAAATCTCCCGCTGAGAAAGAAGCGTGAAGATGTTTAAAAAACCCCTTCTCCGTGGGGAAAAGGGGTAGGATGTGGCTTGCTTCCTGCAAGGCGGGTGAATTAATGACGCATCACAGAGAGCCACCCATTTGAGAAGAACTCAGCTTATGGCTTGGCGTTGATGAAATCCATCAGTCCTAAATATTTAGGGGCAGTACTAGGGTCTTGATTTTGGTACTCTAATGCGCCCCAAAAACCCCATTTGCTAGGAGCCGTGACACTGTTGAATTGGTTGAAATCGCTACCACCGCTTGCCTGCCACTGATCCAAATAGGCTTTGTACACATCTTTCATGCGAGGATTGCGGTTGACTTCGGTAAATAGGTCGGTCATTTTTGCCACTTTATCATCGGGAAATTGATAGCTGGTCAAGTGGGCACCGCCCTCGTAGGCTACTAAATCGAGACCAAAACGTTTTGCAACAGTGGCGTTGTTGTCGAGCATGGCTTTGATTTCAGTGGGAATTTCCCTTAGCATTCCATCAATGATTTGATCCGCAGTCAGGTTGATTGTGATGTTGACGCGATCGATATCGTTGATATCGCTCGAACCATCCCCATCAGCATCAAGCCCATCAAAATAGGGCGCGATCGCGTAAGCATCGGCGTGTTTGTAGGCATCTTTCCAGCCTAAGATTTGTTCGCCGATCCAAGGGTTGGCGGCTTGCCCTGACAATACGCGCTCAACCCGCTGGCTGGTGCTAGAACCAAACACGCTTTCCCAAATTTTGAAAATCTCAACGGAACGCTCAGAGTAATAGCGAAAACCAGCACCCCAACTGGTGTCGTCTAATCCGCGGGCTAGCCCTTGCTGCCCCACATAGTTAGCTTGCGTAAAGATCCCATTCCAAGTTTCGTTGGAATATTCCACATGGGCTTTGAGAGAGGGATCGAGGCGATCGCGCACCATTGTGGCAAAATTTTTCACATAGTCATCGTCTGCCTGGGCGGGCAGAGTAAACCATGGATCAATTTTCAGGGTATTGGCAAGCTGAATCAGGTATTCTAGCGCCACGCCTTTACTGGTTCCCTGGGTTGCACTGGTCGTCGTAGCGCGATCGCTCCAGCTTGCCAAAGTGGAATTATTCGTTGCTTCCCAATCCATAAACCTGAGCGTATCAAATTTTGCCAAGCGCTCTAAGAACACTGGGTTAAAAGGCTGAGTTTGATACGTGTTCTCAAATCCAGGCATGATGAACCGAATATTGCGAACAGGATTGCTGGGATTGGTTTCTGACAGCCGTAAGAAAACGCCAGAGTCGTCTGGTGTGACATCTACCGTCATTCTGCCGGGTGATTGGCTGACGATTTTAGCATTGCCTAATGCGAAATCTAGCTTGCCTTCTCCGTCGTAGAGCAAGGTATATCTGCCCGCCGGAAAGGTTTTTCCGGTCATCATTATCGCTTCAGCAAACTGCCCTGGCGCTAAGGAAGCAATCCAGCCCTCAGCCGTTAGATTTAGCTGACCGCCTTCGCCCCACTTGGCACCCTGGCGCTGAGAGATCCATTCTCGTGAGGTTTTAAACATATCCACAAAGGGAATTTCGGTAGACCAGTCGGCAATTCCTGCCAGGTTGGTGCCGATTTGCGATCGCGTTCCGGCTGGAGTTTCCCCAAATACGTTGATGCTAAAAGGTTCGTTATCGGTTTTTGCTCCCCCGGTGCCAGAGTTGCCGTTGTCATTCACATTGACATTAATGGTGTCGTTGCCGATGAAGCCACTCTTCCCTGTGTAAAGCACTCCATTGGCTGCTGCTAGGGTGTTGTTGATTTGTTGGAGAGTTCCAGTTAGGGTGACTGCGCCCGTTCCATTGTTTTGGATATTGGCAGCAGAGACTCCATTGCTGATGGTGTTGGCAATCACAAGTGTGCCATTCACTGCACTAAGCGTTGTGGTTAGCACTCCATTTCCAGCATCAGCATCGGCAACTTTGATGCCAGAAATAGATAGGGAATTACCAGACGCGATCGCCAAGGAACCGGGCACTGAAACTACAGGCTGACTGTTTGCTGCGGGTAAAGGAATTGGCTCAGGCGTGGGGGTTGGTGTGGGCGCAGGTACAACCGTAGACCCATTGCCGAAGACAAAATTATCGAGAGCGCCATAAGCCTTGTTGCTACCCGCCGCAAAGTTAATGGCAACTCGCTTCAATCCAGCCCAATCCAAACTCAGTGTTTGCATCTGTTTGGTGGATGCAGAAAAGGTTGAAACTTTCGTAGAGCCATCGGCTAAATATCCGGTAACGGTGGCATCCGCCCTGTCGCCAAATCGGCTAGCGGCATAATCAAAGGAGGATAGATCAAAATCGCCGCCGCCCGTTTTGGTGACTTGAATCGTGCGACCCCAGTCATTACTCTGCAATACTTTGCTTTGAAAACCGTTGCCTGTTCCATAGATTTGCAAGTTATCTGACCCTGCGGCATCGGCAAAGGTATAGCCACTTGAATCGCTGTAGCTAGCTTTGCCGGAGTTGCCAACCGCTAGATTCTCAAACGTGACTTTGATCGGATTGTTTGTGGGCGTAGATAGATTACTAGAACTGCTGCCACTCAGAAATTGGGGAGTGGGATCGGTGGTTAGACTACCACTCATGTTCGATGGTGTGGGGGTGACCAGCGAAAGACTTGCACTTTGATCAAAGACGTTCGTGTTGCTAGGCATCAGTTATTCTCCAAATGTTAATGAGAGATTGCATTTGGTAGATGGCATCCCTGTGAGAGTAATCGCCCATAACGAAGGCAGGGTAGTTGAATGCGCGATCGCACTTTTACCCATGAGAGTTTGCCTGCGCAAGAAACGGCAGACGGTGATTGTGGCAATCAGATTGCCTGCTGTTTCAATAATTGAGAAGTTCCAGCGAGGGGCACTAGAACCAAGGCGGTCAAAGCTCAGATTAATGAGTGTGAGTGATGATTGCCGCAGGAAAATATGAGCGAGTAGCGGCGTTTGCTTAAACGGAGTAGTGACCCATCAATTGATCGATTGAGCTATTGACGGTAGATTGTCAGGAAAATTTTTGCAGAGGCTGAGACAGCATGATAAAAATGGGAATGTTGATCTTTAAGAATGTTTCCAAAACACTGTGATTAGGCTCAGCGCGGTTCAGCGATTGCTCGGTCTAACAGACAGGAAGTATAGAAAGTTACATCATTTGAGGATGCATGATTAACAGGGAACTAAGGTAGACACTTGATCTGTAGCAGACACCCAAACGCACTGAACTGCTTCTGTAGAAAGATTAACTTTGTCTTTCTCCAGTTCAGACATCAGGTTGCCAGTTTTTAAGTTGTCCATTGCGGCGGCAATGTTAAGCGCCGCAGACTGAGGTCAATTATGGCTCCTCACTACTATTTCTATGAGCCAGATGCACTTCTTTCAAGCAGCCTTCGCTTTCAACTCTACCCACTGACTCGGGGAATGACTAGAGTGTTCATAGAAAACTTACGGCGATGCAGTATTTACACGGTATCTATTATTACGTTGAGCCGGATGAAACCTCTAAGGCATCGTAGTTTTATCGGATTGAAGAAGATTCAAAGAATGTGAGGCTGAGGCAAAGTTAGCCGCAACAACGTGTTTTCATCCAGCCTATAAAGTGCTACTGAACCTACGTTGCCGCTTACTGAATGGCACTTACAGCAACTCTCTGTGGGTGAAGGGCTTGGCGCGATCGCCCGTGTAAGTAGCAACAATGTGACCATTGCCGACGAGTTGATATTTGTAAGTAATTAACCCTTCTAGCCCCACAGGTCCACGAGGCGGCATTTTTTGGGTACTGATACCTACTTCCGCCCCAAAGCCATAGCGGAAGCCATCAGCAAAGCGAGTGGAGCAATTGTGATACACGCCTGCGGCATCTACTTGAGCCATGAATATTGCCGCAGTTTGGGCATCTTCTGTGACGATCGCCTCGGTATGCCGCGACCCATAAGCGGTGATGTGGGCGATCGCGGCTGCCAAAGAGTCCACAATTTTGATTGCCACAACTAAATCACTGTATTCCGTTGACCAATCGGCTTCTGTAGCGGGCTTGATATTCAAAATTTCCAGTGTGCGCGGATCGCCTCGCAGTTCTATCTGCTTATTTTGAAATGATGCCGTGGCTGCTAGTAGGAAACTGGAAGCGATCGCCTGATGCACCAGCAGCGTTTCAATCGCGTTACAGGCAGCCGGATATTGAGTTTTGGAGTCGATCGCGATCGCAATTGCTTTTTGAATATCCGCCGCTTTATCCACATATAAATGACAAATTCCATCGGCATGACCTAGCACCGGAATGCGGGTGTTGTCTTGCACAAACCGCACAAAAGAGTTGGAACCTCTTGGAATAATCAGGTCTACCCATTGATCCAGCTTTAATAACTGCAATGTTTCTTCTCGCGTCGTCAAAAGCTGCACTGTAGCGGGATCAATTTCTACCTGCTGCAATCCTTGCCGAATGGCTCTAACCAAAGCCTCGCAGGAACGAATTGCCTCCTTCCCGCCCTTCAAAATCACGCCATTCCCCGACTTGATCGCCAAACTAGAAATTTGCACGACCGCATCAGGGCGCGCTTCAAAAATGATGCCGAGTACGCCTAAAGGGCAGGTAATTCGCTTTAAAGTTAGCCCCGTATCTAGTTCACGATTAAGCTGCACTTCACCCAGCGGGTCAGGCAGTTTTGCCAAATCGCGCACTCCCGCGATTGCTTCCTTCAGCTTGTTGTCATTCAGTTTCAGCCGCGCATACAGGGCTGAAGAGATTCCTTCAGCAGTCGCCACTTCGCAATCTATCGCATTTGCCGCTAAAATTTCAGGTGCGGCGGCTTCAAGAGACTGCGCGATCGCCTCCAAAGCTTGATTTCGCACCTCTGCGGGAAGGATGCCCAACTGCAATGCGCTGGCACGAGTTTTTTGGGCGAGTTCAATCAGTGCAGTAGACCCTGTAGATTGAGAAGAAGCGATCGATGGCGACATAACCCGTAGCAAACTAAACAACATTCCAGACCATTTCAGTCTACGAGAAAAGCACGAATCAACTCCTACCCTTTCCCTCCTATTCCCCTATGTCGTCTTATTACAAACCCGAACATCTTCCTAACTTTGGCAACATTGCTGAAGGAAACCCCGAACTTGCAGAGAAATTTTTTGCTTACTATGGAGCCGTTTTTGCCGAAGGCGCTCTATCGACTCGTGAAAAAGCTTTAATTGCGCTGGCTGTTTCCCACACCGTGCAGTGCCCCTATTGCATTGATGCCTACAGCAAAGATTGTCTACAGCAAGGGGCAGATCTAGAGCAAATGACTGAAGCGATTCATGTGGCAACGGCAATAAGAGGTGGAGCTTCTCTAATTCACGGGCTGCAAATGCTAGATCACGTCAACCAAGTAGAGATGTAATGCAGCTTTGAGTTGCAACGCCAGCTTTCGACCTGAGCGCTCAAACCGAAGACTGCTCAACCCAACATTTTGAGTGAGAGACGCGCTACCATCTTCAGAATATTTCAATTTCAAATGGGTAGAAGAAAAGTTTTGAATGGTGGCTGCGCGCTTTTTACTCTCAACTTCGCACTTTGTATTTTTGCTAGTTAACCTGATGTGCAACTAATTTACCCTCATCCCAACCCTTCTCCCCAAGGAGAAGGGCTTTCGGACATTTCCGGTTCCCTCTCCAATCGGGAGAGGGCTAGGGTGAGGGCAGTCTTTGCGTTGTTTCAGGAAAGTCGCACATCGCGTTAGTTACCTATCGGTGTAGCTTAGCCCAACATCATCTAAAACACTTTGTAGAGCGGCTCCTGCTGATTTGTCAGAACAGTTTTGAGCCGCATAATTTTTGGCATTCTGTCCAATCCTATGTCGTAATTGGGGATTATCCCATAGCATTTCGATCGCTTGAACAAGATCCTGGGTCGATCCGGGTTCAACCAGTAGCCCTGTTTCTCCGTGAACAATATAGTCTTCAGCGCCATTGCAGCGAGAGGCAATGACCACTCGCCCTAAGGACATGGCTTCAACAATAGTGACTTGCCCAGCCGCAGTAATCTGAGGATTCGTTTTCATCGGCACAATATTAATTCGAGCTTCTTGTGCCAATCGCAAGCAGTCTTGCCTCCCAATGCCAAGCGGAGCCTGGACGTGCGATGGCAATTGCAAACCTGCCAATGCACGAGAACCAGAAGCAACAACGGTAGGCAACTTGAGCGTTTCCACCGCTTGAAAAAGGGTCGGAAAATCGCGATGGGCTGATCCGATCGCGGCAATAAATGGTTGAGTGGTTTCTTCTTCATAGGTGACGGGAATATCAGCCACCTGGTAAGGGAAAAATACAAATCGCTCTTTGGGCAAGCCTAGCCATTGGCTATACATATCGCATTCACGCCGGGTATGCACCACAAAGCGATCAATATTCTGCAAACTGGCTTGTGCCATCCAGCGGCGCAGCCCCGATTGGCAGGTGCCTACGTTAAACAACCAGGCAACAACAGGAATTCGCTTCCGAGAAAGCTGTTGATACATCCCAACGGCACTAGCCAACTGCGGAAAGACCGTAATCACTCCGCCATTGGTGGCTTGAGCAGCGTTCTTGCCATGCTTTAAATAGGTTAGCCATTCGTCATACTTGTCAAATACAGAGGGTTTATTGTGCCAAGAACGGAGTGGTTTAGGGCGAGGAATAATATCGAAGTGATGGCGATCGCCCGACACATAAGGGACTAACCACTGTCCATCCTGTTCTAGATTGTGAATAAATGGAGCGGCGATCGTCCAGTGAGTCACTTTTGACGAAACGGGAGATGAAGGACGTTGCACTGCCGAAGCTTGATTGGATGTAGATAGCGAATTTTGATTGGCGATCGTTTTCATATTTGTTATTGCTTTAGATAAAAATTGAATGTGGATGTTGCTGGTAGTATGCCCAATCGCGTTAAAACCAGTCGCATTAAAAAATGTTTGGATTTGATTGTTAACTTAAACCTTTTGGAATAGCCCTTGCTGCTTAGTTTTCACTCATATCCAATGGACAAGAACACTAATATTATTCCACGGAATTATTGGGAGAATTGCGTCTTTATCGTCACTTTATGCTTGACCGGTACTTTATATTTTTAAGATGAACTACTTGGCTCTGGAGTAGTTGACATTACCTTCGGGATGGAAAATTCAAGAAAAATTTTCTGTAGGCATAAGAGACTTGCTAGTTAGATAATCCTACAGCAATACAATTAAACATCTTTAAAACGTTTTAGATTCCAGTAGCCATACGGAGTATTTTGCAGCCCAGTGTCACACCGTCTAAAATTTTGGGTATTCTGAGTGCAGCAAGCCAAGATTATGGAAGCGTAGAGGTCGTCCCGTGAGTCAGACAATTCAACTCGATGTGGCTGGTGCTGAGAGTGCTTTTCAACAAGGGTTAGCGCTAACCCAACGGGAAAACTATGTCGATGCGATCGCTTATTTTGAGCAAGCTATCCAGCTAAATCCTACCGATGCGACGCTTCACTCTCATCTGGGCTGGGCAGCGTTCTCTGGGGGGCGCTATGACATCGCGATTCGTGGGTATCAAGCTGCATTGGCGTTGCAGCCTGATTTAGAGACTGCTCACCACAGCTTAGGGTTAGCCTTCTATGCCACCCAACAATATGAAGCTGCGATCGGGCATTTTCGCACCGCTTTAGAACATCAGCCTAACCTTGCAGATATTTGGTTTTGCCAGGGATATTGCCTCTATGCCACTCATCGATATGAAGGGGCAATTCAGCATTTCAATACTGCATTGACATTGGAACCCAGTTATTATGAAACGCTAGTTTTTCGAGGAGATGCCCTCAAAGAATTAGGAGATTGGGAGGCGGCTCTAATCAGCTATGGCAAAGCGCTGGAACTGCAAGATGATGATGCTGATCTATGGTTTCGGTGGGCAAATGGGCAGAAACAGGCAGGGAATTCTCAGAAGGCGCTTGAGGGCTATCAAAAAGTAATCTACTTTCAACCCACGCATTGGGAAGCTTGGTATGGTCAAGGGGGTTCCCAAATGAAGCTGGGAGATTTTGAAGCCGCGATCGCCAGCTATAAGCAAGTGCTGATTCTTAGACCTGATTCTTACGAAGCTTGGTTTAACCAGGGGATAGCCTGCAAAAATCTCAATCGTTTAGAAGACTCTGTTGCTAGCTACGATAAAGCGCTGGAACTGCGACCCAACGACCATCGAGCTTGGAATAATCGCGGCGGTGTCATGGTTAGTCTTGGGAAGTTGCGAGACGCGATCGCCTGCTTTGACAAAGTTCTCGAAATTAACCCCAGTGACACCAAAGCCCAACAAAATCGAGCCGCTTTGATCAAACGTTTAGAAGCCAGCCAAGGGTGAGGGCGGAATGCGGAATGGGGAATGCAGAGTTTTGAATTTTAAGTTTTGATTTTTGAGTGCGGAATTTCTTCTATTTTTTGCTCCTCGCATCTGAAACCTGAAGCCTGCTCTACATTTCCTCCAAATATTTTTTATATCCTACCTGCTCTAGTTTCGATTGTTTGTCTACCACCATTTGTTCCAAGCTTTGGCGGTACTGCTGCACTTTTTCTAGCAAGGCGGAGTCATGACTTGCCAGCATTTGGATAGCGAGTAATCCGGCATTTTTGGCATTCCCGATCGCCACCGTTGCAACGGGAATTCCCGCAGGCATTTGCACAATCGAGTAGAGCGAATCGATGCCTTGCAAATGGCGGCTGGCAACCGGTATGCCAACCACAGGCAACGGGGTGAGAGCGGCAACCATTCCTGGCAGGTGAGCCGCCCCACCCGCTCCCGCAATAATCACCTTTAAACCGCGCTGGTGGGCAGTTTTGGCATAGTTCACCATGCGTTCGGGAGTGCGGTGGGCAGACACGATGCTCACTTCGCAGGGCACTCCAAACTCGGCACAGACCGCGATCGCGGCTTGCATTGTTGGCAAATCTGAATCGCTGCCCATGATAATGCCAATTAAAGGCTGATTGATAGTCATTAAGAAGATTTATCCCTATGGGTAGTGGAGGGTTGAGCAAAACTGCTGATTAGCAGACACGCAATCCCAATGTTGATAAAGGTGTCTGCCAGATTAAACACCGGAAAGCGGATGAGGCGAAAGTCTAAAAAATCGACGACTTGCCCCAAAATGAAGCGATCGATGCCATTGCCCAACGCTCCCGACAAAATGAAACCATAGCCAACCTGCTCCCACTGGCTCAGCGTCGGACCAAACCACGCCAACAGCAGCAGCCCCACGCTCACGCCCAAAGACAGCCAGCGCAGCCAACCCACTCCTTGAGCAAAAAAGCTGAAGGCTGCTCCGGTATTGACCACATAAGTAATGTGAAACACATTGGGGATCAGCGCTAAGGTTTGCGGTGGATCGGTGAGAGGAAAGGTGTAGACGACCCAAAACTTACTCAAGCGATCGAAGACTAAACCCATTAAAGCCGCAAACCAAAAGAAGCGATTTTTAGAAAACATTGGGTTATTCAAAAAAGATCAAAAAAGAGCGATCGCATGACCGATACTGCTCAGCGACACAGGTGCCATAAATATTTTTTCACTCTGTTCTATTTTTAGTAAAACAGCAAACGGCGCAATCCATACGCCAAAATCGTCACGGCACACACCACAGCAAACTGACCCGGCAACGCCTCCACCGAAAATTTTAGCAACAACGGGACAAAATCTACCGAGTTGACCACCCCTAATAGCCTTAATCCTCCTAGATAGAGTAATCCAGTTAGGTGAATACTCAGCAATCCCGCTAGGCAGCTAATCAGAAGTATCTCTAATTTTGGAACTGCTTTGAATGCCAAATAGCCACATATCCAGGCACCGGGAATAAATCCTAAAATGTAGCCAAAACTCGGTTCTGTCAAATATCCCAATCCACCGCCCTTGGAAAAAATGGGAAACCACGGCGTTAGCCCTAGCAACACATAAGCCACTTGAGACAAGGTTGCCGGATTTTTGCCTGCAACACAGCCCACCAGCAACCCTGCCCCAAACTGATAAGTAATGCCCAGGGCGAACATCTGAATCGCTTGGTGCCCCCAATCGCGGCTAGGAACTGCCACCGATGCGGGCAGAAAAGTACCCGCGATCGTCAGCAGTAAGCCAATCAGCGCCCATAATAATTCGGTCGAAATAGCCACAGTAAAACGATCAACCATTACAATGCGAGCGATGCTTCGTTCAAAGAACGAGATGCGGATTTAATAATGTCACATTCGGCAAAAATGAAGCGAAATTTCGCAGAATGTGATGAAATATAAGCAAGCGATTGGAATGCTCGATCCGTGGGCAAACTCATTAGGTTCGGCATCCGTAGAGTCTTTGAATGACATTTTCATCCTACATCACTTTCTATTGGCAATACCTTCAATGCAGCGGTCTTGAGCTACCTCAGGAAACAGTGGCTCATGTTCACCTGATGCTGGAGGCTACTAACTGGGAAGAGCCTCAATCGGCGCTAGAGTTGAACAATCATGCGGTGGTGGCATTAATTGAGGCAGAAAATAGCCCCGATCGCGTCACCCGTGAAATGTATCTAGAATCGGCGATCGCAGCTTTGAGCGAAGGTGCCGAAACTAATCTTCTCTGTGCGGCTCATCTAGCAATCACTCAAAGCCTGCTGGGTGCTGGAGACGAAGCCATTCAGCGATCGTTTTCTAGCTTTATGGCTGGGCTGCGATCGGCTCATGCTGCTGACTCCATGCCTACCGGTTTAATTTATCTCCCAAGGCAATGGTATGCCCAACCCAAAGCTCATTATGAACCGCTGAGCGCAATTTTGAATCCGGTGAATGGCTACCAACAAAGTTTGCTGCTGCTGGCAGAGATTTTGCAGCAGGCGCAGTTTGTGTTTTATAACGCCGTTGGGCTACGTTTTTTGCAGTTGGCGATCGCCCTATTTCCCCAGTCAGCCTTTCTGCAACACAAACTCGGCATCTCCAGCCTGATGAATAGTCGCTGGGAAGGGGCGCTATTTCTCCATCGCGCTCAGCAACAACAACCCCGCAATCCCCTATTTTTGCAAGCGCTTTATCTGGCATATCGAGATTTGGAGCAACCCGAACAAGCCAGTTACTGGAAAGAGGCAGCGAAAATTGTCAAATCAGCAGACTCTACCCCAGACTGGCAATGGATTCACCTGGCAGATTCTAGCCAGTTTACCTACGTTCCGTTTGAGCAAACTATGGCGCTTGCGGTGGAGCCGAGCTTTCGCAGTGTGGTGACGGGGGTGCTGTTGGCTTCAGGCGATTGGTTTGAGGCAGAGATGGAGTTTTGGCGCGATCAGGCTCAGCCGGGAATGACGGTGATTGATGTGGGCGCAAATGTAGGCGTATATACCTTTAGCGCAGCACAGCGGGTCGGGGTGACGGGGCGGGTGCTGGCAGTGGAACCTTTTTCTGGCTGTGTGGATTGTTTGACAGAAACTCGCCGCGTTAATCAACTAGATTGGGTGACGGTGTGCCGGGGAGCCGCCAGCGATCGCAATGGCATTGCTCATCTGGCGCTCTACAGTGCCAGCGAAATGAATCAGGTGATGACTGAAGCAGATGCTTCTACCGTCACTACCGAAGCGGTTCCTTGTTTTATGTTAGATACGTTGATGGAACAGGAAGGCTTGCAGCGGGTTGATTTACTCAAAATTGATGCAGAAGGACATGAGTTGCAAGTGTTGAAAGGCAGCGATCGCCTCCTGAAAACCTATGCCCCCACCATCCTGTATGAAAATATTGCGGGTAGCCAAGGAAGCAACCTGCCCGTTGCAGAATTTCTCATCGAAAATGGTTACCAGTTATTTCGCTATCAACCCTTTGTAAAGCAACTAATCCCTCTAGATTCCCTCGCAGAACTTCAGGGCAATCTCAATATTATTGCGCTTCCCGCCTAAAAAATCGCCTCTTGTCGCTTCCTCTTTATCGGAAAACTGATATGACTTTTTTGTTGCCTGAACTGAAAAAAAAGGACTATCTAGAGTCCATGTCCATGACTATTTGCAGCGTTGGTTCACGCAAACTCACCGATGCTCACGATTATGGTAGTCAAGAGTGGGAATTGTTTGCGCCCAATCTAACTATTTATGGCTTCGATGCGGATGCGGATGCCTGCGAGTTTGCCAATGCTGACATTGAAGCGAGACAGGTGAACTGGAAAGAACAGCATTTCCCCTATGCCCTGGCAAATAAAATTGGCGAGGCAACTTTATTTGTCACAAATAGCCCAATTTGTAGTTCGCTTTACCCACCCAATGATCCTTTTCTGAACCGTTTTCTTGACCTACCAGAAATGGCAGGATCAGACTTTTCGATTGAAATAGAAACGACGACGTTAGATGCAATTTGTCAGGAAGAAGACATTGCAGAAATTGACTTTTTGCAAATTGATGTGCAAGGAGCCGATTTGCAAGTGTTGGAAGGCGCTGCTCACTTACTCGATCGCAGCGTTTTTGCGATTCAAATTGAGGTGGAATTTTCGGAGCTATACCTCAATCAGCCCTTGTTTGCCGATGTAGATCGTTACTTAAGAAAAAAGGGATTTGTGCTGTTTGAATTGGAACCGATGGCGCGGCGTTTTCGCTCTAGCTTGTTCTCCACTCGCCATCCGGGACAGGTGTTGTGGGCAGATGCCATTTATCTACGCGATCCGCTTCAGAACAGTTGTCCCGATTGCTTTAAACAACCAGAGCAGATCTTCAAACTCGCCTGCATTGCCGATGTTCTAGACTTTACAGATTATGAAATTGAACTGTTAGAATTTCTGACTGTGACTTATGGGAAGGGCGATCGCCGCTTCAACTTTGCAGATATGTTAATCAGCAATTTTGCTAAAGTGCCCGAATTGGTGCAGACAGGTCTAGAGTCTTTACCCACCGTTGCTAGATTGCAGCCTTTTCTGACTCAGCCGATCGCTAATTTTCTACCGCTCTCTTAGCGATTTGCCCACATTTGCTCGTAGGCGCGTTCCATCTCGCGCGTAAACTGTTTGGCATTCCACAGGAGTAGCGATTTCCTGCCGTGCCCTTTCAGCTATCTGATCCCACTAATCATCTGTCGTAGATTCAAACTGAGCTTTTCATCTCTGCTCATCTTCTAAATCAGCTAGGAGACGAGCCGCGATCGCGTCCTGTTCATTAGCAGGTAACCTTTGCACTTAATTATTACTCACAGTCAAGCTTATTTAATATTTCCCACATTTGCTATGAGAAAAACCGCTCGTATTGGTCATGATTCCCAATCCAGAACCATGTCACTGTATCATTCTCCAAGACTCCAACCGCCCGATAGCTTCTTGTCACTCGGACAGACCAAATTCCCTCCTCGCTGTTTACACACTTGAAATGGAGTGATGGATGAAACGGATTCTCTGCCCATAACCGATAGGTCTTCCGCGCACTCTGTTTAATCTCTTCGTTTAGCTGTCGATACTCAGCCCAAAATGATGGCAGCGTTGCCAACTTCATAACTGCTCGTAATCCATCGCCGTTGCCTGTCCATCAGCAATTTCCTGTTTCGCTCGACGAGCGGCTGCAACAAGATTATCCTGTGTTTTCCGAAATGACTCGTTCCAACGAGCTTCATCTTGCAAGTCGCTAACATATTCACGGATATGCTCTGTAACTCGATCTTGGATTTCGATCGGGAGAGACTCCATCATTTTAATGACGGTATCAATCGCGGTGGATGACATAAAAGATTCTAAGAAAACTGTGTTAGTTTTCAGACTAGCACTAATCACTCTTTACACGCTTCACTTGCTTGGCTGACCAATCTCTTCAGAACTTTTATCAAAAGTTACTTACCGATTTGCCCACATTTGCTCATAGGCGCGTTCCATCTCGCGCGTAAACTGTTTGGCATTCCACAGGGGCGAGGTTTGGCGCGATCGCCGCAGTTTCTCACGGACTTGTTGACGTAGGGCAGCATCGGTTCCTAGTCGCACACCCCACTCGATGTATGCTTCATCCGTCCAGGCAATGCCTTCTTCCACGCCCACATTTTTGAGCATGGTGTAGCTGTTACGAGCGGCAAACTGTTGTCCTACTCGTGTGACGAGGGGAATGCCCATCCACAGGGTTTCGAGAGTGGTAGTGGCACCGTTGTAGGGAAAGGTATCTAGAACAACATCCGCGATCGCAAGATCTGCTCGATGAATGCCTTCGGTGGGAGTTTCAGGCAAAAATCTCAACCGATCAGGCGCGACACCCTCCGATTCTGCAATCTCCATAAAAAACTGCTGAATGGAATCCTGTTCGGCGGAACCTTTAATTAAGAAATAGCTGTTAGGAACATTCTTGATGATCCGCATTTGCAATCGGGCGGTGTCAGCGTGGCGCTTGTAGCCTTTCTGGGCACTGAGAAAAATGATGGCATCACTGGGAATATCCAGGCGATCGCGCCGGAGTGACGGCACTTCCACTTCAAAACCATCGACTGCAATGTAGGTTTGGGGCAAGCGCCAGAGGGTTTCGGTGTAGTAATCTTGGGCGTTTTCTGGTAGCACATAGGGATCGGCAATAAAGTAATCTACACTGGGAATTCCGGTAGCATCCCAGCCCAACCAGGTCACCTGAATCGGGGCAGGCTTGAGCGCCAAAATGTCTGAACTTAAATCCAACGTGATGCTATCCAGATCAACCAAAATATCAACCTCGTCTTGATTAATTCGCTCTGCCAAATCTTCGCTGTCTGGAACTTCTACGCCCACTCGGCAGGCATGATCCATCTGATTCACATACCACTGATAGAGCGAGTCGTGCTTGCGATCGTTGATGAAATACCCATGCAGTTGAAAGCGACTGCGATCGTGATGCTTAATCAGCCAGCGGGTCAGCCAACCGACAGAATGCCGAGCCATACAGTGAGACAAATACCCGATCTTTAAGGGACGTACAGTATTAGATGGGATGGAAGCAGATGAGCGCGATTGGTAGCGATCGCTCTGTTCCCCAGCGCGTTGATGTAGTGCAGTGTGGCTCCATGCTGCCACCTGATTTTGCAGCGATCGGTTGAGTTTGGGATCATCTTTGAAATAGGGCAAAAAGAAACTAGACGTGAGTAAGCGGGTAATTTCAATCGGTGGAATATCGGGGGTGGGAGCCGTTGCAATTAGCGCCGTCAATAACTGCCGATGCTGCTGGATGGCGACGAGGGCTTGATTCCAATAGCCTCCAGGGGTCATCAGTGCCCGCAGCAATAAATGGCTAGAGAAAATCTGTTCTGGCAAACTGCTGGGCAACTCTCCCCGCCGCTGGGCAATTTGGATGCCCAGGTCGTAGCGATCAGCATCCTGATAAAACCCGGAGAGATGCCCTAAAATTTCAATGTTTTGATCATCCACCCGGCAATAGAGGGCTAGTAAGTCGGCGGCAAAATTGGGCTGTCGTAGCGCATGGGCAATGCGGATGGCTGCGGGCAACATCACGGTCATCAATCCGATCTCATCACCAGAGACCCAATTTAAACAAGCCTCGGCAAACTCCAGTGAGATTGGATGAGGCGCAAAGGCGGTTAAGATTTGGTTCAACAAGTGCAGCAGCAGCGGTACTTGCACCGATGGGTCTGGCGATGTTTTGAGTAAGGAAATAATGTCGGTTTGCTGCAAATCATCTGGTGTCAGGTTTTCTAGGGCGATCGCAAGCGAAACCAGGTTCAAACGATTATTCAAATCATCTGGGCAAATTTCTTGCAAATGCCGCCGAAGCGTCCACGCCATTGCCAGATTTTCTTGCTCGGTTTGGCGCATCGCTTCGGTGACTAAAACTTGCCCCAGTTCTGCTATCCACAGGTCAAGCTGCTCCGGCTCACCCTCTGCGATCGCCGTCAGCCAAAGCATTTGGGCTTCTTCCTCCCGCCCTTGCAGCACCATCAACACACCCAACTGCCAGTAGTGAGATTTTACCTCTGGCTCGGTTTCAATTGCCTGCTCATAAAGGCTGGCGGCTTGGGGATAGTTGCCCTGTTGCGCCAAGCGATCGGCTTGCTGCTGCCAATCGGCTGGCAGTGGCTCAGGGGTGCTATTTGAAAGCGAATTTTTGGTCATTAGAAAAAATGTCTTGGATACGCAACGATCCGCCCCTCGTTTCTAGCCTTCTGGATGATGTCTGCATCTTCAGCTTCAGACATTTCAACTTCACCCACATAGATAGCGTCAATACCTGCATTACTTAATAATGCTGCCGCAGAGAGTGGTAGTCCCTGATCAAGCAACAGTTCCATAGCGATTAAAAAGTTCAATGATGCGATCGTCTAAATAGGAAGAGGCAAAAATGGCGTTGCTGAATGGCGATATGAATTGCCCTCATCCCCAGCCCTTCTCCCTAGGGAGAAGGGAGCCAGAAATCTTGTCCCCTCGCCCGTTGGGAGAGGGCTAGGGTGAGGGCGTATTTCAGAATTCATAGACTGGTTCAG
>JBGSWI010000116.1:0-26659 GCA_041752515.1 Leptolyngbyaceae cyanobacterium | reverse complement strand
AGCGGCACTGTTGACCGAGTAACTGCCGCAGCGCATCATATAAGCGAGGGGTTTCTTCCATAGGGATGTCTGGTGATGTGGTAATCCCCAGAGTACGTGGATTTGACCCCTCCTTTGAGGAAATGTGTCAGTCAGCCAGGCCTTCAAAGTCAAGTCTCTGCCCGCAACTAGCTGACCTTGTAAGTCCAATTGGGTCGCTTCTAGGATCAGGTCTTGCCCTGCGCTGAGGTTTCCCCGATTGGCGATCGTGCCAGAGGTAAGGCGACCCGATTGCAACCCCAAAGGTACATTTACGGTTAGCGTCGGCGGCGCTTGAGGATGGGTAGCGCTAAATTCGCTGCCATCGGAAAAATTGAAGCTATTGGCAGTGCTGGCAAAAAATGAGCCGCCAATTTGCAGACGGGCATTCTGCCCAAACACAATGCCGTTAGGGTTGAGCAAAAATAAATTGGCAGTGCCATTCGCCCGGATTAACCCATCAATATTGGAAGGATTATTACCTGTGATTCGGGTCAAAATGTTTTGAATCTGCGGCGCATTGTGAAACCAAGCAGATCCACCCGTGGGAATGGAAAACTCACGAAAGCTATGAAATAAATTCACGCCGCGCACGGTGCCGCCGTCAATGCTGCAAACAACGCACCCAGATGTGACCTGCGAGTTAACCGGAAGAGTTGCATCTGGAATGATTTGAGCATTGACAGACGGAACGCTTGAAGGAACGCTGAGAAGCGCGATCGCGCCCATCGCACAGCGAACCCCAACGCGAAAGACGACCTGCGGCATACGGGCTTGGCTCCTGCAAATCGCTAAGGATAGATATAGTGAATACGATATTCGGTCAAACCAGATATCATTCATCTCACTACCTCATCCTCTGAGAAACTTTAAACTAAGCCTTGCATTGCAAAGAAACAACAGAAAAATACTTGATCTCAAGTAATCTCTGCTGCCGGATGACTCTCTTGCACGGCGCTCAGTAGGCTGATACGCTTCCGCTTTGCAGAGACAAAGGGCATCAGTCCCTTGCTTCCACAAGATTTCTAATGGGATGTTTCGGCTGCGCTCAACTCCAAAAGCAGGATAAACAGCGATCGCCAAACTAGCCGCAGTGTCTAATTCAACAGCCCTCCAGGACTGGGTGCCAACACGCTCAATCCATTGGGAATGCACTCCAAGTCAATCGGTGTCATGCCGATCACTTCTCCATCTACTACCACTTTTTGTGGTGGCGTAGCCGTGATTGTAATTTTGCTGGCGCGCCCATGTAAAACATTTTGCTGTTGAGCATCTGCGCCTACTAAGGCAGATCCCAGCATTTTCAACATCGTGGTTACTGCTTGCATCTTTGTCTCGCTGGTCGCAATGGTGATATCTAGCAGTCCATCGTCATAAATCACCTGTCCGGCTCCTTGTGCTAACACAGAGGTTGGAGGCGCTGCATTGGCAACGGTAATCGCCGATGCCTGAATATGATAAGTTTCTCCCTCAGCTTCAATTTCTGCGTCAAAGGGTTCTTGAATTCCTAACATTTGCCAGCCCGCCATCATATAAGCCATCGCCCCCCATTGATTTTTTAATTCACGACTGGCTAAGTCAACTGTTTCCGCCTCATAGCCTACTCCTGCTAGCAAAATCATCGGCAATCCATTGCAGCGTGCAGCATCAATCGTGCGAGTATGCCCTGCTAGAATCACCTGACACGCCCCCCGAATGGGGAGGAGGCGAGGAATACCCAAAGCAGACGCAAACGCATTAGCCGTGCCACGGGGAATCACTCCCAGCGGAATTCCGGTGCTGATTAGCGCTCCAGCAACGGCTGAAACGGTGCCATCGCCGCCGGATGCAATCACCATATCGGCATTGGCAGCGATCGCCTCACTCACTAATTCTTTAGGGTCTACTTCCGCCGTGGTGACGTGGATGTGCAAACTCATATGGGGGCGCAGCAGTTGTCGAATTAACTCCAAATCTTGCTCACCCGCGCCTTGCCCTGCCACGGGATTGTAAATCAGATGAGCGACTTGACTTTTTGCCAAGCGACGAATGACGGCTTCAGCCGTATTCAAATTTGTTGCGACAGACACATTATGAACATTGCACACTCGCAGTAATGCTTGAATGTCAGGCTCGTGAGGCTGGGCATAAAGCGGATCGACCAGAAAAATAACTGCGATTACATCCCCTGCGCAGATTTCTGCGGCGATCTGGGTGTCGCCTCCTCTGGGTCCCGACAGTTTGCGTTCAATCGGTAGCCCGGTGGCATCTTGAATGCGTTGTCCGGTTGTGCCGGTGGCAATCAGGCGATGACGCGCTAACACAGGAGCGTAAGTTGTGGCAAAACTGACGATATCGTCTTTTCTGGAGTCGTGGGCAATGAGGGCAATAGTGGAGGACATAGCAGCTTTGTAGCGAACCGTAAATTAAAACACTGTGCAAATGATACGGTATGCTAGCCAAGTTTAAGATATTCCTAAAAAATAACCCTATCGATGCTCCTGGCGAGTTTGAGGCGATTCGTCTAAAAGAGGGTATGGAACAGATAAACTATCGAATAGCGATCGCGCATTCCTTGTTATCTGTGCGATCGCATTTTGAAGACGATTTCACTAAATGCCAGCCTTGCGCGTTTGTACTCAGCCAAATATGAAGAAATCTACTAAACTCCAGATAGTTATCAGGATTTTCGGAGGTGAATGTGAAGATATAATTGTCTTCACAAAAAATTAGGATATGTCAGAAAAGCCCAGCCCTCGTACATTCTTGATATTATGTGGGATCGCGCTTCTTACGCTTGTTGGAACTCTTACTGGAGTAGCTATTGGACGAGTCATCAACAACGATGTCATCAGTCAGGATAAACGTTCAAGTCCAAGCGCGATTCAACCAATGCAGCAAGCAACTCCAACGCTGACCACTCAAGAACCTGCTCCGGTGCAACCTATTCCTCTTTCTGAAAAACCTCCAGTTGCAGCAATTCAAGAACCTGCTCCGGTGCAACCCGCTATTCCCCGTGCAACGCTTCCTGTAGAAACTCCAGTGCAAGTTCAGCAAAATTTTCCGACTCAAACAGGGAAATGTGTAAATCCAGATGATATAGATTCTCGCGGGAGACGCTGCGGAAGACGTTCTGCCTATACCAAGGGACCGACCACTAGCTACGATTCAAGTCGTTAGCTTTAGGAGTTACGCATTCACAGGGAAAACCAGCATTCAAAATAATCGAAAAGATTAGCACAAGGGCAACTTTCTATATTCAAGTCAGCGTAATTTATTCTACAAAGCGAATCTGGAACAGATAAACTATCGAATAGCGATCGCGCATTCCTTGTTATCTGTGCGATCGCAGTTGTTTCGTCTAGAGTAATCGCTGTTGATGTTGCCTGTTTCTGATGCTGAAGCGTTCCAACTGCCCATCCTGCGCCCTTACCAGCTTAAAGTGGTGAAAGAGGTTTATGAAAAGCTGAGTCAGGGCTATCGGCGGGTGGCGATCGTGGCAGGCACCGGAGCCGGGAAAACCGTGATTGCGGGGCAAATTTGCGCCCATACCCGCGCCAGAGGATTTCGGCTGCTGTTTTTGGTGCATTTGGATGTGTTGGTTGGGCAAACCTACGATAAGATGCGCGACTTTGGGTTAGAGTGCGGCTTCATCAAAGCAGGCTGGAAGGAAGACCCGACTGCGCCCATCCAAATTGCCAGTGTGCAAACCATGCTGAAGCGGACTTGGTGGCAAACCTGGCACGCCGATGTGATTTTATATGACGAAGGGCACACCACGATTTTTAGTCAGGTGGGGCAGCAGTTGCTCTATGAAACCCATCGCAAAGCGGTGCATCTAGCGCTGACCGCGACTCCCTATCGGTTGGGTAAGGAGCAATTGGGCGACCATATGGAAACCTTGGTCGCTTCTCCCATCCCCTCTGAACTTCAGCGAATGGGCTTTCTTGCAGCGATGAAGTATTACGGGATGCCCGACCCGATTAATTTAGCTGGCGTGCGGACGATCGCCGGTGATTTTGATGAACGAGATTTGAAGTATGCCTGCGATCGCCCTGAATTAGTAGTGCGCGTCGTCAAAGAATGGCACCGCCTCACCCCCGATCGCCGTACGATCGCCTTTTGTGTCGATGTGGAACACGCCCAGCACGTTGCTGAAACCTTTCGCGCCAACCACATTCCCGCCGACACGGTAGACGGCAACACGCCGATTAAACAGCGTCACAAACTCTATCAAAGCCTGCGGGATGGCAGTTTGACGGTGTTGACCTCTTGCAACGTCATCAGCATCGGTTTTGATGAACCCAGCGTCGAAGTGGGGCTACTTTTGCGTCCGACTCAATCTCGCGCTTTGCATCAGCAGCAAATTGGTCGCGTCATGCGGATCTCGCCCAAAACCGGAAAAACTCACGGCATCATTTTAGATCAGGCGGGAAATCTTCAGCGGTTAGGTTTTCCTGAAGACATCTCCGGCTATCGGTTGCCCACTTGTACAGAATCCGATGAACCGGGTGTTGCTCCTAAAAAGCAATGTCCTGCCTGTGGTCGCATTGTGTGGGCATCGGTGATGGTTTGCCCAGAATGTGGACATTGCTGGCTAGAACGGGAAGAAGATATTCACATCAGTGAGTTAGTAGAGGTGGTCAACGAGTCTCGTGAACTGCTGGAGTTGCCCAATCGCGCCGAGTTAATTGCTTGCTTCCATCGTCTGCGACAAAAGTGTTTTCGAGAAGGATTGGCTCCCGATTTTGCACTGCGATTGTTTTATGACAAGCATGGCATCACGCCAGAAGATGCCTGGTGTCTAAATTCTACCTTTGGCAACTATCCCACAGTCGATGAGCAACGACTTTACCAACGCTACTTGGTCAGCATTGCTAACCGCAAAGGCAAATCGCGATCGTGGCTGATCAGTGAATTTCAAAAAGAATTTGGCGCTGGTGATTGGCAAAACTTGTTTCCGCGATCGCCCTAAGTCTACAGGCGGATAAGTGTGAAAAATTCTCGATAATGTTCGACCAAGGCGATAGATACAAAAAATTTCTTGATAAGGTCTACATCGGAACTATTGTCTAAAAATTGTCTAAGAAACAATCTCATGTCGTAGGGTGTTATGCACCTTAATTCATGCGTTCGGTTAGCGCCGCCTTTGCCTGTTCGCGATCGTCGAAGTGGATTTTTTCAGTCCCAAGGATTTGATAATCTTCGTGCCCTTTGCCCGCAATCAGCACGCCATCACCCGGTTTGGCATTGAGGATAGCTGCGCGAATCGCCGCCGCGCGATCGCCCATCACAACCGGCTTCACCGCCTCAGGAATGCCTGCCACCACATCCTCCAAAATACGTTGGGGATCTTCGGTGCGAGGATTGTCGGAGGTGACATAGACCACATCAGCCAGATCGGCGGCGATCTGCCCCATTTGGGGGCGTTTGGTGCGATCGCGATCGCCCCCGCAGCCAAAGACACAAATCATCTGTCCGGGGATAAAAGGGCGGGCGGCTTTCAACATATTTTCCAGGCTGTCTGGCGTGTGGGCATAGTCTACAATCACGCTGATGTCTTGATCGGGTGAAAGTTGGACTTGCTCCATCCGACCGGGCACACCGCCAAACTGGGGTAATGCAGCCGCGATCGCCTCCAGATCTAACCCTAAATGCAACACTGCACCAACGGCTGCCAGCAAGTTTTCCAGATTGAATTGACCCACTAAGGGCGACATGAATTGGGTGTCTCCTTGGGGAGTATGCAGCACTCCGCTGACACTGGCGGCTCCATAGCTCAGGTCACTCGTCCACAAATCGGCGCAGCTATCCTGTGTGCTGTAGCTCCAAGTTTTTGCTTCCGGTCGAGCAGAGATCAGCCGCTTGCCATAGGCATCATCCAGGTTGATCACCGCCAGCCCCTTCAAATAATCTGAGTTAAACAGCAGTGCTTTAGCCGCAAAATACTCTTCCATATCGGCGTGATAATCTAGATGATCTTGGGTCAGATTGGTAAACACGCCGACTTCAAAAGTGCAGCCTTGCACCCGACCTTGTGCCAGCGCGTGAGAGCTTACTTCCATCACTCCATAGTCACACCCGGCATCTATCGCATCGGCAAGCTGCTTCTGGAGTTCCACGGCAAAGGGGGTGGTGTGGGCGGCAGTGTGTTGATAGCCTTGCCAGCGCGTGTAAAGGGTGCCTAACAACGCGGGGGATTTCTGGGCGCGGCTGAGAAAAAACTCAATCAGGTGGGTCGTCGTCGTCTTGCCGTTGGTGCCGGTTACGCCCACCAATTTCAGGGTTTGGGCAGGATGGTGATAGAAAGTGGCAGCGATCTGGGCGCACACCTGAGACATATTTTCTGCTGGGATAATACAAGCATTGGACGCGCCTGCCGGATTGCTTAAGGCTTTACGAGCCGCCACCGGAGACACGATCGCCGCAATGGCACCCGCCGCGATCGCCCCTGACCAAAATTCGCCCCCATCAACTCGTGTTCCTGGCATTCCAATAAATAAATCCCCTGGCTGACACGCCAGCGAATTGGTAGACAAGCCTTTCACCTCGCTATCTAGCGCGGGGTGATCAGCCATTAAGGCAATCTCAGATGCAGCCAGCAATTCTCGCAGCTTCATGTCAGCACCTTCTCACAAAATGAACTTCTATTGTGCCGGATTACTGAGCAATTTCTGTAGCATCTGTTCCAACTGGGCGATCGTGGCACGGGGCGAAGGGCGGGGAAGCGGAGAAAGTTTTAAGTTTTGTAAGTCCTTCGGACTGGCTTTGCCCACGCTTAGCGTTGACCTAGGAGATATTTTAAGTTTTGAATCGTTTTCCACCCAAAATAATACTGGAATTTCGTATTGATACTGTTGGAACCAATCCTCTCGCGTGGTGATGTCTCGAACTTCTAGCTCTAGGGGGATGCTTTGAATTTGCTCTAGTTTTTCTTGCAGCCCTTCACAGAGATGACAACCTGGTTTGCTATACAGAATCAATTGCATGAACGAAAACTCCTTTGGTGCGATCGCCTACAAGAAAGGCTCTAAAAGGGCTTGAAATTATGGTGATCGCGCGACCCATGACGATAGCCCTATTCGTCAGATTCGCGCATTTCTTGAATCCGAGCGATCGCCGCTGCAAACCCAACCTGTTGCCGCTCGAATTGCTTTTCTTTTTTAGGATTTGGTCGCCAATAGCGGCGATCGCCGGGAACGTTCAGAATTGGCGGGTCGAACAAGAGTGCTTCAGTGAACATATGACCATAGAGCTTGCCGCCGTACTGATCATAAATCGTCTCGTAGTCTTCATCACCGACCCAACAGGTGCGACGGCGATCTTGCTTCCATCGTTTCTCTGTGTCGTAGTGGATAATTTCTTTTAGGACTGTCGCTCCAATAAACGAAAATTTAGGTGCTTCCTCTAATGTGAAGTTCATTTTATGAAAGTGGTGATAAAAATCAGTGGTTGAACTTATGTGGATCAACACGAAAGGTTTTTTCTCTACAAAGTCATTACTACGAGTCCACGATCGCAGTTCAATTTCCTTCTTGCCAAACGGCTTGATGGTTCTACCACTAGCTAGCCAGTAGCCGAATGGACCTGCGATCGAAAGGGCATAGGGTTGCATTCGTTTCACGGAGCAGTTCCCCAAAATTATATCTCTGATGAGGGACAATTAACGCCGCGATCGCCCTGCAAGGATAGTCAGATTTGGCTATCTTAGGCACAACGCAGATTGGAGTCAGCAACTAGATCTAATTAGACCTCAAGTCTAATGGTTTCAATCTAGAGGCTTCCCGGCTACGGAACAAGCTCGCTCTCCATCAACTGTGTGGGGCGATCGCCCTAACGATGCTGTTTCTCATCCTCCACGGCACTCAGGTCGTGGCATGGGGTAAGCGTCGTCAAGTCGATGCTCATTGGCATCGTGGCATGAGTTATCTCAAGCTCGGTTGGAACTGGATTCGCTTGACGGTGACTCGGCAATGGGACATTCAGGTGGGTCGATTTTTATCGGGTTTGCCTGATTGCCCAAATCTGTTCTCAGATTCTTAACTTTTGCAGTTGTCTTGATAGATCTTAGATAGATCCTAGAAATCTCGCACTAAATCGGTTGGATGAAGTCAAGTAGTTGATGCGCCATGAGTAGCTTACTGCACGGCTGATTAATCTGGTGTTGTCGTCCGTTGCGATCGAGAAACACTGCCTGGTTGGTATCGCTGCCAAAACCACTGTTGGGCTGATCGATAGGGTTGGCAGCGATCGCGTCTAGCTGTTTTCTCACCAGTTTTTCTTTGGCTGGCGTAACAATATCGCCCGTTTGAGCCGCAAAGCCAACGAGCCGCTGATGGGGCTGCTTCAGGGATGCCAATTCCGCCACAATATCGGGCACCGTTGCCAAGGGCAGGGTTGTGGGCAAGGCAGATTTGGGCAGTTTTTCAGGACTGTAGTGAGCGGGTTTCACATCTGCCACCGCCGCTGCCATGATTGTCCAGTCTGCTTGAGGAAAGTGATTGAGCATTGCCTGCCGCATCTCTGCTGCTGTTTCCACTGCGATGCATCGCACCCCTAACGCATGAACTGACTCGATCGCGGTTGATGGAGCATAGACGAGGGTTACTTCAGCCCCGCGATGTCGGGCTGCTTGGGCTAGGGCGATCCCCATTTTTCCGGTGGAAGGATTGCCAATAAATCGCACGGGGTCGAGAAACTCGCGGGTGCCACCCGCGCTAATTAAAATGTGTTTGCCTGCCAGATCGCGATCGCCGTTGGTTTGCAGCAGCGATCGCACGTAGGGCAAAATTTCAGCGGGTTCTGCCATGCGTCCAGCACCCACGCGATCGCACGCCAACAGTCCCGATCCGGGGGAGAGAGGGTGATAGCGCGGATCGTGCTGGACTTGTTGCCAATTGCGCTGCACGGCTGCTTGCTCCCACATATCGGTGTTCATGGCAGGAGCCAGCAGCACCGGGCAAGTAGAAGCTAGCACCGTATTGGTCAACAGATTATCTGCCATGCCGTGGGCTAGCTTTGCCAGAGTGTTTGCCGTCAGCGGCGCGAGTAGAAAAACATCCGCCCATTCTCCTAGCTCAATGTGCAGCGGGCGACCGTGGCTAGCCTGCCAGAAATCGCGATCGCCATAGGCTGGATGACGGCTTAACGTAGCAAACGTTAGCGCTGTGACAAACTCTTGAGCCGCATCCGTCAGCACCGTGCGGACTTCTACCCCCTCTTTTGCCAATGCTGAAACGACTTCACACACTTTGTAGGCAGCAATTCCACCCCCGATACCAATTAAAACTCGATAATCCTGCATAAAATTTCGAGAGCCTAGACCAATGAGTTCATCATCAATCCAGGCTCTCAAATCTGCAATCGTAACTCTTTAGTTTTTTAGGCTTCGTCGAAAGCTTCCATGTCAAGCAGATAGAGATAAGACTCCACCATCTCAGGACGCTCAAACGCGATCGCCCGCAGCAAGTGCCAATCCTGCAAGCCCTCAAAGGCGGTGGAGTAATCATCTTGCTCTAGCCGCGCTGCCAGTTCTGCAACGTCATTCTCAGTCAGGCTGGAAACTTTTTCTCGTTCTACATTTAATGCTGGCATGACTGGCACCTCCGGGTTGCAATATTCACGGCTTAATGAATCAAGACGTTTTAGGATGGCGATATTCGCCCTTGCTTATATTAGCCGACTTAACTTCAGTTAGACTGAAATGTTCACGGCTTGTGATGGATTGGCAGCCACTCTTTAACAAAACTTTGTATCTGACTGAAAACCATCGGTTGAACTTCATGTCCCATGTCATACTCCTGATACTGGGGCGTAATGCCAACCGCTTGCAGGCTATCTCGTGCTTGGTGGGCGGCTTGCAGTGGCACAACCTGATCTTGCCGACCGTGGATCATCAGAGTGGGCGGCAGGGAAGCCTGCTGAGGTTGGAGGGGGGCATGAAGGTAGCCGCTTAAAACCATCAATCCGGCAAGTGGCAACCGCACCCCCACATCCAAAGCCATTGCCCCCCCTTGAGAAAAGCCGCCCAAAATAATTTGCGAAAAGGGAATATTGGTGGTTTGGCTCAGATGGGTCAAAAATTCGATGAGCCGCTGGCGGCTGGTGGCAAGATCGGCGCGATCGCCAAACTCTGGTTCTCCCCAAAAGCTATAGTCTTGCGGGAAGGCATACCACATCTTCCCGACTGGATTGTAAGGATGAGGCAAGGGTGCTTCAGGAAAAACCAGTTGATAGGCTGATAGATCCATATAATTTGCTAACCCAGCAAGATCCTGGCAGTTAGAACCCCAACCGTGCAGCAGCACAATGGCTCCTTGGGGCGATCGCTCACTCTGCGGTGGCACAGAAATTGAATAAAGGGTGTTTGACATGAATTCCGAAACTTTTGAGAGTTTGCTCAGTCTAAGTAAAATGCATTTTAATATTCGTCTACCATTCGATTATGTTGGGTTCATCCGCTTTGTTGTTTCTTAAACCTCTTTTGCTCTTACAACCATGAAATTGAAACAGTCTGTGATCCTCTCTGGTTCTGCTAGCGCGATCGCGGTGGGATTATGCTGCCTATCTAGTTTTAACGCGATCGCTCAGCCTATTCCCGTGCCGACTCCCGAATCGAGCAAACCTTCTGGAATTGGCACTAAAATTGACACTGGAATTGGCAGACCGGCAAACCTCATTCGGTTAAATACCCAACAACAAAAAGCACTTTCAAGCATTAGCGAGTTTGCTTTCGATCAACTAGAATCCATCATTTCGAGTGGTCTCGATCCCACCCAGCTAAAACGCCCTGATGCCGCCCGCACCGACGCTCTGCGCCAGCAGTTTTCTACTTTCTTGCGGCTAGATAACCAACAAAAAGCAGGACTCCGCACTCTTTTGCAAACTGCCCGTGACCAAATGAAACGTCAAATGGAGCAGAAGTAGTCCTTCTTTGCTCTTCTCTAATTTTGAATCCATACAACTCGTCCGCTAAACTCAAGGAAAAGGTTTAGTGGGAGTTTTAAACATGGCACGTCTAGCGCTGCTGAGCGTATCCGATAAAACAGGATTGGTGGAGTTTGCCCGTGCTCTAGTTGAAGAATTTGGGTTTGATATTATCAGCAGTGGCGGCACGGCAAACGCTTTGCAGGCAGCAGGGTTGCCCGTAACCAAAGTGTCGGACTACACCAGTTCGCCAGAAATTTTGGGTGGACGGGTTAAAACGCTGCATCCTCGAATTCATGCTGGCATTTTGGCACGGCGGGATGTGCCAGCCGATATGGCAGATCTGGAGGCGCAGGATATCCGACCGATCGATCTGGTTGTGGTGAATTTGTATCCGTTTGAAACCACGATCGCCCGTCCTGATACCTCACTGGCAGAGGCGATCGAACAAATCGACATTGGCGGTCCGGCAATGCTGCGGGCTTCGGCGAAAAATTACGCCCATCTCACTGTACTGTGTCGCCCTAGCCAATATGAGCGCTACTTGCAAGAACTCCGCCAGAATAACGGGGAAATAGGATTAGATTTTCGTCAGCAGGTCGCCCTACAAGCGTTTCAGCACACCGGTGAATATGACCAGGCGATTTCCACTTATCTTTCAGAGCAATCCTCTGCCGTTCGCGGTGAGCAACTAGAAGAAGAACGCGCCCTTTCGCCTAGCTTCACCTTCGCGGGACAGCAGCTTCAGTCGTTACGCTATGGCGAAAACCCTCATCAAGCGGCTGCCTGGTATCAAACCGGAGCGATCGCCAGCGGGTGGGCGGCGGCAACCAAACTGCAAGGCAAAGAACTGAGCTATAACAACTTGGTCGATTTGGAAGCGGCACGGCAGTTGATTGCAGAGTTTGTAGATTCGCAAAGCCTTCCGGCTGCCGCTATTTTGAAACATACCAATCCCTGTGGAGCGGCTCTAGGTCACACCCTCTCGGAAGCCTACGAAAAAGCGTTTAATGCTGACCCAGTTTCCGCATTTGGCGGCATTGTGGTGTTGAGCCGCGCGATTGATGGGGCAACGGCTCTTTTGCTCACCAAAACCTTTTTGGAATGCGTCGTCGCCCCTGGCTGCACCCCTGAAGCACAGGAAATTTTGGAGTCTAAGTCTAAGGTGCGGGTGCTGGTGCTGCCCGATTTGGCGCAGGGTGCTGATTTTACGGTGAAGGCGATCGCGGGCGGCTTTTTGGCACAAACCAGTGATAATCAAGCCGTTGATCCGAAAAACTGGACGGTTGCAACTGAGAAACAGCCCACCACTGCCCAGCTAGAGGAGCTTGTGTTTGCCTGGAAAATCTGCAAACACGTAAAATCAAACGCGATAGTAGTGACTCGCGATCGCGCTACTTTGGGAGTCGGTGCGGGGCAAATGAACCGTGTTGGCTCGGTCAAAATCGCTCTAGAGCAAGCGGGCGAAAAGGCACAAGCAGCCATTCTCGCCAGCGATGGGTTTTTCCCGTTTGATGATTCTGTTCGCATCGCAGCGGCGGCTGGCATCCAAGCAATGGTTCAACCGGGCGGCAGCCTCCGCGACCAAGACTCAATCGCCGCCGCCAATGAACTTGGCATCGTGATGATGCTGACCGGAACTCGACACTTTTTGCACTGACTAATTGCACTGACTAATTGCACTGATTAAACTGATTGAGCCGTTAAACAAAGCGACTTGCGATCGGCGATCGCGGGGTTTGGGGGGAGAGAATCAGACTTTTATGAGATCGGCAGTGAGAATTGAAAGCTGCTACCTTTACCGAGTTCACTGGTTGCTTCAATCGTGCCGCCTTGCAGTTCAACAAGTCGCTTTGAGATGGCTAGCCCAATACCACTCCCACCAGAGGTGCGATCGCGCGATCGATCCGCTCGCCAAAAGCGCTCAAATACATGGGACAAATCATCTGCCGCAATCCCCAGTCCGGTATCTTCCACTGCCACCCACACCTTTTTGGCATCACTCCAGGCACGCACGGTGATGAAGCCTGCACTGGTGTATCGCAAGGCATTGCCCAGTAAATTCACCAGAATTTGTTCCACCCGTTCTGGGTCGGCTTTGACAAAAGGAAGCGGATCAGGAGAATCCAGCGTCAGCAAAGGACCTTCATCGAGCAGTTGATCCGAAAATTTCTCGACCATCGCCATCAGCAAGGGTCGGAGATTTAGCTTTTCGGTCTGGATCGGCAAATATCCGGCTTCTGCCTGAGACAGTTCTTGCAGCGCGTTGACTAATCGGCGCAATCGTGCAGTTTCTTTGGCAAGTCGTTGATATCGGTCTACCGTGGGGTCGATCGTGCCATCTGCCAGTCCTTCCAAATAGCCTTCTAACACGGTCAGCGGCGTGCGAAGCTCGTGAGTCAGATCGCCCACCAAATCGCGACGGCGCTGCTCTACGCCTTCCAGGTTTGCCGCCATGTGGTTAAAGCTCAGTGCCAAACGGCTCAACTCAGGAATTTCGCTGTCGGGCAGGCGTTCGTCTAGATTGCCAGCGGCAATTTTTTGAGTCACCTGCTCCATTTGAATGAGTGGCTGTGTAATTCGTTTGGCAACCAAATAGCTCAACCCTCCGGCTGTCGATGCTCCCACGAGAACTGACCAAAAGGCTCCTTTGCTCCAAGCTGCCTCAAAGCCATTCACTAATTTTTGCCGGACTCGCACTAAGTTGACCCCGCCGCCAAGTTGCATATTTTCTAGTTGCAGGACAAACAAGCGAGGCGAGTAGAGCTTGCCCACGGCAACCAGCGTGCTTAAACCGACAATCATGACAACAAGGTGGGACAAAAATAGGCGCGATCGCAATCCGAGTTTAGCCATGGGTTTAGGATGCGCCATCTTCAAATTTGTAGCCAACACCAATCACCGTTTTAACAAAAGTCGGGTTTGCCGGATCGGGTTCAATCTTTTTACGTAGACGGGCAATGTGCGTATCCACCACGCGCTCATCCCCAAAAAAGTCACTGCCCCAGAGCTTATCAATCAATTGAGTCCGGTTCCATACACGCCCCGGATAGCTCATAAAGGTAGACAGGAGATCAAATTCCAGCGTCGTCAAATCCAGCGGTACTAAATGACCCTCTAAGTGGCGCTCTGCCGATCGCTGATCCACATCCACTACAAAATGCGCCGTTCGATACGACTCAGTTTGCCCGCCCTGGCGCAAGGTTCGTCTGAGTAGCGCCCGCACTCGTGCCACTAACTCCTTGGGGCTAAACGGCTTAACCATATAATCATCGGCTCCGGTAGACAAGCCAATAATGCGATCGAGTTCTTCTCCTCGTGCCGTCAGCATTAAGATGTAGGGATCTTTCGTACCCGGTTTTTGGCGAATTCGGGCGCATACTTCCAACCCATCCAACCCTGGAATCATCAGGTCCAAAATGATCAAATCTGGCTTTTGCTCCTGAAACACTTGCAGCGCATTCAGTCCATCTCGACACACGCGACAGCTAAATCCTTCCTTTTCTAGATAAAGCTGAATTAATTGGGCAATTTCAGGCTCGTCTTCAACAATCAGAATGTCCATAGGGGGAAGGTTTTGGGTTTTGAGTTTTGTAATTCCTTCGGACTGGCTTTGCCAACGCAAAGCGTTGACCTAGGAAATATTTTGAGTTTTGAGTGGCAAGACAAAGAGCCATTGCCGCTTCCAGCAAATTATATGTCGCGTTTCAATTTCAAATCGGTGTTACCAGAAATGTTTGAATGTAGAATCTTCTGTTTTATCTATTTTGACCTGAATAGATAACAATTCTGTGACAGGTCGGTTAATTCGCGGTGACTGAGGCGGATTAGCGTTTAGGATAGAAACCACTGATGGGGTTAGAGTGCTTGATGGACGCTGTGGTGCAGCAAAATAGGTTGAAGCGAATTGCCCAAAAGCTGCATGAGCCGTTGCAACCGCGATCGCCTTCGATTCCATTACAGCTGCAATGTGCGTTGAAAGATAGCCTACTGGTGCTAGTGCAGCATCCTCCAGGAAACGCACCCAATCCGCAGGAGGTATTTGAAACGCTAGAGCAATCCCTGTTTAAGTTGCCGAATGAATTGATTGCCCCCATCGTGGAGTTAAAGGGTGCCAAGGTCAAATTGTTTTTGAGGGTGTTAGGGCAGCAAAAGCCCTATGCCTATCACACGATTGAGCTTGTGCCAGCGCTGCTACAGTTTGATCCAGAGGCGCTGTTTAAGTCGTCAGAAGTCGCAGCAAGCTCCACCGCGATGGATGAAGGCGATCGCATTGCTGATGAGCCGGAAGCCGTTGAAGCGATCGCCGATCAGTCGGGCAAGCTAGCGGTGTATGAAGGGGAATTAGATGCAGAGTTAGCCGCTCTTTTACCTGAAGAGGATGGGGATGAAGGCACAGGGTGGCGGCAGACTAGCCGACGGTTTGTTTTGCCGCCCTGGTTTTGGTTAGGCATGGGAGGTGTCGCAACGGCAATATTGGTGGGCGGTAGCCTGTTTGCGTTGACTCGTCCTTGTGTGGTGGGCGGCTGTCCATCGTTGCAACAAGCTCAACTACTGGTTCAGCGATCGGCGCAAACGACTCGTTCGGGTGGCTCATTTCAGCAATCTACAGCAGATTTGCTGGAAGCACAGCGATTGGCGATCGCAATTCCACCCTGGTCTAGCTATTACGGAGAAGCTCAAGCATTTAAGCAACGGTTGAATCAAACATTGGCAGCAGAAACGAAGGCGGCAACCGCAACTCAGAAGGCAGCATCTCCGGCTCAGTCGATCGCCGATTGGCAGGCGACCCAAACGCTATGGAAAGAGGCGATCGCCCAAATGTCAACCGTCCCCAAAGATAGCCCACTGTTTGGGTTTGCCCAAGAGAGATTGATTGCCTATCGGGCGAACCGGCTGTTTGCGGATCAGCGGATTAAGGCGGAACAAGATGCCCAGCAGCGCTTAACCACCGCGAAAAAAACCGCAGGGCTGGCAGAAGTCCGGCAAAATACGGCTCAGCAGCTAGCCGATTGGCAGTTGGCGCGATCGACCTGGCAAATGACGATCAATAACTTGACGCAGATTCCCAACGGCACGACCAGCCAAGCTGAAGCAGAGCAATTGATGGAAGGCTATACCCAAAAGCTGCAAGCGGTCAGCGATCGCGCCACCAAAGAACAGCAAGCCGCCAAAGTTTACGCCCAAGCGCAGACCCATGCGCAACGTGCCGTAACCCTACAGCAGCAAAATCAATGGTCACAAGCCGTCACGGCATGGCAGTCCGCCCTAGCTGCCGCTAGGCAGATTCCCGCTGGCACGGTGTTGACTGATGGAGCGCCAACCTTAATGGCAACCTATACCAGATCTCTGAAACAGGCTGAAAGTGTGGCACGGGTGCGATCGGACTTGGAGAGAATTTGCACAGCAGAGGGTAAAATTTGCGACTACACCATTACCAATACTGCGATCGAGGTGCGCTTTAGTCCCAGCTACGAGCGTCGTGTTCGCACTTTGGGTGGACTCAGCAGTTTTTCGGGCGATGCTGAAGCACTCTATAAAATCGATAAGCATCTGGCATCGTTGCGAAGTGCCCTGCAAACCGTGTGTACAAATTCTGGCGTGCCGATGGCGGTCTACAACTCAGATAATGAGCAGATTGGCTCGTTGATACCGGGAGGGTGAGGGTTGTAGAAAGTTTTGAATTTTGAGTTTTGAGTTTTAAGCTAAAAATCCGCTTTCAAATTCAATGGTTTGATGGATCTCAAGAGGTTTGCTATTCGCGATCGCTGATTGTCAAAGAATACTTCACGCCGAACCCAGAATGTGCGCTGGAAGATTTTGCGCTAGACCGTTCGTTGCTGAAGCTATACTCCCTCCTGAGTAATAGCTTTAAGGTAATCGCTTCAAAATTATACGTCGGGTTTTCAGCCTCATATTAACTGCCTCGATAGGTGCTGTATGCCCAGGGTGAAACCAGGAGCGGCACGTGGTAATGACCCTCAACATTAGCAATGCCAAACTGAATCGGCACTCGATTTAAGAATGGTGGTGTTGCAGTTTCAAGGGGTTGGTTTGCGAAGTAATTACCGACAGCAAAAATAAGTTCATAAACTCCTATCTTGAGTTCCCTATCGGCTAACAAAGGAGAATTAGTTCGTCCATCGTCGTTGGTGGCGATCGCCTTCACTAGCACTCTTTTATTAGATTCAGAATCAATTGACCAAAGCTCGATCGCCATATTTTTCGCAGGTTTTCCTTGGGCAGTATCCAAAACATGAGTCGTGAGTTTTCCAGCCATAAGTAAAATAGTTTTGAATGATGAATTTTGAGTTTTGAGTTACAAGAAAATTGTGAGAGTGAATGGATAGTTTCGAGTTTTTTCGGACTGATGAATTAACTTAAAATTCAAAACTAAAAACTAAAAACTAAAAACTAAAAACTAAAAACCTACTTCATCGGTCCCCGCAGGATAATTTTGGCGATCGCGTCGGTGACATCTGACGGTTTTTCATCTTGCAGTTGGTCATACCATTGTTGAGTTGCCGTGGGGTCTTTGCCGTGAATTTGCTCCGCTCGACTGCGCGCTTTTGTAACAATCGCGCTCGTGCGTTCCTTGCGGTCTGTTTCATAGCGCTTGAGGGCATCTTCGACGCTGATATTGGTCGTCGCTAAGTACTGCGCCAGCACAAAACCATCTTCCAACGCCTGACAGCCGCCCTGCCCTAAATCAGGGCAAGTGGCATGGGCAGAATCCCCTAGGAGCGCCACTCGACCGCGCACCAACCCACTCAGCGGACCGACATCGTGAATCAACACTCGATTGGTTTTTTCTGGATCAAGCCGTTGAATGAGTGTCTGTACGGGATCTGCCCAACCCGCAAAAAATTGGGTCAAATCGGCGCGAATGTCACCCGCCTCCAATGCATCCTCTTTGGGCATGGGCACATCAAAGAAAAAGTAGAAGCGATCGCCGGCGACAGGCATTAGCGACGCGCGTTTGAACTCACCGACATAAATCGCCCACATATTTTTGGGTGCCAAATCGGCGCTCATGGGCACCAAGCCGTTCCAGTTGACGTAGCCGCCATACTGGGGATCGACGGCTTCACCCAACACATATTTTCGGGCAATAGACCGCACTCCATCGGCAGCGACTAATAGATCCCCCGTTGCGGTATGACCATTTTCAAACAGGGCGGTAACGCTCTGCTCATCTTGCTCTAGCCCAATAAAGGTATGCCCCAGCTTGATCTCACCAGGATAGGCATCCATCAACATCGCTTGCAGATCTGCACGGGCAACCGGGTAGGGACGTTGCCCCACTTCCGCCACCAACGGCGCTAGGTCAATGTTGCTAATCAATTCACCCGTATGGCGACGATATTGCATGACATCCATTTCTCCGCCAATCTGGGCAATTTCTTTACCCAAACCCAAGCGGTTCAATACTTTTACGCCATTTGACCAGAGGGAAATTCCCGCTCCAACGGGGCGCAATTCGCTGACTCGATCATAAACCTCTATTTGATAGCCTGCTTGCTTCAGGGCGATCGCCGCTCCCAATCCGCCCATGCCTGCCCCAATCACAATCGCCTTCAGATTGTTCATATCATTTCTCCAAGCCCCATGCCAAATGTTCTCATCACCTTATCAGGGTTAAATCCTACGCCACTGACTGAAACGATACCGAATGATTACAGCGGGGGCGGGCTGAATCTGTAAAATTAGATAGTTTAGAAGCAAATGCCATGGGGTTTTCTTCGCAATTCTCTTCAAGTATAGTAAGGAACGCGAATGACTAAGGGATCTAAAGTGGATCGGCAGCGAGAACACCAGGCAAATGAGCGCACATTTCTGGCTTGGCTCAGAACATCTTTGGCGTTTTCAGGCAGCCATGAACCAGAGATCCGTTGCCGTGACTCGCTACGAAAAGGATCTGATGCCTTACATACAATCAAACAAATAGATTTGCTCGTTATTGATACAGTGGGATTTGATTTTGAAATTCTTAAAATGTTTCCTTTCGATACGATTAAACCCAGCATTATTCACTTTGAACATAGTCTCTTGTCTTCTGAAGATCAAATCTCTTGCTTTAGGCTGTTGACAATTTTAGGATATGGCTTAACTCAGGTTTCTGTTGACACGATTGCCTATCTCAATGCGCCTATTCGTCAAGGTAGATACGTAGTTTCTAGTCAATAAGTCCTATTTTGGGTAGCAGCCGTTTTTGATGGCATTTGGTGATAAAGCTACACGAGTTGCGCGATCGCCCTGCAAGGATAGTCAGATTTGGCTATCTTAGGGACAACGCAGATTGGAGTCAGCAACTAAATCTAAAATGAACCAATCTATTGAACCCTTGACTCAACCCTCTAACCTTGACCTCCAACGGCTCAATCAAAAGTTTGAGCAGGCTCACCCCAAAGATATTCTTGCCTGGTGCGTGGTTAACGTTCCGACTAGCTTGATTCAAGCTAGCACTTTCAACATTGATGATTTGTTGATTACCGATTTGCTTTACCGCGATTTGCACCCAGCCCAGCCTATTCCTGTCCTATTCATAGACACCCTACACCACTTTCCTCAAACCCTTGATTTGGTTGCGAAAGTGAAGCATCTTTACAAGCTCAATCTTAAGAGTTACAAAATTCCGGGGGTCACCATGCGGCAAGATTTTGCTGCAAAATATGGCGAAGCTCTATGGAAAAGAGATATCAATAAATTTCATCAATTAACTAAAGTTGAACCATTGCAGCGAGGATTGGCAGAACTAGGCGCGATCGCTTGGCTGACGGGCGATCGCCGCGACCAAGCTTCTACCTGTGCCAATCTACCTATCTCTGAATTAGACTCACATCAACGGTTAAAGGTGAATCCTTTAGCAAACTGGACTCGCAAAGAAACTTGGGCATACGTGTTTGAATATGATGTCACTTACAATCCTTTGCACGATCAAGGATATGCCACCATTGGGGATGAACCCTTGACGATGCCAACCCCCAAAGCCGCTGACCAATAGGCTAAGGATGGGCAAAATTACAAGGCAAAATTTGTCTGTAGAAATCGACAAACATCTAAATCCTTATTTCTATGCCTAAAACTGTTTTTATTACAGGTGCTTCCACCGGAATTGGCTATGCTACAGCGCAGTTGTTTCACCAAAATGGCTGGAACGTCGTTGCAACAATGCGTTCACCCGAAAAAGCTGTTGACCTTGCCCCGTTGGATAATGTCCTGTGTTTACCGCTAGATGTCACTGATTTTAGTTCGATTCAGCCCGCCGTGGATGCCGCATTAGAACGATTTGCCGCGATTGATGTGTTGGTTAATAATGCAGGCTATGGCTTGCTTGGGGCGTTTGAAGCCTGCACCGTAGAGCAAATTCAGCGGCAGTTTGCAACCAACGTGTTTGGGCTGATGGAAGTGACTCGTGCATTTTTGCCTCATTTTCGCGATCGCCGCGATGGTGCGATCATCAACATTACCTCCATTGCTGGACTGACAGCGTTTCCCCTGTATAGCCTCTATCACTCCACCAAGTGGGCGGTGGAAGGCTTTACCGACTCGTTGCAATATGAATTGGCACCGTTCAACATTCGCGTCAAACTGATTGAACCGGGTCCGATTAAGACCGATTTTTATACGCGATCGCCCGATATCGCCCAACAGCCCGGTCTCACTGCCTATGACAGCTTTGCCGCCGAAGTGATGCCCAATATGACCAAAGCGGGAGAAACCGGATCTCCCCCCGAAGTGACCGCCGCCGTGATCTTTCAAGCCGCAATCGATGACAGCGATCGCTTGCGCTATCCGGCGGGTGGCAACGCCGGACCGTTGTTGCTGTTGCGTAAATTACTGCCCGACTCGATGTTTTCCGCGATCGTCCGGGCTGCCACAATTAAAAAGTAGCACTACGACAATAACTTATCCATCAGCTTTATTCCTCACAGATTACACAACCAACGAGAAATAGAGGCAACTTGATTTTCTTCGTTCAAATTAGCAGCATTACTGAGAGTCCTATTTTCTAGTTGATTCCAGATTTCACCCGCCATCCTATTTGCAATGGCTGATCCCACAAAAAAAGTAAGCGGAGAATGCCCAACCCTAGAAAATGCCTCCCGGATGCGATTAAGTGCCGCTTGTGCTGTTTTCCAATGTTCATCCGCTCCTGCGGGATCGATTCCACCTTTGAGTTCACCCAGCGCGATAACATACGGCGCAGCTACCGATGGCTCAATTGCACTGGATTGATTGGCTATCAACTCTATCGGCGCAAGATTAAATAAACATAAATCCACATTGCTCCTAACGAGCGGAACAGTCAGGTTGTAAATCAGGGTGCGATCGCCAAGCTCACTCTCCCAACTGACTCCCCGTAAAGACAACTCAATTTCTGTATCGTCATCGGTCATGGCGATCCACTTTTTCGTTTTTGAGTGTTGCCAGTGATATTTTTTACCAGAGATCGTGAGTGTTGAAAGAATTGCACGAGTTAATTTTCTTTGTGCCAAGGCTCCACCAACGTTCCGCATTGAGCCACCCAGCGTGTCACCACGAGTCAGTAAAAATCTAAAAACCAATTCCTCCACAAAATTTGCGCCTGCTGGTTCAAGAAAATTCCTGATTAGACCCGAAATCGCTTCAATCTTGTCCGCTGACATCAGATGAGTAAGAGATTTGTCAGATAATCCTGCCGCAGTTAACAATCCCATCTCAATCCCCTTGACATTCAACAAATCAGCGGGACTCTCAGCCTGATTAGCCGCTGCTTGGAGCGCTCTAGCTTGGGCAACATAAGGGATTGCTCGTCGATTCTTCTCAAGCGCGAGTGCCACGAACCCTGCACGAATTGCCTCATACGTTGTGACAAGATCATTACTAGATTGGAGATGATTACGATAAGCACTCATAAAGTCGAATTATGGTTTTTTCCAGACATAAACGCATTTTCTCAAAGGATCACGCCCATGATTTCCCATCTGTTGGCTACTATTGCCCTTATCGCCTGGTAAAACAAGAATATTTTCAACAACAAAGCCTAATTTTTCAGCGAAATCAGAGAGAATCATATCTACTGAAATACTTGCGCCTGCATAACGCACATTGTCATTCACCATCAATAAAAATGATCCCGATTTAAGCACACGAAAGCATTCTTGAATGACACAAGCCATTTCGTAAAAGTATCCTCTGACCATCCTCGGTATGCCGTTGTTGTTCAATGCACCCTGTAGCTTTTGGTTATCTAAATATTGCAAGATAGCTTGCAATAAAGCTTGTGAATCAGCAACATTTAAAGCATCTTTCCAATCTGGATTGATAACCAATAAATCTTTTGGACGATTTTCAACCGTGCAACTTAACATTTCCTGACGAAGGTTAATTAGTTCCTTTTCGGAAATGCCTAACAAAGCAAGCTCTAGCGCATAGGTGCGAGTATAGTCATATCGATTGCAATAGGGTGGAGATGTAATAATTGCATCGTATGTAGCATCAGGTAAACATGGCATAATATCAAGACAAGAGCCTCTGTCAAGATTGATTTGACCCTGATTTTTTTTAATTGAAAAAAGCTCTACCTGCTGTGTAGAAGGTTCTAAGTCATTGATAATTTCGTTGATTTTGTTAGCAATCGCATTGTCAAACTCTAGAATTTCACCTTTATTGAAGGCTTTTTTTCCCTGTCCACGACCAGAACGGGAATCCCAACGTAGATACTGCCCATCTTTACGGGTATAGCTAATGGATTCTAAAACACACAGTAAAGCAAAGTTCAAAACTGCTTGAACTCTAATATTTTCTTGACAACAAGCTCCAAGATATTGCTCTATCGCTATTTTGATTTTCTGAGCATAAGCACCTTTGGTGATTCTAAATTCTGGCAGAGTGACTTTTTCCTCAGACTGTTGCCAAACCTGTAAATTTAACCAAGTTTTTAGCCGTTGAAAATCATCCGTCGTGAACTCAGTATCTAGAAGTTTCTTAGTGTTAATTATCTGTTGACCGATCGCTAGCAACTCAATGCCATCAGCATCAATTCCGATATCACTAGCTGCAAACAAAGCAGTTCCACTGCCTGCAAATGGATCTAAAACTTTGCCCTGAATAATGCCATATTTCTGGCATAAAAGCTCCACCAGAGAGGCAGAAAACGCTTCTTTATATTTGTACCAACGATAAATCGGTCTAGTTTTATTCGCCTGAAAACTCACCAAAAGTCGGGTAAGCAAGGGCTGGACTACGAACTTACTTTGAAACTGTTGATACAGGTGCCTATCCAGCACAGTGATTTCTTCTAAGCCACTACTTTCTGCGTCGGGCAAGATATTGGGAATATTGGCTAGGCTGACCACGGTTGAACGTTTTGAAGGATGAGTTGAATTAGAAACACGAAATTTTGCATCTCTAATCTAAGCTGGGTGTTTTTTGATGCCAGGTAGTGGATTGTTCGTAAGCGTAGGCGGCTTGAAGTACTTGGTCTTCGCGGAGGACGTTGCCGATTAGCTGAAGACCAATGGGTAAACCGTCGGCATCGAAGCCGCAGGGAATGCTGATGCCAGGAAGCCCTGCTAGATTGACAGGAATGGTCATCAGGTCGATCAGATACATACTCAGAGGATCAGCAGATTTATCGCCCGCTTTGAAGGCAGTGGCAGGAGCCGTCGGGCATACCAGCACATCGACTTGTTTGAAGGCTTCCTCAAAGTCTTGCTTCATCAGGGTACGGACTTTTTGCGCTTTCAGGTAATAGGCATCATAGTAGCCAGCAGATAAGGTGTAGGTGCCAATCATGATGCGGCGTTTCACTTCGGCTCCAAAGCCTTCAGCGCGAGTGCGGGTGTACATTTCCATCAAGTTGTCGGCGTTTTCAGCACGGGCACCATACTTTACGCCATCGTACCGAGCGAGGTTTGCGGAGGCTTCAGAGGGGGCAATGATGTAGTAGGCGGCGATGCCATAGCGAAAGCGGGGGCAGGAAATATCGATGATTTCAGCGCCCAACTCTTTTAGCTGCTGGATGGCGGCGCGAACTGATTTTTCGACATCAGGACTCAATCCTTCGCCAAAAGTTTCTTGAATGATGCCGACTTTTTTGCCCTTTAGGTCAGGAATCAGAAATTGGGTGTAATCAGGAATCTTGACGTTGAGGCTGGTGGAGTCTTTGGGGTCGTGTCCGGCGATCGCCCCTAGCAAAATTGCCGCATCTTCCACCGATCGCCCAAAGGGACCGATTTGATCCAACGACGAAGCAAACGCCACCAATCCATAGCGCGACACCAAGCCATAGGTCGGTTTCATGCCCACAATGCCGCAAAACGAAGCGGGTTGACGAATGGAGCCGCCTGTATCAGAACCGAGAGACACGACGCATTCACCCCCCGCCACTGCCGCCGCCGAGCCACCCGAAGAACCGCCCGGTACGCGAGAAATATCCCAGGGGTTTGCGGTGCGCTGAAACGCCGAGTTTTCAGTTGAGCCACCCATGGCAAACTCATCCAGGTTGGTTTTGCCCACCATGACGGTGCCCGCATCCAGTAACTTTTGAGTGACCGTGGCTTCGTAGGGAGGCACAAAATTTTCTAAGATGCGAGAGGCGCAGGTGGTGCGGATTCCTTTGGTGCAGATGTTGTCTTTAATGCCGATGGGAATGCCTGCCAGCAGTCCAATTTCTTCACCTGCCGCAATTTTGGCATCCACTTGTTGAGCTTGCAGCAAGGCGTGGTCTGCTGTGACTTGCAAAAAACTATGCAGGGTCGGCTCCACTGCCTGAATGCGATCGAGGGCTTCCTGAGTTACTTCTACCGCCGATCGCTCTTTTTGAATCAGTTGTTGGTGCAACTCCCGAATGGATGCCATGCCATACCTCATTACGACGAAAATGCTTTCCTAGTGTATCGTCTCTGTGTCAACTGGTAGCGGTCATTCACAGGGAGTGGAACTCACAAGCCCCAACTTCAAGATCCCTGTGGCAGAATAAGGGCGATCGCAAGGAGTGAAGCGTGAGGAGAATATATGAGCCGCAATCAGTTATGGAATCAGACCACAAGCCAGATCAGAAAATTCATTCAGTTTCAACGATTAGCCGGATTGCTAATGGCAGTCGTGTGCATCGCGTTGATCAATCGCTGGCTTCCCGCAGAGGCGGGCGGGAGTGAGATTAATCCCCAACTGCGGGATCAAGTTCTGCAAATTATTCGGGAAAACCCCGAAGCCATTTTGGAGACGGTGCAGGTTTACCAAAAAAAGCAGCAAGAGGCACAACAAAAGGCACAGCAATCTTTTTTGCAGCAAATCAAAGCGAACCCTAAAACCGTAATTGGAACATCGCCTACCCAAGGCGCAAAAAATGGCAAAGTTTTGCTGATAGAGTTTTCCGATTTTCAGTGTCCTTACTGTGCCAAAGCTCATGACACGCTGAAAGAATTTATGGCAAAACATAGCGATACGGTGATGCTCACCTATAAACATCTGCCGTTGACTTCGATTCATGCGGAGGCACTGCCTGCGGCTAAAGCAGCATGGGCAGCCGGACAGCAGGGTAAATTTTGGCAGTTTCACGATGCTCTGTTTACCAATCAAAAGCAACTGGGTGAGGCACTCTATCAATCGACGGCAAAATCCTTGGGGCTAGATCTGGCGAAGTTTGAGCGCGATCGCGCCAGCAGTGCAGCAGCAACCGCAATCAATCAAGATGTGAAAATAGCGGAAAAATTAGGCGTTGAGGGCACTCCATTTTTTGTGATGAATGGGGAACCTCTCCCCGGTGCAGTGCAGCTAGCTGACTTAGAAGCAGCCTTAACTCAGATCAATCGATCGCTAAAATGAATGCTGAAGTCTAAGTCATAATAGGTGAGCCGCTTATAGTTTGCTGTCGAAAATTTTCATGCCGCGCTTTTTTAATACGCTTCTTTCTGTCTCTGCCTTTGCGATCGCCTACGTCTTGCTCAACGCCAACTCATTTGCCGCTGACGCTCAAACCCCTGTTTATGCGCCAATCCCGCTGACACCGGGTAAAAATGTGGTCGATAAGCTGTCTAATAAAGACATTCCCACCGGGCAGGGCGGGTTTGCTCGTGATTATGTAGTGCCGCTTCAAGCTGGTAGCCAACTGGCGATCGATCTGGCATCCGAGAATTTCGATACCCTGGTTTATCTGATTGCTAGCGACGGCATCACCGTTGCCGAAAACGACGATGGACCCGACGGCACCACTAATTCATTGCTGTTTGCCCGGATTGCCAAAACGGGCACTTACTACATTCGGGTGCGATCGTTTGGCGAGGTGGCTGCGGGCAACTTTACCCTTAAAGTGACACTGCTAAAACCGCAGTAGTTTTTTAGATATAGCGATCGATACGGGGGAAACGATGCAGAACACAGAGACGCTGTGATGCCGCGATCGTGCATTTCATAGAACCAGTTGCCCTCGCCATCCCCGTTTGCCCAATGCAAAAGCATCCGCAGCGCTTTCCCAGAACCAAATCTCTGGAATTTCAAAGCGTTGAGTAGTAGTGGTTATGACACTCGGTAGTGCCATTTTGTAAATGACAGAGAAAAAGTATGATAAGCACAGATTCGACCGAAGACGATGACTATGAAACCCTATTTGTTATGTCCTACCTGTGAGTCAGACGACATCATGAAAAATGGCACAACCCGACGTGGCAAACAGAATTACAAATGCCGGGATTGTGGTCGTCAGTTCGTCGAAAATCCCCAGTGGCGACCGAAAAACAAAGACACCTGT
>JBGSWI010000115.1:0-27312 GCA_041752515.1 Leptolyngbyaceae cyanobacterium | reverse complement strand
CATGCCCACGGGACCTAGGAAAATGCCCGTGATGGTGTACAGCATAGTTGTGACCAGCACTGCTCCACTAAAGTTGAGCAAAATCTGTTTCCAGTTAAACACGCCCGTTCCCGCCATGGCGATCGTGCCCACATCGCCTGTGGTCAGCGCATACAGACCCACCGCCCATTTTGCCCAGCGGGGAGATTTATCTTCCGCACTCAGGTGTGCATTGGGCAGCACTTTCTGTCCGGTTAGTTTTTCAGTCATGCGATCGGTGACTTGCAGATAGGTTTCGCCGTACTGGGTAGCACTCTTGGCTAAACCGAGAAAAGCGACATCCATATCTTTTTGGGCAGTCAAACTCCAAGCCGCAATTTTATCGAGTAGATATTTCTCAAACGCAATTCGCAGAGCCGCTTCAAACTCCTGCCGCTTGCCCTTTTGCAGAAAGTCAAAGAATTTTAGCTCTGGCTGATAGCGAATAAAATCCGCTTCAAATGTGGTCGCCAAGTCGGGTAGATAGGAGCGGAACGAGTTGGAACTGGCGCTTGCCTGCCGTTCTCCCACAATCCGGATTTCATCTTTGAACTGATCTCGAATCGTCACCAGTTGATCAAATTCTGGCTGAACGGAGCGAATCTTTTGTCTCAGTTCTTGAATGCTTTCGCCCAGCAGAGGAATTCGCCGATCGCAGGCTTCATGCACCGTTCGATAGGCTTGACGTGCAATCAAGTTCGCCTGACGCAATTCAGCGATCGCTCGCTCTTTCGTCAAAAAATGATTCAGTGCTTTGATGAATTCTGAGAATCCTGTGCCTTCTAGAGAACCATTCCTTAGCCGTTGACGCAGCGCATTTAAAGAAGAGATTTCAAAGACGCGATCGTCATAGCGATCTTCGCCTTCTACCTGACAGTAAGGCGTTAGATTCGTTCTGAAAACCTGGCGTACCCGATCTTCTGCCTCGTGCAAGGCTGTGGTGTCTTCTGGATCAATCAATCGATTTTGAATTTCATCCCAATGATTGATCAGGAAGAAAACCGATAATCCTCGGTCTTTGATGTAGTTTTCGAGATAGCGCTGTTCGCCTAGGGTGAAAGGCTGAGTGGCGCTAAGGACAAACAGAATCGCATGACAGTTGTTGATATAGCCCAAGGTCAACTGGTTGCGTTGCTCCGTGTCGTTCAATCCCGGACTGTCGATGATCTGGACACCTTTTTCCAGCAAAGTCAGTGGATATTGCACTTCTGCATATGCCACATCGGGAAAGGCGGACGTTCCTTCCTCTTGCAGTTGTTTAGCTTCCTCTGGTGGAATCGTGTAGCGCTGTTTGAAGGTGTCAAAATCTAGCAGTTCTGGTTCGCGATCGCTCTTAAAATGAACCGTTACGCGCTTATCTTGCCCATAGCTGAGTACGGTTAGCACAGCGGTACAGGGATTAACATCTGTGGGCAACACATTCTCGCCAATCAGCGCATTCAAAAAGGTGCTTTTGCCCCGCTTCATGTCGCCCAACACCAGCAGGCGAAACACGCCCTCGCCGAGATTGCGGCTGACCAACTCCAAATCATCTACCGTGCTTTCCAGCCCTAACTTACCGGAGGCGATTTCTCCAGCCTGCTCAGCTTGGGTTAAAGTGTCTGCGATCGCGCTCAAATATCCCGAAAACTCCTGACGCGCTTTCGCAACTTTGTCTAAGTCATGAATAAAACTTTCAGCTATGTAAGCCATTGAAACTCCTTAAGGTGGAAATACGACCTACCAAAATCAACATCGTGTGGTCAAAATCACGCGACATTGGGGTAACTACCCGCCATTTCCAGGTGAATACTTCGGCAGTTTTTTAAGATCAACCTTTTAAGTTAGATGGCTGGATCACTTGCCATTCTTTGCTTTCAAGAGTTCGACCTTTACACCATGCTTGCTTCTCATTATACAAAGCACATTGGCGACCCACATCATCCACCCACACCATCCATCTATGCGATCCGCTATCCTCCACTGGGATGAAATTAAAAAATTATCCGAAAATCTTCAGAGCGCTGATGTAGATGATCAGTTAAGCAGATCGCCAAACAGATTGATGATCCTCGATCAACTGCCGTAGGGAAATTGGCGATCGCCCCAATAATTGCGCTCCATCAGATGCTCCACCAGAGGTGATATTTGCTGCCCAACCCAGCCGCGTAGTTATATAAATCCCTGCCATCACTTCAGTTGTAAAAGCTAAAGAGTAGGTGATTCAGCTTACCCAGAAAATGCGATCGCACTGCAACTTTAAAGCCGACTCCATGAACAATATAAAAATACAAAATATATGAGCAGTTGAGCCGATTTTGTGTTTTTCTGTAGAAGAATAAAGTTATCTAATTTCAAGGAATGTGATGTCAAAACAACCTGGACAAAGCTCGGTTTCGCGTAGATCTCTCTTGAAAGGCGGGGCAGGAGTAGTTGGAGCCGGAACCCTAGCGGGTTGGGTCGGGTCAGGCGCAGTAACTTCAACACTCACGCAGCAACTTGATGATGCAGCCGTTGCCGCTGAACCGGCGGTGAATAATGCGAGTCTAACGCCAGCTCAAGCGCTGCAAAAACTGATGGATGGAAACAAGCGGTTTGTGGCGAAAAAGCAGCAGAATCCGAATCAAACCCTTACCAGGTTGACTGAAGTCGCAAAAGGTCAAAAACCCTTTGCGGCAATTCTTGGCTGTGCCGATTCGCGAGTTCCTACAGAAGTGGTTTTTGATCAAGGACTGGGTGATATTTTTGTGGTGCGCGTTGCGGGGAATGTTGCAACAACGGAAGAAATTGCTAGTCAAGAATTTGGCACCTTGGTGTTAGGGGCAAAAGTGCTGCTGGTGCTGGGGCATACTCGCTGTGGCGCTGTTGAAGCCGCGATCGCAGGGGGAGAGTTTCCTGGGTTAATTGGCAGCTTGGTTCACGCCATCAGACCCGCCGTGGATGATTCTGAAGGGAAACCCGGCGATCGCCTAGAAAATGCGATCAAGTCTAATGTGATGCTGCAAGTCAGGCGTTTGAAAGTTTCTTCTGTCATCTCCAAGTTGATTAAAGAGGATAAATTAAAGCTAGTCGGTGGCTACTATGATTTGGATACTGGCAAAGTAAGTCTGATTAGTGCGTGAGTTTGATTGCGCTAATCCATAGGCTTAGATATCTAGAAGACTCGCGATCGCATCAATTAAGGAGCGCGATCAAAAATCTTTAACCAACCGATATTTCTGGATTAAAGCACCTAAAATGATCCAGTAGAAAGCCATCCAACCGAAAAATCATCTATAGAATTATTTATGTTTGCACAACTGCCAGAACGTCAAATGCATTGGGTTCGCTGGATATTAACGAGCGGATGGCTTCTGTTAATTGCTTCTCTACTTTACGACCCGTGGACCGTTGCCTTAACACAACCCGATCATCCCTGGAGTCCCTTTCGCTTGACGGGCGAATGTGTCAAGGTGCAGGGGCAATGCGTGGTTCAAGAGCCTTACGCTTTGGGGGCGACGCTGTTTTGGGGGGCGATCGTTCCCTCAGGAATCTTGATTTTGCTGATGTTTGGGCATGAACTCTGGCGACGGATTTGCCCATTATCGTTTTTGTCACAAATTCCCCGCGCTCTCGGTTGGCAACGACAGTTCAAACGAGAGCATCAAAAAACCGGGAAGGTGCGGTATGAATTGGCGAAAGTCAAATCTGATTCGTGGCTAGGCAGAAATTATCCCTACGTGCAATTTGGCTATCTGTTCGTGGGATTGTGTGGGCGAATTTTATTCTTCAACGCCAATCGCCTGGTGCTGGCGCTATGGATTCTATCGGCAATTGCTGGAGCGATCGCGGTGGGTTACTTTTATGGCGGCAAATCGTGGTGTCAATATTTCTGCCCCATGGCACCCGTTCAAACAATTTTTAGTGAGCCACGGGGGTTGCTAGGCAGCAAAGCTCACATGAGCAATCAAAAGATTACTCAATCCATGTGCCGCACCGTTGAACCAGATGGCACCGAAAAAAGCGCCTGTGTGGCGTGCCAAAGCCCTTGTTTTGATATCGACTCTGAAAGAACCTATTGGGATGGATTGAATAAGCCGGAAGAATCATTGATTCGATACGGTTATGTGGGTTTAGTGATTGGCTATTTTGTTTATTACTATTTATATGCAGGCAACTGGGATTATTACTTTTCTGGGGTTTGGAATCGCGACCCCAACCAGCTTGCAGCCTTGATGAATCCTGGACTGTATCTGTTTGGAACTGCAATTAATATTCCTAAGTTGTTCGCCGTGCCCTTGGTGTTGGGCGGGTTTACCGCGATCGCCTATGTGATGGGAATATTCATTGAAAAGCGCACAAAAGCCCACAGCCGTCTTCATCATGCAAATCTGAACCCCGACCTGATTCGGCATCGGATTTTTGCCATTTGCACCTTTGGAATTTTCAACTTCTTTTTCTTCTTTGCCGGTCGTCCGCTGCTCCAATTAACGCCGCTGTGGGTGCAATTTGGCTTTGATGTCAGCATTGTGTTTTTAAGTACACTCTGGCTACAACAAACCTGGCGACGCAACCCAGATCTCTACTCTCGTGAAAATCTGGCAAGTCGATTCCGCAAACAGTTAGAGAAATTGCAGCTCGATGTTTCTCAGTTTTTAGATGGTCGCTCTCTGGATGATCTTCATGCCAATGAAGTCTATGTATTGGCAAAAGTGCTTCCTGGTTTTACCCGCGAGAAGCGACATGAGGTATACAAAGGAGTGGTGCAAGAAGCGTTAGAAGAAGGCTATGTCAATTATTCCAGCAGCCTCGAAGTGTTGCAGCAAATGCGTCAAGAATTAGGCATTTCGGATGATGAACATCGCGAAGTATTAGAAGAATTAGGCATTGAAGATCCAGCATTGCTCGACCCTAACCGTCAACGAAGTTTAGAGAATCAAGTTCGGTTAAGCGGCTACCAAAAATCGCTGGAGCGCTTGATGTTGCTTCAACAAACACAACCCAATCTTGCGACGTTTGACCCCTCTCGACAAGACTCTGCAAAAATTCGTTCCTTGTGCCGCGAATATTCAATTTCGGCACAGGAAGAAGACTGGGTTTTGAGAGGATTTTCTGCGGAGGCAGGCAGTGTTCAAAAAGCTGAGTTTTTGCTGGCTCAACTCACTCAATGGGTTGATTGCGATCGCGCCTTAAATCACCCCAATCTACAAGAACATCAAGCGATATTAAATCTACTCCGATCTAGCGTAGGTTACAAACAAGAACTGATGGTGCGATCGCTGTTGAAAACACTCGAAACGCTCCAAAATAAGGCCAAGGCAAGCGCGATCGCCCAATCTTTGAACCAGCTTGCGCCTCAACTTGTGGCAAAAAATGTCAACGATCAGCATTGGCAAAATCATTTGCATCCTGCAATTTTTGAATTGTTAGTGCAATCCGTAGAATCTCCTGATAATGCTTCAGAATTTTCTACCCAAGAGACGTTGAATCATTTAGAAATTTTGCTGCAACCCAGCAACCCTTTAACTCAAGCGATTGCCCTTTATTCGATCGCTCAACTCGATTCAAACCGCGCTCAGAGCGTAGCTCGTGACTTGCAGCAGAATTCGCATCCTGCGCTAGTGCGAGAAACCGCAGCACAACTGCTGGCTTTGCCAACTTCCCATTTAGCAGCATTTCCCAATTTAGAAAAATTAGTTCATTTGGCTAATAGTGACTTCTTTCATCGGGTGCAGATCGAAACTTTGATTAAGCTGGGCGATCGCGCAGAAGTGAAAACCTACTCGACAGGCAAGGTGATCACAGCAGCAGGCGACACCTGTCGAGAGTTGTTGCTGTTGATTGAAGGAGATGCCAACATTCACTATCCGCTGGGCGATGAGGTGCGTGTGGAAAAGCTTCGTCCTGGGCAAACCCTAGACGAACTAGAAGTATTAAGCCACAGTGGCTTAGAAAATACCATCGTTGCAGCAAGTGAAAACACTCGGATTTTAGCCATTCCAGTGGATGCATTCGATGACTTGCTTGACCATGATCCTGATTTTGCTCGGCGGGTATTAGAACTCGAAAGTCGGCAACTTCAGCGCTTGGTGCGCCCCCGGCGATAACTGCGAACATTCCCTCATCCCCAACCCTTATCCCCAAGGAGAACGGAGCTAGAATTCTTGTCTTCTTGCCCGCTGGGAAAGGGATAGGGTGAGGGCAAATTTAGCGATTCATCCCTAGATTCAGCACCGCCGAAAAGCCCACAGTGACCCGTACCGTTTTGGGGTTTCGGCTTCGCTCAGCCCGGAGATTTTATCGCTTGATGTCAGATTTTTAGTGGCAAGGTTGGTAATTTTAACAAATAGTTTTGTACTTGCTGCGATCGTTTTGTATTTTTTGATACTCCTGAAATCCCGTATCCTACATTCAAGGAAAATATACTATGCTGTTGGCTAACCATGCCCAGCGTGGTATTGACAAAGGGACAGCAAGATTTCGCTAGAGAGAGTGAAATGAAAGTTCTTCTAGTAGAAGATGATCAACAAACTAGTGAATTGCTCTCGGCAACGCTTTCGGCTCATCGGTATGCGGTTGATGCGATCGCGGATGGTTCGGCAGGGTTAGACCTGGCAACGCAATGGAGCTACGACTTGATTTTGTTAGACCTTTTGCTACCCACCTTGAGTGGCATTGAGGTTTGCCGTCGGCTCCGCGCTCAAAATTGTCAGACTCCTATTCTGATGCTGACGACGAAAGCTGCCAATGAAGATGTGATTGCCGGACTCGATGCCGGTGCTGATGATTATGTCGCCAAGTCTTGTGATTCTTCTCAGTTGTTAGCAAGAGTGCGCGCTTTGTTGCGCCGTAGTGGAAGCACGTCATCGGCTCCACTATTAACGTGGGAGTCTCTTTGTCTTGATCCGGCTTCGGCTCAGGTCACCTACGAGCAAAAGCCGATCGCCCTCCGTCCCAAAGAATACAATTTACTTGAACTATTTCTGCGTCATCCTCAGCGTATCTTTAGTCGCAGTGCCATTATTGATCACCTATGGTCAATGGAGGAGGCTCCTGTTGAAGGTTCGGTGACTAATTTGATCAAAGATTTACGGCATCGGCTGAAGTCAGTTGGAGTGGCGACTGACATGGTTGAAACGGTGTATGGGCTGGGCTATCGGTTGAAAGCCGCATCCATAAGCGATAGGACACTCAGCCAGAAGGCGGTAGAAGAGGCAGATGGAATTGCCCCGATCGCATCGGCAGGGAATCAGAATGATTGGGATCAGCGATCGCGGCAGGGAAAGTTGGCAGTGCAGCAGGTTGCAGAGCGATTTCGGGTGTCGCTAGAGCAACGAATCACCCGATTGGAAACCGTCGCCCGATCGCTGCAAGCCGGTGATTTTAGTGGGCAGCAACAGCAGGCTGCGCGCATCGAAGCACATAAACTCGCGGGTGGATTGGGCACTTTTGGTTATGTCGAAGCGGCAGCGATCGCCCAAACTATCGAATACTTATTAGAAGCAGAAGTCAGCCAAGAATCACAATTGGCTAATCAGCTAGCTCACTGTTTAGAACAGTTAAAACAGGCGATCGCCCAATCGCCTCCTGCCGCGATCGTCTAGCCAAGGCTACAGTTTGATATAAAGTGTTTAGTCTTTTAGCGCTTAGCGTTCTTCATGGCGATCGCCTTACCCAAAACCATCCATACCTTAATCACCCATATTCCTTTGCGCGGCGTATTGGTGGTGCCCTTTGTGTTGCAAACGGTAGGAGCAGTCGCGCTGGTGGGCTACTTGTCTTACCGGAGTGGGCAAGAGGTCGCGGCTGATCTAGGGCAGCAGTTGGTTGCAGAAACCAATGAGCGCGTGACGCAAGAACTTAAGACCTACCTGCAAACGCCAACATTAATTAATCGGTTAAATGTCGATGCGGTTAGCCAAAAGCAGATTGATCCTCAGAATATTCCAGCCTTGGAAGCCGCTTTGTTCAGTCGATTGCAGCAGTTTGATCAAGTCTCGGCGATCCTGTTTGCCAGTTCCCAAGGCACGTTTAGAGTCGTGGAACGGTTTCCAACGTTGTATTTGGGCGCTGCCGATCCACCGCGCCCAGACCAAATCCAAATCTACCCGCTAAATAGCCAAGGGAACCGGGGAAAACTGATCCGCATTAACAATGGCTTGGATGTTCGCCGCGATCGCCCGTGGTATAAACGAGCCGTGGCAACTGGGCAACCGGGATGGAACCCGATCTCGCAGTATGGTTCCTTTAAATTACTGACCTTAAGCGCTTCTGAGCCGATTTACGATCGCGCCACGAAGCAACTATTAGGGGTTTTTGCCGTCCATATTCGGTTGGACTATTTAAATGAGTTTCTCAATCGCTTAGATATTAGCCGCTCTGGTCAAGTCCTGATGATCGATCAAAGCGGTGCCTTGATCGCCACGTCAACGGGTGAGCAACCGAATCAACCTGCCGCTGGCACTGAATTTCGGAGGCAGTTTAAGCCACTGAAGATGGATCAAAGCCGTAACCATTTGACTCGATCGCTGGGTCACTATTTGCGCAACCAACCTGGATCATTCGGATCGCTCAATCAAGCTCAATATCTAGAATTTTATGACAACGATCAACCGCACTATGTCAAAATCACACCGTTTCGGGATCAGCCTGGAATAGACTGGCGCATTGTCACCGTGATTCCTAAATCTCATTTCATGGCAGCCGTTCAAAACAATACCCGCACCACGGTTTTGCTTTGTCTGCTGACTCTGGGCGGGGCGATCGCCCTGGGACTGCTCACTGCCAACCAAATCCTATCCCGGCTTAAACAATTTAATCAAGTGAGCCAAGAACTGGCAGCCGGCAATCTCGATCAACGATTGCAAACCAATAGCCCCATCTCCGAGTTAAACAATCTGGCGCAGACATTTAACCAGATGGCAGATCAACTGCAACAGTCTTTTGATCGGATCAAAACTGCCCTGGCAGAATCAGAGGAAAAATTTACCATCATCTTTCGCTCCAGCCCCGACCTCATTGCCCTGACGACTTTGGCAGAAGGACGCTGTGTGGAAGCAAATGACAGCTTTCTTGAGGTGTTGGAATATTCGCGGGACGCATTAATCGGGCAGCGCTTGGTGGATCTCGGAATTTGGGGTGATCCAAGCGATCGCGATCGGTTTCGCCAAGGGTTGCGGCAAGAGGGTCATGTTCGCAATTTAGAAGTGCGTAGCCACACTCAAACGGGGCAGATTAAAACAGTCTTGGTGTCGGCTGAACTGATCGAAATCAATGGCGAAACCTTTGTGCTGGGCATTGGGAGAGATATTAGCGATCGCGTCCGGCTAGAAAGCGAACGCCAGCGCGTCGTAGACGAACGCCAACAAGCCGAAGCAGCCCTCAGACAAAGCGAAACCCTGAATCGAACAATTCTAGAAACCCTGCCGGATTTAATTATTCGGATGCATCAAGATGGAACCTACTTAGATTTCAAGACCACCACCGCTTTCCCCATAGGGTTTCCAAATTTAAGAATAGGGGAAAATATTCGCAACATTTTGCCGCCAGACTCAGCCCAACAGCGCCTCACTGCCGCAACCGCAGCCCTGCAAACCGGAGAAATTCAGGTGTATGAATTTCCAATTTGGATTGAAGAACAGCACCTTTGGCAAGAAGCGAGAGTGATGCCGCTCAACGCCGATGAAGTCCTAGTGGTCGTTCGAGATTTGACCCAACGCAAGCAAGCAGAAGTGGCTCTACGAGATAGTGAAGCTCGATTTCGTGAATTAGCCGAAACCGTCAGGGAAGGTTTTTTTGTTTATGAAACAGAAACGGCTCATTACTCCTACGTCAACCCTGCCTACCAAGCCATCAGTGGCACCTCATCCTCATCTGGCTATCAAGGGATGTCTCATTGGCTAAACAATATTCACCCCGACGATCGCGATCGCATTACAGCCGCATTAAAGCGGGAAGCTCAAGGCGAAAACTTTGATCAAGAGTATCGCTACACCCGCCCCACTGGTGAAAACTGCTGGCTGCGATCAAAAGCATTTCCCATCAAAAATGACAGGGGAGACATCGTTCGCGTGGTGGGGACGGTGGAGGATATCAGCGATCGCAAACGGGCTGAAATTGCCCTCCAGGAAAGCGAAGCTCGATTTCAGGAAATTCTTCAAACCATCAATCAGGTGGTCTATGTGCTGTCGGTAACCACAGAACAGTATCTTTACATCAGCCCTGCTTACGAAAAAATTTGGGGCTACACCTGCGAAAGCCTCTATCGCGATCCACGATCTTGGCTAGAGCGGATTCATCCTGAAGATTTAGAAGATGCTTTGGAGGGGTTCAAGCAGTTACTCTCTGGCAACCAAGCGTATCTGCAATACCGCATCATTAGCGCGAGTGGCGCAGTTCGCTGGATTCAGTCAGAATCTTTAGTGGTCTGTGACGAGGCAGGCAACCCGTCACGCATCGTAGGGATGGCAGAAGACGTGACCGAATCGAAGCGCAACGAAATCGATCGCAAACAATTAGAAGCAGCCCTCCGCACCAGCGAAGAACAATTTCGTAATGCGTTTGATGGTGCGCCCATTGGGGTTTCGCTGGTGTCACCGATGGGGCAATTTCTCAGAGCCAATGCTCGCTATTGCGACCTGGTTGGATACACTGAAGCAGAATTGCTGACGCTCACCTTTCAAAATATTACGCACCCAGCCGATTTAGAGGCAGATTTGGAGGGACTTCGGCAAATGATGACCGGTGAGACGAGATCGCATCAAATGAAGAAACGCTACATCACGAAGCAAGGGGCGATCGTTCCCGTGCTCATGAGTACTGCCCCCATTCTCGATCAAGCCGGACAACCGCTCTATTTTGTGGGGCATATTGAAGACATTCGCGATCGCCTCAAAGTAGAACGAATGAAAGATGAATTTATTTCGGTGGTGAGCCACGAACTCCGCACGCCATTAACCTCCATTCGCGGGTCGATCGGCATTCTCGCATCGGGGATTTTTAACGATCGCCCCGAAAAAGCTCAACAGATGTTGCAAATTGCCCTGAACAACAGCGATCGCTTGGTGCGGTTGGTCAACGACATTCTTGATTTGGAACGATTAGAATCTGGTAAAGTTCAGATGGTCATGGAGCAATGCCAGATCGCCAGCTTAATGCAGCAGGCAGTGGATGGCATTCAGGCGATCGCCGATCAATCCGCCATCACCTTATCCCTCACTCCCCTCTCAGCCACGGCGTGGGCAGCCCCCGATGCCATCATTCAAGCCCTGATCAACCTCCTCAGCAACGCTATCAAGTTTTCAGCAAGTGGCGATACAATTTGGCTCAAAGCAGAAATGTCGCGGGGGGAAGCAGCAACAGAAAGCCACCAATCAAACGTTGGAAATACCTTCAAGCCCTCCATTCTGTTCTCCATTGCCGATCAAGGTCGTGGCATTCCAGCAGATAAACTCGAACTCATTTTTGAGCAATTTCAACAGGTTGATGTGTCTGATTCACGCGAGAAAGGCGGAACTGGGCTAGGGCTAGCAATTTGCAAAAACATTGTGCAACAACATGGTGGACAAATTTGGGTAAAAAGCACCCTCGACAAAGGCAGCACCTTTTACTTTTCCTTACCACTTGTTCAGGCTTCGACGTGAGGCGTTCAGTTGAGTCGTGTTCAGCCGAACGGTTCCGATTTTTAGACTTCAGGTTCAAGGTTGCCAATGCCCATTTAACGATACCCATTTAAACGGAGGATTCAACAGATCTGAGCTTAAAACCGTAGCTGAGTAAAGCTTCTACCATTCAAAACTCACCTGATGTGCAACTAATTTGCCCTCATCCCAACCCTTCTCCCCAAGGAGAAGGGCTTTCGGACATTTCCGGTTCCCTCTCCAATCGGGAGAGGGCTAGGGTGAGGGCAGTCTTTGCGTTGTTTCAGGAAAGTCGCCACATCGCGTAAACTCAAAACTCAAAACGGCATGATTAGTTTCTATTTTCTATTTCTTATTCCCTGCTCCTGCCCATGACAAAGCAAATTCTAATTGTGGATGATGACGATGATATTCGGGATGTGGTGCGGATATCGCTAGAAGAATTTGCAGGTTGGCTCACGATCGCGGCAACATCGGCAATTGAAGGGTTGCAAATTGCCAAAACAACGGCTTTGGATGCCATTTTAGTCGATATATCGATGCCAGATATGGATGGTTTTGAGATGTGTGAGCAGCTTCAGGCAGATCCCCGCACTCGGCACATTCCAGTGATTGTGTTAACGGCAAAAGTATTATCGAGCGATCGCGATCGCTTTACCGAGCTAGAGGTGGCGGGCATCATCTCCAAACCCTTTAACCCGCTGACCATTTGGAGTCAAATCGCAGAAATGTTGGGTTGGAGCGTATAGATTCGATCCTTCCTATCAGTTTCATATTTTCTTGGTCTAATCTAATAAACAAATGATTCAGTAATTTTTTACTGGTTTCAATCATTGGCTCATGATGATTTATCCAAAATTAGCTGCATTGAAATTGCAACCCATGTTTTGAGTGTAGTTTTACCAAAGCTACATAGGTGCGAATATTTTCTCGCATTTGGCGGTATGAATTACCAGACAAATGTTGGAGAATTTGCAACTAGATTTTGACCATCATTCTCAGATTGAAAAAGGGTTTGCCCCTTTCATAGCAACAGGATGTTGTTCATGGCTACTAAATCAATTTTATTAATTGAACATGAAGCCAGTATTCGAGAGGTTTTACACACCTGTTTGAGCGAGTTTGGCGGTTGGAGCGTCACTCTATCAACCTCAATTCAAGAAGGAATCACTTTATGTACGATGACTTCTCCGGATGTGATTTTGTTAGATACTTCAACGTCAGAAACCGATGCTCTAATATTTTTAGAGCAATTGAAACAATATTCAATGACTCAAACTATTCCAATTTTGTTAATTACGGCTAGAGCCAGTTGGTTCACGCTAAAGCAACTTAACCAAATGGGATTTGCCGGAGCGATCGCAAAGCCATTTGATCCCTTCATCTTGCCAACTCAAGTTTCTCGCCTGTTGGGGTGGATGGATGGCGATTGATAGTAAACTTGTTGGGGTTCCGAGTCACTGACTTGCTCAACAGAACAGAATTTCAAGTAAAGATCAACCTAGGAGAAAATCCATGTCTACTTTAACTGTTTGGAAATTCAATACCGTTGATGGTGCAGATCATGCTTTGAAAAAGTTAGAAGGGTTGCAGAAACAACAGATTATTCAGGTTTTGGATGCCGCGATCGTCTCGTGGCCCGAAGGGCGGAAAAATCCTAAAACTTATCAGGCAATGAACACCGTCGGCGCGGGTGCGCTGGGTGGAGCGTTCTGGGGAATGTTGTTTGGTTTGATCTTTTTCGTGCCCCTTTTTGGTCTGCTCATTGGTGCGGCTACAGGCGCAATCACCGGCAAATTTACAGACTATGGCATCAATGATGGCTTCATCAAAGAAGTTCAAAGCAAAGTTACAGAAGGGACTTCCGCCCTGTTTTTGCTGACGGGTCAGGTCACCGTGGATAAGGTAGAAGCGGCATTTGAAGACGCAGAAAAAGGTCAATTGATTCAATCCAACCTATCCGCTGAGCAAGAAGCAAAACTGCGCGAAGACTTCGGCTCAGAAGTGTAATTCAGCTTTTCTGATGTGGGAATAGATCGATTCGTCCATCACTTGAATCAAGGATGCAGCGAATCTGTAGGGGTACGGCAGTGCTGTGCCCCTACAGCATGATTGCTTTATCGCGATCGCTCTTTAAGGAGTGTTGCACTTATCTAAATTTACATCCATATTCATCCCATCTAAATTCATCACATCTTATTGAGGAGTAATTACAATGAAAGCGCTTTTAACCCCCGCAACTGCACTTTATCTTGCCACAACGGCAATGATGTTGCCTCAACCTGCGCAAGCACAAAACTTCCCGGCTGCCCCCCAAGGCTGTGTTTATCTCAGAGAAGCCACTACTCGGAACACCGTAATTCGGAAGGTGATTGAGACGAATAACTCAAACGCCAACGTTGATTTCGTGGTGCCCACAGGCACAAGCTTTAGCAGCTACATTGGCAAACTCATTCCTGAAAATAATGAGCGTTATACCATAGAGGTGAATCTCAAATATAACGACAACACCACTTCAAGAGCAATAGATCGCACGATTCAGGCGCGGCGTTTTTACCTGTACCAACAGCCCTTCCGCACCCCTACCAATCAGCAACCCTTCCAGATCAATAGCCGCATTACGGGCAATCGTAACACCGCTTATCGAGTCGCTATTTTAGCTTGTCGGTAGGTATCGTTCGTTTAGAGTCCATTTCATTGGTGCAAAAACATCCATGAAATGAACTCTATTTCATGCAGTAAATTTCAAGCAGCAAATCAGAGGATCCTATGGCATCAGGATAGGATTACGATGTTTGTAATTATCGGTGTTGAAAGTGCCAATGTTTATTCTCGCCATGCCGAGAAACAGTCGGGTATGGATATTGCGATGGTATTAAGATTTGTAGGCATACTTTGGCACTTGCGATTAGTCGAATCATCATCTAAACCCATGGAGTTGCTATGACTGCTGCTACTAATCCTGTTGCTCCCAATCAAGGTTCTATCGCTTATGGCGTTCATTCAGAAGTAGGCACGCTGCGAAAAGTGATGGTGTGTGCGCCCGGTTTGGCACATTCTCGTTTGACTCCCACCAACTGCGATGATCTGCTGTTTGATGATGTTTTGTGGGTCGATAATGCCAAGCGCGATCATTTCGATTTCATGACGAAGATGCGCGATCGCGGGGTCGAAGTCGTCGAAATGCATAATTTGCTGGCTGAAACTCTCGATAATCCGGTTGCCAAAAAATGGCTGCTAGACCAGGAAATCACTGCCAATGAAGTCGGGGTGGGGCTAGTCGAAGATGTTCGAGGCTTCTTGGAAAGCTTGCCCTCTCGGAGGCTAGCAGAATTCATGATTGGCGGACTTTCAGTGATGGATATTCCCGCAGGGCACGGCAGCGAAATGCTCAAGCTCTCCCGTGAGGAGTTTGGCATGACTGGATATCTCCTGCCCCCGTTGCCCAACACCTTGTACACCCGTGACACGACTTGCTGGATTTATGGCGGTGTGACGTTGAACCCACTCTATTGGTCCGCTCGTCACGAAGAGACGCTGCTCACCACGGCAATCTATAAGTTTCATCCCAGTTTTGGCGAAGCAAACGTCAATATCTGGTGGGGCGATCCCACCCAAAATCACGGGTCTGCCACGGTCGAAGGGGGAGATGTGATGCCCATCGGCAACGGAAATTTGGTGATTGGCATGAGCGAACGCACCTCTCGCCAAGGCATCACGCAACTGGCAGCCGCCCTGTTTGCCCAAGGCGCAGTGGAGCGGGTGATCGTTGCCGCTATGCCCAAACTGCGATCGGCGATGCACTTGGATACAGTCTTTACCTTTTGCGATCGCGATGTCGTCACCCTGTTTCCCCAAATCATGGATCAAGTGGTGACCTTCTCCCTGCGACCCAGTGACAAAACCCCTGGGTACGAACTCACTAAAGAAACCGCATCCTTTGTTGATGTAGTGGCTGCCTCTCTGAATTTCAAAAAGTTGCGGGTCGTTGCAACGGCGGGCAACCCCTATGCGATGGAGCGGCAACAGTGGGATAGTGGCAACAACATGGTGGCACTGTCGCCAGGAGTGGTCTTTGCTTACGATCGGAATACTTTGACCAATACCGCCCTTCGGAAAGAAGGCATCGAAGTGATCACCATCGTGGGCGCGGAGCTAGGGCGCGGACGGGGCGGCGGACATTGCATGACCTGCCCTATCATCCGAGATGCCGTTGATTTTTAGCGTTGGCAACACTAGATTTTGGCACTATGGGGGTTTGAAGGCAAAATCCTCAAGACTAAATTCCACGCATTCACCCGTTACAACTTTTGTTTTGCAGCAGTAGGACTAAGCGACTAAACTAACTCAACCTAAAAGGAGATAAGACGATGTTTGACCGAGCGAAAGAAAATCGTGAGCAGCGCCGCGAAGAACGTGAGGTATTTGGGATTCGTGGAACAGCCACTAAATATCGAATGCGGCAAAGCCTCATCTCCATTGGCAACGATTTCTGGATCGAGAATGATCGGGGTGAGCGCACCTTTAAGGTGGATGGCAAAATGCTGCGCGTTCGCGACACTCTCTATTTTGAGGATATGCAAGGGAAGGAGATTTGCAAACTTCAGCAGAAGCTGCTGCGTATCAAAGACACGATGACCATCGAAGGAGAAAATGGTGAGAGTTTAGCCACCGTTAGGAAGGCACTGATTGCACCCCTGCGCGATCGCTGGGTTGTCAAAGTAGGAAATGACTCAGATTTAGAAGTGAAGGGTAATTTGCTCGACTATGAATATGAGATTAGTGATGGTAATCGTAAGGTTGCCGAAGTATCCAAAAAATGGTTTCGCATCACCGATACCTATGGGGTTCAAATTGAGCCATCCCAAAACGACATCTTGATTTTAGCCGTAACTGTGGCGATCGATATGATGTCCCATGCCTAGTCAGATCAAGCAACAGCCATCGATCTTTTCCTGAGTTTATCGCATGGAGTTGGGGCGATGTCCCAACTCCTACAAATTTTTTAGGAGAGCAAATCATGTCCTTAGGTCCAGTCGAGATGCTATGCATCAAATTTCCCAATACCTTGATCAAAGACGAAATCGCATCGGCGTTGAAAGCGTTGGTGGATAACAAAACAATTCGCATTGTCGATATCCTTTTTATTCGGAAAAGTGAGAGCGGTGAAGTGACGATGACCGAAATTGATGAGATGGAGGATGTGGATCACAGCATTCTTGACCCAATTATTGCCGATATCTCTGGGCTAATCGCTGAATCAGATGTGCAAACCATCTCTCAATCGCTGGATAACAACTCGTTTGCAGCCCTAATGCTGTTTGAAAATATTTGGGCAACGGCATTCCGGGATGCGGTTCTAGCTGCAAAGGGTCAACTTCTGTTTAGCGAACGGATTCCCAGCAGCGTGATTGACGAAGTGATGGCGCAGGCTCAGGTAACAGCATAAATTTTCATTCTTCAAGGAGGCTCAAATGGTTAGAAGAAGAGGCGGTTCCGGTTTATTGGGTGCTGTAGCAAGAACAGCCGTGATCAGCAGTACCGCAACGGCGGCAAGCAGAGCGACAAGTGGCGCAATGCAGCAGAGTGCAATGCAGGCGCAGCAAAAACAAGCCGCCGAGATGCAGGCTCAAACCGAGATGGAGCAAATGAAAGCTCAACTTGCTGCGGTTCAATCCATGCAGGTTCAAGCGGCGGCAACTCCAGTGGCTCCAGCGCCCGCAGCACAGCCTGACTTGTTAGCGCAACTCACGCAACTGGCGCAGCTTAAGGAGGCTGGCGCACTGTCTGACGAGGAGTTTCAGCTTGCCAAAGCCAAGCTACTCAATTAACAGAAGTATTAGGAGCAATCACAATGGGTACTGAGAGTAATCGGGGCGCGTTGGTCATTATTGGCGGTGCAGAAGATCGCAAAGGCGCTTGTATCGTTTTGAGAGAGTTTGTACGGACAGCGGGTGGCACGAAGGCTCGGATTGCCGTGATGACAGCCGCTACTGGGCACCCCGAAGAAGTGGGAGAGGACTACATTCGCGTTTTCGAGCGCTTGGGGGCAGAATCAGTGCAGGTGGTTGGCACAGAGAATCGCCAAGATTCCGAGTGCAAGGACGGGATTCGCATTATCGATCAGGCAACGGGTATCTTCTTTACCGGGGGGGATCAGTCGCGCATTGTAGACTTCATTAAAGACTCTCCTTTGTGTGATGCTATTCGCAAGCAGCATGAATCAGGGGTTGTAATTGGCGGCACCAGTGCGGGGGCGGCAATGATGCCTGACGAAATGATTATCGGCGGAGCCTCGGTCTCCAACCCCAGCGTAGATGCGGTCAGAATGGGTCCTGGAATGGGTTTCTTGCCCGGTATTGTCATCGATCAGCACTTTGCTCAACGCGGTCGCTTGGGTCGGCTCTTGGCAGCACTGGTGTTACATCCTGCGGTGTTGGGCTTAGGCATTGATGAAGATACAGCCATTATTGTTAAAGGCGATGAGTTCGAGGTGGTGGGACAGGGTGCGATTACCGTTGTGGATGAGACATCCGCGACTCACAATAACTTGGAGGGATTGCTTAACGATGAAGCGATCGCGCTGTGTGACGTGAAGTTACATATCTTGCCTCATGGTTATCGCTTCAACCTAAAAACCCATCAACCGATAGTGTAAAAGACGGAGCATGAGTCGAGCGCAAAAGATTCAATTTAGGCGACAAAGCTTTTGGGCGATCATCCTCACTCTATTTATGGTTGCCTATAATGTCAGCGTCATGCCTGCCATCATGTCTCCGCTTGCGCGCGAACTCAATGCCAGCGTAGGTTCGATTCAGGGCATCCTAGTTGTGTTTTCTCTGACAACCGCTTCTTTTGCGCCCACCATTGAGAACCTGTGCCGCTTCTATGGTCGAACTCGTGTATTTAGCATTGGGTTGACTTTGTATGGGATTGGCATTACGCTCACTTCCCTCAGCCCCTCAATTGGCATCCTCGCTGTGAGCTTTTCATTGTTAACAGGCTTGGCTGCCACACCCTTAATTAGTACCCCTTGGGCGATCGCCGAGTTGATGTATGGCGGCGAAGCGGAAGAGCAGACCAACTTAATACTGGTGTTGGCTTCAGTCCTAGGGAGCTTGTCCGGGGGGATATTGGGGGGCTTCATTGCCTACCATCTAGGGTGGCGGTGGGCATTTGCGCCCTCAATTAGTGTGATGATTCTTGTCTTTAGATTCAAGCGATCGCTGCCCAACTTAATCATTTCAACTTCACAAGCGATCGATTGGGTTGGAGGGTTGCTTTCATTTTTGGGGCTTAGTTCTATTTTTGTAGGCATCGGCTTAGCCGGAGAATTTGGCTGGTGGGAACCGAAGCGTGAGTTTGCAATTGGGAATATGATCATTCCACCTTTTGCAATCTCGATCGTGCCGACATTAGTTGCCGTAGGAATGATTCTTTTAGGGTTCTTTGGCTACTGGCAACGACGGCAGGCAAGTCGATCGGGGGCTTCTTTATTTCGAGTTGGGCTGTTGCGTAGGCGAGGATTCGTATTCGGAACGTTCGCCGCGATGGTTCATACGCTGATCGTAACGGGCATTCAGTTCAACCTCTTTCAGTTCGTGCCCCTTGCCTTGTCGCTCAACCCTTTTAGAACAGCACTGGCAATCATGCCCTACAACTTGACGATGCCAATTGTGCTAGTTGCAGTGGTCAAGTATCTGAGTTGGGGGAACCGGATTGCCCCTAAATATATCGTCTGTAGCGGAATTGCTTTATTAGCGGCTGGCATTGGGATTCTTTACATCAGCCTGCATCCCCAAATCAAACCACTTGAACTAATGCCGGGGCTAATTATTATGGGCATCGGTTCAGGATTATTCTTGTCATATATTAGCGTTCTCACTTTCTCAGAAGCTGCCATGGAAGACAAACCGCAATGCCCCGGAATTTATAATCCAGTTCAGAATTTAGGCAGTTCCTTAGGGCGAGGAATCCTAGGTACGTCACTCGTATTTTTCACCTCTCAAGGCATTGTCGATGGCGTGTTTCAAAAGCTAGACAAAACCTTGCCAACCGTCCAACGTATTGAAATCATTGCCAAGTTACAAGAGATGCTGCAAACGTTTTCTCAAGCAGAGATGAGAACAGTCCTTGCAAATGAGGTGCCACCATCAGTTTTTCCATCGCTGCGATCGATTAATCTTGATGCAGCAACGATAGGCATCAGAAATTCATTGTTAGTTGCACTCATGCTCACAGTAGTTTGTTTTATGCTGGCTACAGGTTTACCTAAATATCCCTCTTGTCGCTCTTCTTGAAGAAAAGAATCGAATAAATTCTAAATTCTTAATGAAAAGTCAGGGTGTTTTTATTTAATATCTACTGTGTTCTAATAGTTCTATTTCCATTAGATTTAACTCTCCACTTTCATTCTTTAAACCGAGGTTTTTTATGACTCCCAATCGCATTTTTTCCAACGTTTTCAGGGTGTTGCTAGGTGCCAGCATTCCCATTGCCGCTCAGCCATTGGTCAATGCGGCTGAGACCTGTAGGGCATTCCAGCCTCTTGGGGGTTCAGGATATGAGGTGAGAAAATCTGTTTCCTCGACGGGCGTAACTCCTGGAGTTAGAAATAACTGGGATACCGATTTTGTTGTTCCTCCGGGCACCCGCTTCACTCGATATATTGCAACCATCACGTCAGAAACGCCCGAAAATTACAACATCATCATTAACTTTCGGTTTGCTGACAACACGGCTCGACAAGTGTTTAGGCGGGATGGTGCTCGCTTGGTGGGTGGAGTGCCGTTTCAGATTATTGGCGAACCTCCAAGCGCGTCTCGTCAACCAATTCAAATCAATACAAACATCAGTGGACGACAAGGGTCTACCTACCGAGTGGGTGTTTCGGGGTGCAGCAAATCCTAGGGTTAAAAGCACTGAATACATCATGTCTTTTCTAACTAAACCCTCTTTGCGGCATTGGCTACTCTAAAACCTATTCTTGACTAGCGAACTCAAGACTCACCGTCAAGAGAGTTAGGATGTTGGGGCTATGCTCAACACGCGGAGGGCTGCGGACGGGTTGAGTGTAGCCACTTTTAACAATGCTTTCTAGTTTTTTGGAATTGCCGCTTAGCGGATGGATTTGCTTAATTAGTGATATCAATTATTTTTAGGTTAATGGGGTCAGTGGCGATCGCCCTCGTGCATCGAGACTCCCATTCTGGAGCTTTTTCGTTGTTTTTTATTACGTCAACCGTATGAAACGCTTTAATTTTGTGATTGCCTTATTACCGCTGACTTTGATGACAGGCTGCATCACTTCAACCATCCGAGGAAAGCAAGCCGAACTTTGTAGCAATCTGTCAGTGTTGAGCACTTCGATTTCTGTGTTTAGGCGAGTGGGCAGTGCTTCCACTTCCACAGTTAGTTCTCTGAAGCAGGCAGAAGAGCAGGTGAGCATCGCCTTTAGAGATTTTCGGGGCGCTGCAAAAGATGCCCTGCAAGAGTCAAAAGATGAGGATTTAGAAAAAGCCTACAAGAATCTAGAAACAGCTTACGAAGACTTGGATGAGGAGGTGAAAAATATTCCTGATAAATCCACACTGATGCAGGCGATCGCGTCAACTTCTAACAATGTAGCGGCAGTAGAATCGGCAATCACTCAAATGAAATCGGGCTTGAGATGTCCATGATTTATTCTATTTTTGAAATGCCATCCCGACCTATGATTTTCATTTGACGCAGGGACTTTAGAACCTAGAAAACAACTCAGAATGTTGAACTACACTCTATCTAAATGGTTCACTTTTTGATTGCGACGACTACCAAAAAGATTGGCATAAACATACGACAAGACGCAGCCGAAGAGAAAAATTTGGCACGTTAGAAAAATCCATAGCATCAGAATCATGACACTGCCAATCACGCCATAGGACAGGAAATGGCTGCCAATCGTGATCACACTATTGCTGACTAACTGTTGTAATCCCACCAGCAGTAAAGTAACCAGTAAGGCACTTAGCCACACATCCCCCCAAGCTACATAAACAGACGGCAAAATCTTGAACAAAATGCAGGTAGCTATAGCCAGAATTAAAAACGATGATCCGATCTGAAGCCCTTTGGTTAATTGCAGTTCATCAACTTGAATAAAGGGGAAAATCTCTCGAAAGGTGGCGATCAGTTCAAGTACGGTTCTGATTGCGATATCCGAGAGAAGTGAAGTGATCAATAATAGGGCTGTTGCAAACACTAACAGAAACGAAAAGAGTTTGTTAGCAATAAAGAAAAGCGCCATTTTAAATGGTGATCCGGCTTCAGATACTCGACTGGGCGATCGCCAAATTTTATTCACTGAACTCCTAAGAATCCCAAAGACCGCACTGGCTGCCCACAGGAGCAAAATCGAGCCAATCAGTCCTGCTTCGACACTATTAGAATTCAAGGAAACGAGAGTTCCTTTGACCAGTTCATGAACTTCTGGGGGCAGATAGCGTACGATTCCGTCTTGAATCGATTGGAACGCTTCGGTCTTGGGACCTAGCAGCGAACCCACAACGCTCAAGATGACTAACAGCATCGGAAACAAAGAAAACAAAGAAAAGTAGGACAGAGATGCTGCCATCCCAGGGCAATTATCTTGATCCCACTTTAACCCCGTTTTGAGCAGGAGTTGAGCCGGTTTTGAAGGCAGAATGGTTGAGCGAATATAGTGAATCATAAGAACGGGTTTCGGGTTTAGATCAAGGCTAAGCAGCCAGCCTGAAGCCATTATGTCACTCTAAAAAACTATTTTTTGTTTGTCAGTTCAGAAACCGTAAAATCAAGCGTTTTCTGATGATTCCACATTGTCTGATTCAGCAGTATTAACCAAAGTCTCTTCTAGGCGGGGGGGTGTTTTTTCGGGAGATGACTGCATCCAAAGGGCAATCATGCCAGCGATCGGAATCGAAAGAAAAACTCCCAGCAATCCAGCCACTCGCTCCCCAATAAACAGAGCCAAAAACAAGATGACCGGATTTAAATCCAAAGCGTCGCCCATGACTTTAGGGCGGATGTAGTTATCTTGAATTTGAATCAGCACAATCGAGACAGCTAGCACCCTAAGGGCGATCGCGCTCCCTTGAGAGGCAAAAACTAAAAAGGTGACAACAATCACCCCAAGCGTCGCTCCAATTCCAGGAATCGCATCAATAATGCCAATAATGACTGCCAGAATTAGGGCATAGTTCACACCCAAAAACGGATAAATTAGCAGAGTTGTAGTTGAAAGAAACAGCATTAGCAATAGCTGTCCTCGGATAAATCCAAGGAAGCTTTGCTGAAAAGTGGTGGCAAAGCGATCGCGGGAAGGGGCAGGAATCAGCTTCAGAAAAGACTGCCATAGCTTTTCACCATCGATCAACATATACAAGCTAATGACCGCCCCAAAAATTCCGACAAACACACTGGAAAAGACACTTTTCACAACGCCTAACCCATTCGCCAAGCCCGTTTGCAGCGTACCCATTACACTGCTGAAGTTCAATTGATTCAAAAACTGTTGAAAGGGCAAGAAATCGGGTTGGTTTAGACCATTTCTGAGATCACCCAATAAGCTTTGTCCTTGGCTCAAAACTTGGAGTCCTACGCCCGTGATTAGCCCTGATAGCAGGACGATCGCACTGATGAACACAATGGTAATCGCCCATCCCCTAGGAATGTAGCGCGATAGCCACATCACCGGATAATTGAACAGAGCCGCAAAAATGCCTGCGACGGTAAAAAGAGCGATCGTACTATAGAAATAATTGATTAATAATACGGTGATCCACCCACTGCTAAACAGCAGCACATAGCGCAGCAGAGTAGAATTACTGAGGGTTTGCCACACCGAAGAGGAGGGCGGAGAGGCAGTTGGGGGGCGCATGGTGGATAATCATAAACATTGCAAGAGTCGCGGAAGTAATCAGATTGTACTATGACTCTCGCCCCACGCACTTTTGCCCTATCAACGCTATCACTAGAGGCATGAAATTAATCGCCATCGGGCTTCGGCTTCGCTCAGAATGAGTCAATAATTCAGGTGATTGATTGATTTATCAGTCAATAATTAGCCTAAGATTCTTGATTTTTATTCCGCGATCGCAGGCAAAGAAATCGTAAATTTACTGCCTTTTCCCGGTTCAGACTGTAGCTTGATGTTCCCTCGATGGGACTCAATGATCCGCCGAGACAAATAAAGCCCTAACCCGCTGCCTGAGCGCTTATGATTTCCCTGACGAAATCGCTCAAATAAGGTGGGCTGATCTTCTAATGCTACTCCAGTGCCGCTGTCGCTCACTTCAATTATGACGGAACGAACGGGATGACTATTGGTCATAGCATCCATCGCCACAGTCATCGCGCCCGGTTCCCCTAAGCGCACCTTAACCCATCCCGTATCTGTAAACTTAATGGCGTTGCCAACCAAGTTCGTTAAAACTCGACGTAGCTCTAAGCGATCGCCCATAACCATCGCTGCCGTTTGGTGATCACCCAATTCTTCAGGATCAGAATCACGATTTAATTCAGCCGTTAACGTCAACCCCCGTTCTGTGGCTAAAGGCAACAACTCGTGAATTACCTCCTCTACAATCTCTCGCAGATTGCAGGGCACGCAGGTAAGCGTCTTAGAACCCGCGTCATGTCGATAGACTTCTAATAAGGTGTTCACCATTTGCAAGAGGTTGCTGTTGCTCTTAACCATGCTATCTACGGCTTCACTCATGTCTTCAGATAGCACACCCAACGCTTCTTGGTGAAGCAATCCCAGCATTCTATCGGCGGCAACTAACGGAGTTCGCAGGTCATGAGTCAATCGCATCACAAAGTCTTCTTGCTGACGCACCATGCGATCGCGTTCATCAATGCTGTGTTTAAGCCGCAACAGCGATCGCACTCGCGCCAAAAGCTCATCAACATCTACAGGTTTACGAATAAAATCGTCGGCTCCAATATCTAAGCCTTTCACCACGCTGGAGCGCTCATCTGCCGTAATCAGGAGAATCGGAATATAAGAAGAAAGCGCTAGATTTTGACGAATTCGCTGGGTGACTTCGTAGCCATCCATTTCCGGCATCATCACATCTAGCAAGATCAAATCGGGTGGAAATTGGTCAATCTTTTCCAAAGCTGTCTTGCCGTTCTCGGCAAGAGCAACTTCATATCCACCATATTCCAGCGTTGTTTGCACTAAAAATCGGTTATCAGCAGAGTCATCAACTACTAAAATATTCCCCGTCAAAACCTGATCTGCAAGCATATATTTCCGAAAATCTCTTTGAAGACGCTTTTCGCTAATTCCCTTCCTGTGCCGCTAAAAATCTTGTTGAAGTGCATGACACGACTCCAAATATCTTACCTCCATTTTTTTACAAAGAGCTTTGATAATCTGGGTCTGTCCAACATTGAGGAAGATTTTCGTCGGATGGAAAAATTAAGCTATCTTTGTCAAATTCTTCTGGATCTTGCTCTTCTTCCCCCTTTTGAATTCTGCCTGAAATGGTGGGCTGCGATGGATTGATTACGGCTTCAAAATTCAGAACTTTGATGAGTGCGCCATCTTCTTTGCTCTTTAAAAACATTTTTATCCCAAATCAACAACGATTAATCACTAACCACAGGTCTGATTTAATTCAAACCATTTCTGACATTAGCCTGTCTTGGACATCGGGTCTTCTACCCTAAGTCGCATTCATCTCGTCTACCCATCGCAATTCTTTGCAGGAGATGTTTTGAGTTGTAAGTCCTTCGGACTGGCTTTGCCAACGCGTAGCGTCTCCGCAGGAGATATTTTGAGTTTTGAGTTTTGAGTTTTGAATGGTAGAAGCTTTACTCAGCGACGTTTTCAAGCTCAGATCTGTCGCATCCTCCGTTTAAGTTAGTGGTCAGGTTAATAGTTCTCAGCGTTGTTCGCGGGTGGGAGACTTGGATCGTTCGTGCCCTCAATCCGAAATAGATAGGTCATCCCGGCTGCGACCAAACAGACTAGCAGCAGCATGAATAGCAAGGTTGTCTCGCCCTGAGTTTCTCTGATAAACGGCAGGGTAAAGGTGCCTAAAATTGCTCCAGATTTGGCGATCGCGCCTGCAAACCCGGCTCCACTAGCGCGAATGGACGGGGGAAACACTTCACCGGAGAGCAAAAAGGTGGTGGAATTGGGACCCATATTCATCATTAGGTTGTAAATGAAAAATCCGGTGAATAGGACTACTAAATTCCAGGGGGGCGGCAAATGAAACTGGCTGGCGATCGCCAAAATGGTTAAGCCGATCGCCATTCCCAAAAAGCCCACAATTTGCAGCCGAATGCGACCCAGGCGATCGATCAACAGCACGGCGAGGATAAACCCGGCAACCAAAAACAGATCTACAATCGCAGATCCTTGAGCCGCAGCAAATTCTTTCGCTAAAAAGTTGTCTTCGGTCGAATATGCCAATGCCGCCAAAATCACGGGGGTGAAGATGCCAATGCCATAGGTGGCGATGTCTTGCAAAAACCAGGGAATGGATGCCAGCAGGGTATTGCGGCGATAGGCAGGAGAAAACAAATCGCCAAGAGACAGGCTGGAGGTTTGATCGGGTGGATCGGTGTCCGGCGTGAGAGCGATCGCCTCCTCTAACAAAATCGAAGCGGCTTTAGAGGCGGCATCATAGTCGCCTTTTGCCAAGTAATAACGGGGGCTTTCGAGCAAAAAGCTAAACCGCAGAATGCCGACCGCGATCGCCAATATCAAACCCACTCCCAGCATCCAGCGCCATGCATAGGCGATCGCGGGCTGAACTGAATCGGGATACACCATTTGAAACCCATAGATGACGACCAGTCCCGTCACTGCCCCCAACAGCGCCCCCACCGCCTGAAAGGTAAACGCCCCAATCACCATGCGACCGCGCAATCGAGCCGGCACATTCTCAGTAATGTAGGCAACGCTGATAGGATAATCAGCCCCGATCGCCACACCCACCCAGAATCGAAACCCAATCAAAGAAGCTGCATTCCAGGCAACCACGGTTCCCAAAGTTGCCACCAAAAACAGGATCACATCCACCATTAACATTCGCTGCCGCCCCACGCGATCGGTCACCGATCCTAAAATGAGCGATCCCACCAGTGATCCCGCCAAAGCTGCCACGGCGATCGCGCCAATTTCTGCTGTGCTCAAGCCAAAATCTTGCTGCAAAAAGGGCAAAGCAACGCCAATAATAAAAAAATCGAAGCCATCTAGAAGAATCAAACCCGCCGATAATGCCCATAACCACTGCATCGGACGGGTGAGATCGGAGGCATCTAGCTGTTGCTCGAAGGATAAGGGGGGGGCGATCGCGTCAGAAGTTGGAAGCATGAAATGGAGTTTTGAGTTTTGAGTTTTGTAAGTCCTTCGGACTGGCTTTGCCAACGCGTAGCGTCTCCGCAGGAGATATTTTGAGTGCGGAGTGCGGAGTACGAAAGCGGTTTGATGTTTCTATTTTAGAAATCAAGGTTGTTTAATACTGGGTTGGTTAGTACTTGGGGAACGTCTAAGCCGTGAGGGATGGGAAAACAAACTTTACCTGATGTGCAACTAATTTGCCCTCATCCCAACCCTTCTCCCCAAGGAGAAGGGCTTTCGGACATTTCCGGTTCCCTCTCCAATCGGGAGAGGGCTAGGGTGAGGGCAGTCTTTGCGTTGTTTCAGGAAAGTCGCACA
>JBGSWI010000114.1:0-38487 GCA_041752515.1 Leptolyngbyaceae cyanobacterium | reverse complement strand
CAGAAATGCAACTACCGAGGGGCACTCGGAAAGTAACGCTTGGGGAGAATCCCACCTCTGGGCTAGAAACTGCAAGGAATCTAGTTTAAGTGGTTTCGTTGAACCAAGAATCCCACTGGCTTCAGCCGTGGGAGTGTCAAGTCAATCCCGTCTTCAAGACGAGAGACATCCGCGATAAGTATGGGCAGTCATAGTCAGGTGCATCACAAAATGTAGCGTTGTTTAGGTAGAAAACTAGAGAAAGTACGCTATATTCTGCCTATCTTAAGTAGATTCATTTTTTTAAAGATCTGTATTTTCGTTCATGACTCAGGCAAAATTAATGGTTTCACAGGTTGAGACACCGATTTTAGACGCGAGCCTCCACTCCGCCCACTCGATTGAAGGGCTGGTGCAAGTGTTTACCTGCACCCATCGCAGTTTTTTTACAAACGTCATGGCGCAAGCGCTGCGGATTGCCGGACAAGGCACCCCTGTTTTGGTCGTTCAGTTTCTTAAAGGGGGCATTGCTCAAGGCTACGATCGCCCGGTGCAATTGGGGCAAAGCCTCGACTGGATTCGGTGCAACCTGTCCCGCTGCATCGATACGCCCGTGCTGGACAATGAGGAGCAAAAATCTCTAGAAGAGCTATGGCTTTATACTCAAAACGTGGTTTGTCAAGGAAAATATGAACTGGTTGTATTAGATGAACTGAGCCTCGCCATCACCTTTGGGTTCATTTCAGAAACCGATGTGCTAGCCTTCCTCAAAAATCGCCCCCGCAACGTCGATATTATTTTGACAGGTCCCAAAATGCCGCGATCGCTGCTTGATGTCGCCGACCAAATCACCGAACTGCGCCGCAGCCATCAGCCCTAGGCAATTAGGTTGCGGGTTTCCAGGTTTCAGGTTTCAGAACAAGATTAGAAATTCAACTCAAAACTCTCAATTCAAAACTCAAAACTTTTTACTCCTCATTCTTATGATCAAAAACGATACTTGGATTACCGAAATGGCAGCAAAGGGCATGATTGCTCCCTTTGAGCCTCAACTGGTGCGTCATGCCAACGACTTGCCTGTAATTTCCTATGGCTTAAGCAGCTATGGCTATGACTTGCGGCTATCGGCGACAGAATTTCGCATCTTTCGTCATATTCCAGGAAAGGTGGTCGATCCGAAGCATTTCAACCCTGCCAATTTGGAACCCACCGAGCTACATACGGACGAAAACGGCAGCTTTTTCATCTTGCCTGCCCACTCCTATGGGTTAGGCGTGGCGTTGGAGCGGTTGGCAGTGCCGGAGAATGTGACGGTGATTTGCATTGGCAAAAGCACCTATGCCCGGACGGGGCTGATTGCCAATCTCACGCCTGCGGAAGCAGGTTGGCGCGGCTACTTGACTCTAGAGTTTTCCAATTCATCTAGCGCTGACTGTCGTATTTATGCCAACGAAGGCGTAGTGCAATTAATCTTTTTAGAAGGCGCGCCCTGTGCGGTCAGCTATGAAACCCGTCAAGGAAAGTATCAAGATCAATTGGAGCAGGTGACGCTGGCGCGAGTGTAGTGGAGAGTTCTAAATTTTGAGTTTTGAGTTTTGTTCGCGCTGCGTGTGCATTGCACTCAGCATCTCTGTAGCTTTGGCTTCCCGAAGGGTAGGAGATATTTTGAGTTTTGAGTTCGGAATTTCTTCTATTCTTTGCCCTCTTGCCTTTAAACTCTAATCCTTAACCCGTGTTACCTAATGCCTGATTTTCCCAAAATTGTTCTGCAAAATAGTAAAGCGGATGCCGTCCGGCGGTTTCATCCGTGGATTTTTTCGGGGGCGATTAAGCAGAAAGATCCAGAGTTGCAGGAGGGCGCGATCGCGGAGGTGTTCAGCGCCAGTGGCGACTTTTTGGCGATCGGTCACTATTGCGACGGCAATATTGCGGTGAGAGTTTTGGCGTTTGAGCCGATTGAAAGTGTAGCGAAGTTGTTCTTAGATCGGTTTCATCGTGCCTATGCGGTGCGGCAACAGGTCGGGTTAGCGGAGAGTAACGTAACCAACTGCTATCGCTTGGTGAATGCGGAAGGCGACGGGCTACCAGGTTTGATTGTGGATTGGTATAACGGCACGGCGGTGATGCAAGCTTATTCCCTGGGGATGTATGAGCAGCGATCGCAGATTGTGGAATGCTTGCAGGCAGTGTATGGCGATCGCTTGAAAGCGGTGTATGACAAAAGCGCGGCGGTTTTGCCCAAAGCCCATTCCACAAATCAATATTTATGGGGTGAAAAATCCGATGGCATGGTGCAGGAATACGGGCATCGTTTTAACGTGGATTGGGAAGAAGGACAAAAAACAGGCTTCTTTTTGGATCAGCGAGAACATCGACAACTGCTTGCCCAATACGCCAAAGATAAACGGGTGCTGAATACTTTTTGCTACTCTGGCGGCTTTTCGGTGTATGCCGTGGATGCGGGGGCAGAGGTGGTGCATTCGGTGGATAGTTCGGCAAAGGCGATCGCCCTTACCGAAGCAAACATCGCCCTCAACAATCCTGATCACGTTGAGAATGAATCGGTGGATGCTGATGTGTTTGACTACCTCAAAGGCTGTGACCCGGTTTACGACATCATCATTCTCGACCCGCCTGCCTTTGCCAAAAATCTATCCGCCCGCCATCAAGCGGTGATGGCATACAAACGATTGAACCAAATGGCGTTTGATAAGCTGCGACCCGGCGGCATGGTGTTCACTTTTTCCTGCTCCCAGGTGGTGACTCCCGATTTGTTTAAGGGCGCAGTCATGGCAGGGGCGATCGAATCTCGAAAAGCGATTCAGGTATTGCATTCTCTAGCTCAACCTGCCGATCATCCCATCAGCATTTACCATCCCGAAGGGCTGTATCTCAAAGGTTTAGTGCTAAGTGTGGAATGATCAAAGCGTGGAGTGATCAATAAGAGGAAAAATACCAATGGACAAGGGAAGATTAGAAGCATTCAGTGATGGCGTGATTGCGATCATCATTACGATTATGGTGCTGGAATTGAAGGTGCCGCACGAAGCCAATTTTGCAGCATTGCGATCGCTGATTCCAATATTTCTCAGCTACGTGCTGAGTTTTATCTACACTGGCATCTATTGGAATAATCACCATCATCTACTTCAGGCAACGCGCCATGTGAATGGTGCCATCCTTTGGGCAAACCTGCATTTGCTGTTTTGGCTCTCCCTATTTCCCTTTGGCACTGCTTGGATGGGCGAAAATCACTTTGCCACTTTGCCTGTCGCGCTCTATGGGGTACTCTTGCTGTCGGCAGCGATCGCCTACTTCATTTTGACTCTTACTCTTGTTGCCCACCACGGGAAGGATTCAACCCTCGCAATCGCCCTAGGACGATATTTCAAAGGCAAACTATCCGTAGCAATCTACGCCGTGGCAATTCCCCTTGCTTTTGTGCAATCATGGCTTGCCTGTGGACTGTACATTTTGGTTGCAGCGATCTGGCTCATTCCTGATCGTCGGATCGAAAGAACACTAAGAGGATCTCTGAGAAGTTAAGAACTACGCTAGCCGTCTGAGCAGGAGACGAATCATTGCCACATAAATAAAGGTTTCAGAGGTTTCTGGCAAGACTTCGTAGTCTTTGGATAAGCGACGCGACCAATTGAGCCAACCCCAAGTGCGTTCAACCACCCACCGTTTCGGCAGCAAAACAAAACCCTTGGCGCTATCGGAACGTTTGATGGTTTCGAGAATCCAACGGTAAGTGTCCATGGTCCATTTCATGAATTCGACTCCTTCATAAGTGCCATCGACCCAAATCAAAATCAATTGGCAGCCGTGACCACAACCATCATGACTAATCCCAAGGTATCCACCATCAGGTGTCGTTTACGGCCTTTGATGCGCTTACCTCCGTCAAATCCAATCGCGATGGCAGCAGGAGTGCCGTTTTCACGGATTGAGAATCCATACTCGCTGCACTGTGCACGGCTTGATGTCCTTGAGCCACGCGCTCCCATTGCACGAACTGGGCATGGATTCTCTCCCAGGTGCCGTCCAATCGCCATGCCCTGAAGTAGTGATAGACGGTTTTCCACTTCGGAAAGTCGTGGGGCAACATCCGCCACGCACAGCCTGCTACGACGATGTAAAAGATGGCATTGAGGATTGCTCTTAGAGCCACACTTCGGGGTCGTCCACCCGATTTTGCCGAGGGCAGCAATGGGGACAGAAGTTCCCATTGTTCTTGACTCATGTCAGTCGGATAGGATAGTTTCATCGCTCTCATTTTCTGTCAATCGTTATTTCTTCTGACAGATTAGAGGATGAGAGTTTCTTTAATCTCACCTGATGCCATCCTGGACTTTTAAGACTTCCTCTAAGGTGACTTAACGCAACAATTAATCAACTCTGATGGCATGGATGACTGTTTCAGGCGCTTTGTGTTGCCTCCTTAAAAAAGGTCAAAACGATCAATAATTTGAACCCAAGAGGGGTAATACTTTACAACACTTTCCAGTACAGCGTTAGAGCAATCTTCTGGTAGCCCCGCATATACTGCTTCGATTACAGGAATAAAGTTTTCATAATCCTCTTGATCCCGTTCAGCTAGCATAGCTCCAAGTATGCCCATTTTGACTTCTCGTTTTGGTAATTCCTCCATGTACTCAGCAAATTGCCGGAGGTGATAACTTGTGAGGCTGCTGAGACTATAGAAATCACCTTCTAACAATTTTAGAAAATAGGTGAGAAATGCTTGTCTATCTTCTGATTGAAGCAGCTTTAAATGTTTTACAAAGAACCGACAATAAGATAGGGTTTCTCTAGGGGTTTTGTGATTTAAATAGAACTTGATTTTTTCTACTTGTTCTTTAATAATCTTATCTGGCACACTATTGCTCAAAAGATAGTGCAGACTCAAAAAGTTTTCTTCTTCTTTTTGGTACTTAAAATCGCTCTGCTGGTTACACTCGTCTGGAATACTAATAAAAAGTTTAATACGTTCTTTCTCAGTCATTTGGCTAATCATGTGGCTGAAAATGGATGAGCAAGAAGGGTCTATCTTAACCTTCTCAATTGCATCTTCAGCCCTATATCCGTGTTTTGTGGCATGGTTTTGTCTGATTTCGCTTATTACTATTTCCACCAAGGATTTAGCGACTGTTGCGGTATGTTCGTTAACCTTTTCTTTTTTTCTTAGTTCTCTTCCAGGATGAATTAAATTTCTGTAGTTTTTTATTACTGTTGATAATTGGGAAGTTTCTTCAGCTATTAAATTATCTTTGACGGCAAGTTTAATAAGAGCAACTAAGTCTAGTTCTTCTATTTTTCTGCCTTTATATCGTTTGAAAGCTGCGTCCTCAAACACACTTAAAATATTTTCATCGGGTGGAAAATTCAGGAAATAGTCAACGAGGATAGCTTCGATAATGCTGCCAGCTAGGAGCAATGTAGCTTTCCATAAGCCAGACTTTAAACTGTTATCCAATTCCTCTTTATCTCGCTCAATCATTGCCTGAAGAGCATCATCACCAATAAAACTAAAGTCATTCATACAGGAAAAGATGAAGCATTCCCATAAATTAGCGATGCTGAGAGGAATTAAGAATAGCGGCTTTCCTGTCCGCGTAAAGAGGATGCGGTGTAGAGATGGAAACTAGGCATTAGGGACTAGAGGTTAGGGGCAAAAAGCTCTAGCTTCTTACCCCCCATCGTCTTACATGACTTGTTCAATTTCAGCGATTTCGGGGATGAATTCGCGCAGGCGGCGCTCGATGCCCATTCGTAGAGTCATGGCGGAGCTAGGGCAAGAGCCACAGGCACCTTGAAGCCGCAGCTTGACGACGGGACCATCGATTTCAACGAGTTCCACGTTGCCACCGTCTGCCATCAGATAAGGACGCATCTCGTCTAAGACAGTTTCTACGTTTTGAGTGTTTAAGGTCAGGGTTTCAGACATAATTTACCTTGTGTTTTTGTAAAGTCATCCATTGATCCTAGCGCTACTTTTTAGGCGGCGTTGGGCAACAAAAGCTGAATATTGGAAAAGAGAAATTCTTGGGTTGAGGTTTTGCCGTGGGCGTCGGTTTCCATGAAACGACGATTTAGAATGAAGCAGCCGCCGACTTGCTCATACTCATCTTCAAACAGAGTTTTTCCGCCTTTTTGCTCGCCCGTTTTAGGGTCATGATACACGGAGTCATACCGATAGGGGAGGTAGCCTTCGCCAGTGTCATGAGTGCTTAAGGTGTTAATCGTAATGACAACGCCGTGCATATGACGATGAACGAGACTCACTTCGCCATTGTGAACTTTGTAGCGATCGCCTTCAGATTTTCCGCCCATCAAAATTGCGATAGCCCCAGCCTCATCCGTTTCGCCATAGGCAAAGGTATTTTGGCTGTGGGTTTCTTCAAATGAACGTCGCACCCGATGAATTGCAATTTCCCAAAGCTGACCATGTACTAGCTTTTTCGCTTGCTCATCTTCAATATCAAATACTTCAGCCGTCATATCAGGATTGACCCGCACTGTGCCCTTAAATTCTTGCCCATCGAGCTTAAGAACTACATCCGCTGTGTAGCCAGGAAAGGTGCGATCCCAGGTATAACGATTTTCATAAGCGGCTTGGAAGAGTTCCTGAGCCGATACTTGCGCTACGGTCATGCAATGCTCCTTGGTTAAATTATTTCTCCAGTTTAGAACTTATCATCTGCGGTAGAACGCTCGCTTTGAGCAACACTCCACTGTTGAGCAAAAGTTTGCGCTGAATTGTATAGGGGGCGACCATCGCCAATTTTATTGACAAGTTGGATGGCTTGGGCATATTTGCGGGCGATCGCCAATTTCTGAGCCTGCTCTAATATTGCCTGATCCTCCAGGTCGAGCAGGCGTTGCTTCCAGTCAAAAATCGCAGCTTGGGCGGTGGGTCGCAGCGGTCTACCTAGAGGAACCCGACTGGCGTAGGCGATCGCCGTGCTCAGTCCCTGAAAGGTTTCGCCAACCGCAAATTTCTCAGCCGCGATAATATTGGCGCGATCGCTGATTTGCTGCTGATCTTGCCGCCACACCGAAATTAACGTTTGAGCATAGAGACGATGCGGACGAGTGGGCGCAATTCCTTGTGCCATTTGGATGGCAACGGGCAGTAATGGAAGGGTGTCCAGATCTGCTATGGATTTTGCAAGACGTAGCTGGGTCAAATCTTGCAGGCGATCTTCTAAAGGCAAGAGTTTGGTCTGCACGGCGGTATACAGCGAGTGGCTCGGCTGAATCTGGCGCAACGCAGACAGGGTTGTGATGATCTGCCAAAAGTTTTCCTCCGTTGGCATGGCGGCGGGCATTTGCTGGCTTAACTGAGTTGCTTGATCTAAGCTAATCAGATCTCGCAAGTTGGGAGGTAACGATTGGACAGGGAGCCATTTTGACTGGGCGATCGCCCCTGCTAAATTTCCCTGCTCTAGCTGCTGAGTGGCACTATCAATCAGCGCCTTACGCCATTCCACTAGGTTATCTTCAGCACTGGCACGAGCGTAGGTTTTGGGAGATAACTGCTCTAGGTCGGCGATCGCAGATCCCAATTTTCCCGCCGCTTTGGTTAGATCCGTGCCCACCTCTGCTCGAATGGCTTGCAGTTGATTGTAAGATAGTCGCTCGGTCATAGTGCGTTCTTGCATGCGGATGAATTGCTGCTGCCAATATGCATCCTGTTGGTTAGCAAACGGCAAGAGCAGCGCTTCAGCTTTTTGCCACTCCCGTTTTTTTAAGGCACTTTCGATCGCATCTTCTAATTCTTTGCCTTTAATTTGGCTTTTTCGCCACCGAGTCTGCGTTTGTTGGGCATCTTGATAAAACGGGCTGTTTGCAGGAACTTTGCTGACCAGATAAATCGCCTGCTTTAAGTTATTTTGTCCGGCTTTTTGGTTGGCGATCGCCAGCGTATTTTTAGACCAATCGCGCATCAGCCGCTTCGCAGGTTTCTCTAAAGTGTGGTTATCTTGCCACGGTTCAATCAGCTTTAACCCTGCCACTAGCGCACTAGCACTGCCCGATCGCGCCGCTTGCTCTGCACAAAATAACCGCTCCGCATCGGATGAAAAAAACCATAGCTGCTGACAATTAGGATTCGGCGGCACATCCGTCAACCATGAAATCGCTGCAACACCCGTGCCGCCACAAAATGCCACCACCCCCAACCACACCAAAGGCGTACCTAGCGTCCTCGCTCCTTGCTTTAGCTTTGAGGTCACTTGAGCAAAAAGATCCGCCGTCTTCTGGCTCTGCGCTTCTGGCTCTGCGGATGAGTCGGGAAAGTCGACTGCTTGTTCTAAGCTTTTAGATGCCACAGCATCCACCAAAATATCCGGTTCAGAGTCGCTCGATGCATCCGCAGAGTCAGCCGACTGAGTAGCTCCTTCTGCTCCTTCTGCCCTGATTGTGTCTGCTGCATCCGTTGGCTCAACTGGAGAAGAGAGTTTGGATACAACCTGCTGCCCCGATGCTGCCTGAGGACGAAATCGATCAATTGCCTTATTTGCCATAGCTTCAGCGCTTTTGTGTCAACAATTCCACGATGACTGCCATAAACAGCCTAGCTGAGATGAGGCGATCGCCGGATCTATTGACTCATCCGCACTACAGCTTGCCGCTATTGTATAAGCTGAAACTCAGTTTAGATCGCAACGGATGAAATCTTTCGCGATCGCGCCCAACTGCCAATCAGGTAAAATGCCGTACTAGCGGATTAGCGATTCGTAGGCTCTGGGTTGCGATAGCCAAAGAAATCAATGTGATAATCCGTAATCCGCACGCCCGTTTGCTCTTCGATCTGCTGAAGAATATCGGGTGGTAAAACGATGTGAACATCCAAAATCTGGTTAGTATCTAAACAGTTCACATGGCTATGAGAATCGCTGATATTGCCGTAAAGTCTGCCGTCCGATCGCTCAATGCATTCAATAATGTTTTGGCTAGAAAGCGCTTCTAAATTTTGATAAACCGATGTGTGCCCAATTTCCTTGCCTTGCAAGTTGAGGCGATCGTAAATTTCTCTAGCAGACATATGCTCTTGCGCTTGCCACAGCAGTTCCAAAATAAAGCGACGCTGGCGGCTAAGGCGCATCCCCAGGTTTTGGCAACGGTCTAGGGCATCATCAAGCGATCGAATTGGTTTTTGATTAATGGTGTTGTTTTGCATATTTTATTGAATATCTAACCGCGCTTTTTCCAACCAGGCTTTTTGATGCGATGCGGCTAGAGCTAGATTCAATCTGTCTTGGGTGCCTTTACACATCATGCTTCCAAGTATAGTTCTAGTATAGCTAAAGTAAACTCGCTACAACTTTGGTTTAAGGCTGGGAACTAAGCATGATGTTTAGGGTTCAGGCGTGCCTTGGTTGCCTCACAATAAAAAAGATAAAACATGAGTTTGAATGGTATGCGCTTCTCTGGGTTTTCTATTCTCTGTTCTGGGCTGCGATCGGCTTTGTCTTGGTGTAATATTTCTTGGCGTAATATTTCTTGGCGGAAACTGGGCTTCTTCGCAATCAGCTTGATGATTTTGTTGAATGGCATGAATATGCCAACGGCGATCGCGGGCTTAAATGACGATCGCTATGAGGGCGACATTTTCACACTCTATGCCGGAAATGGTTCTCTGGTGCCGCCCAAATTCACGTTGGAGGAAGCCTTTGAACGAAAACGCCCGACGATATTGATTTTTTATGTAGACGACAATAGTGATAGCAAGCAATATTCCACCGTGGTTTCCCAACTGCAAGCATTTTATGGTCGTGCCGCAGATCTGATTGCCCTCCGAGTGGATGCCATTCCACCCAAAAAGAGCTACGAAAAAAACGAGGCGGGCTATTACTACGGCGGAGTGGTGCCGCAAACCGTTCTATTTGATGAAACAGGCAAGGTTGTTCTCAATCAAAAAGGCAGCATTGCCTATGAAGAGCTAGACGACGTATTGCGTAAAGTGTTTAAATTACTGCCCCGTTCCGAATCAATGGAATTAAAACGTCAGCCCGTCAACGAATTCAACACCGAATTAGTCAAGTAAACTGGATGGCACAGAGTTGCTTCGATCGCGCCCAGAGCTAGGCTTCACAGCATGACCCATCGTCAAACAAGTAGAGAGAAAGTAGCCAAGATGCCCGATAAATCTGATTAGCCTAGCAATAATTAAGCAACGCTCTATTTCTCGAAACAAATTCTCGAAACAAACTTTTACCCTCGTTCGGTAGGTTGCTGATGTCACAGACCTATAGCACCGCAGACTTGATCGAAATTCTGGCAGGCGAACGACGAGCTTGCATGAATGGAAAACGTCTCAACTTAGCCGTGAGTCCATCGGGTAGCCCTTTTATCGATAAATTTTTGCAACCAGAGGGGCTGCAACGATTTACCGCCTACCGTCATTTTCGGGCTGCTGTTCATGACTATCAGCGGCAGCATAAAATTTCAGGGATTGTGTGGCAAACCTTGCTAATCAAAGAAAAGCACTTCCATTTTCCTAAAGTGGATGATCAACTGGCAGCACTACCAGAAGATGTGGAATTGCTCAAAATGGCAAAAACTCAATTATTCGAGTTTTGGTATCAAAGTACGGCTGATATGGATTTATACCTCAGCTTGAATGGGGGCAAATCCTATCGGCTTGTGGTGCAACCGGAGGTCGATCGCATTATGCAGCGCACGGAATGGGCAAGTCTGAGCCATCAAGGAAACCCTAGCGAGCTTGAGATTATTCTGCAATTAGGCTGGGGCAATCCAGAGGAGGCTGCTTATCGTTATGGTTTTCCAGAATCGGGTAGCGAGTATATTCATGCGGTCAATCTAGGGCAGCAGCCGTTTGTTTAAGCGGGATGATTTGGGCGTGATGATTTGGACGTGATGAAAGCGGGAGCCATCATCGATCAAACAGGGCTGTATCGCTACTTGCTCTGGCGGGAGTGGGATGCAGCCGCGCCTAAAGTTGGGTTTGTCCTGTTGAATCCTAGTCGGGCAGACGGGGCAATTGACGACCCGACTATTCGCCGCTGCATCGGGTTTGCGCGATTGTGGGGCTATGGCGGTTTGGAAGTAGCCAACCTATTTGCCTATCGCACTGCCAAACCGAGTGAATTACGGCACGTATTTGATCCGGTGGGGTTAGAAAATGATGCCTATTTGCGATCGCTGGCTCAGCGGGTCGATCGAGTCGTATTGGCGTGGGGAAATGGGGGAACTTGGCAAGGGCGCGATCGCACAGTTTTAGCGATGTTTGGCAAGTCGCTGCAATTGCATTGCCTTGCTATCACTCAAACAGGACAGCCCAAGCACCCGCTCTATTTACATTCTCGGTGCTTGCCGGTGAATTTTAACGACGCAAAAAGCCGCGACATAGGCGATATAAAAGTACAATTGCCTTGAACTTTAAGTGTTCAAACCTTAGTTCAAAAAACGCCAGACCATAGCGCCGATGCCTAAAGTTCCGGCTAGAACTGCAAAGGTTCCCTGCATTTGATTTAGGATCGGCTGAATTTGATAGCTCACCACTAAGCGATCGCGGGCTAAAACTTCTGCGGGCTTGATCCAAGTTTGCCCGTCATACCAGCCCGATTCTTCATAAAATACCTTGGCATCCATCAGGCGGGAAGACACATACGACCAGCCCAAGTAAAGACGGATCAAAACCAGCAGCAGCAGCAAAATTGCTCCCCCGCTGCTGGTCAGCAAAAACTGAATCGGATATTTTTCAAATGGGAAGCTGGCGGCGGCAATCGGAGCCGCTATCGCCCAACTCCACAGCCAAACCCAAACTATTTTGCTGACGTAGCGCGATCGCTCCAACGTTGCCCAACGAAAAAACCAAGATTCTTTCAAATCTTCGTATTCGTTCAAAGGAAGTTGCTCAGTCGGAACTGGACAAGCCGCGATCGATAAGTTTTGGGTCAGGTCATCTGGCAGCACAGTGATCTCCCACGAGTGTAACGATTTAGGTGGATAAAATTAATATAACCAAACGTATTTGTCAGTATAAACGACTTGCCCAAAGAGAGACAGGGAAGGAATAAGACGTTGGTGTAGAAAATAACTGGAGGAAAATGAAAAACCTTTAAGCGTTAAAGCTAGCGCTATGGAGAGTTTGTCACGTTATGTAAAACACTGCCAATTTGATCTTTTGCCTAGAGGAAACACCCCTTAAAGTGCCTCGTTTTCTAATCGAGCCGTCACCACGGCACAAAAAGCAAATGCGCCAACCAGCGGCATGGGACATCCTAATAAATAGCTGGATAATCCTGCCGCGATCGCACTGCCCACTGCCGCCATGCACCAAACTTTTTCTTCGGAACACAACCCCTGCTTGGCTTTAATGGCTCTCATGGCTTTAGATGGAATGGGCATTGGCATGACCCCCTGAGGCGGAAAACCCCAATAAATTGAGCGATCGATAAACCAATCCGTCCATCCGTTGTCCTCGCACCAATCATCAATCCAGTGGCTTGCGTAATGATTCATATCCCGATAAAAAAGGCGTAGATAACCTATAAAGCGCTATATACCGACATTATAAAAGGAACCCTCAGGCACAGTTTTGATGAAATTAAAGTTTACGCATTCATTCTTTATCGAAAATTTTTGTAACAATTAGAAGCCTGTTTTAATCTAATTTTCAATCTAAACTTTCAATCTATTTATAGAGATATGGAAATATTTCTCTTAATTTAAACTTTATGAATATAAGTTTTCTAGATGCTGCGAATCAGGGGAAAAATCGATGGACTTTTTATTTATTGGCTTTTTTGTGCATCATTATCAGCGCTTGGGTTGGAATTTTTGCTTCAATCTTTTTTAGTCGCCTGATCGCAAAAACCAACTTTTTTTCAGAAGCAGAGACAACTGCTTGCCACTTAACTAATTCTCAAATTGGTGTTTGCTTCCTGCTACAGTTGCCAAATTATATAATCACCACTATTCCTTTTTTAGGCTTATTAATCGGTATATATATTGCTACTCGTTGGATTCATCAACGCAATTTTTTTACCCTAATTAATTCAACAGGTTCCATTCAAGGAAGGCGCTTGAGAGCAGGATTTTGGGTATGGTTTTTCATATTAAGTATCCAACTGCTAGTGGAGCTTTTATGGGTGCCGAAACACTTTGAATGGAGCTTTCATCCTTGGCAGTGGCTAGTATTTTTGCCGATCGCGCTTCTTTTAACTCCGCTGCAAACCTCTACGGAAGAATTACTATTTCGAGGCTATTTTTTGCAAGCCGCAGGGCAAATCATTCAACAGCCCGTAGCACTCGCGATCGCAACGAACCTTCCGTTTGTTACAGCACATTTTAGCAACTCAGAAATGAATCGCGGAAGTGTGTGGACGGGGCTAACCTATGGAGTGCTTTCTCTTTTCTTAACTACGGTGACGTTAAAAGACAATCGGTTAGAACTCGCTCTTGGCATTCATGCGGCGAACAATTTGTTTATTTTATTGATAGTTAATTCAGCCGATTCTAGTCTGCGATCGCCGTCGCTTTTAACCCACGTTACTTTTGTAGATCCTAGGATTAGTTTTCTAGCAACCCTAATCGGCGCGATCGCAGCTTACGTCTTTTTATTTAGGGACGATCGCAATAATTGATAGTAATGAAAACAGCGGTCACGTAATTTAGGACGGCACCCATTCATCTACTGCATCATCCTTGGTATTTGTATTACGCACGGGAGTTTCTCGGTCAAACTTCAGATGAATCGCACGGGTTTGCACTCCATCCACCGCAACCGCCAAAATCGGAAAGTCAAGCTCACCATCTTGAAACGACATCTGGAAACGGAACGTGCCATCTGAATTGAGTTTCACGGGGCGACCTGCGATCGTAACGGTAGCATCGGGTTCGGTTGCACCATGAATAATCAACTCTGCATCCGCTACCAACCAAAACTTGCGTGACCGAATCGGCGGCATGGAAGCAAAAAAACCAATTCCCGACATCCCGACACCCGACATTCCGATTCCTGACATCCCGATTCCTGACATTCCGACCCCTGATGTGGTCAAAGCGCCTATGCCGACACCCGACATTCCGACCCCTGACATTCCTACCCCTGACATTCCGACCCCTGACATTCCGACCCCTGACATCCCGATTCCTGACATCCCGATTCCTGATGTGGTCAAAGCACCTATGCCGACACCCGACATCCCGACACCCGACATCCCGATTCCTGACATCCCGACTCCTGACATCCCGACCCCTGAAGGAAAAGCGTCAGAGCGAGACGTTTGGATTGAGCGGTGAAGAGAACTTTCTACGCGATCGCCTCCGGCTGCATGGGCTAACTCATACATCGTTTGGTGAATCGTGCGTGTTTTTTGTGCCAACGGCAGGGGGGCAGAGAAGGTTTTTCCATTCAATTCCTCATCCCATTGAATAGTAACGTCTTGTTCTTCCATCAAATCTGATGGATAGACTGGTGGAATCCGAATTGGGGCAGACCGTGCCAACATCAACCAGCGCCCATCATTTGACAGATAGCCAATTTCTACGATGTAGTCGCGATCGCTTAGAGGCACTGGAATGTACCAATCAGTGGCAATTTCTTCACAGTCGTATTGCTGCAAACTGTGGGGGTTTTGTTGAATCAGTTCTGTATCCGTTACGTCGTAGAAGCGCAGTGCTAAGCGATCGCCGCCTTCCCGACGCAGTGCCGCTTTATGACTTTCAGCCACATCCCAATAGGCATATGCCCACTGAGGATCGCGAGGCATTAACACAATTTGGCTTTCTCCATACCCCAGGGGCAGCCCCACTAATCCGTCATCTACATCGGCAAGTGGATTATCTGATTTTGAATGCCCTGAGATCGCGGCTCCTTGCCCCTCATCTAATTTGGGAATTTCTGTACTCGCGGGGGTAGAGTCTTGCGATCGCTCTGCCCATGCCGCCAATCCAGCCCCTGCCGCTAATCCAGCCCCTGCCGCTAATCCCGCACCTGCCGCCAACCCTAAATTCAAGCCGGGTTGCCCCACAGAGACGGGAAATGCAACTGACGATTCAGGGGAAGCAGGAGCCATCGAACTGACGGATTCAGGTTCAGGCAAATCGAGCGATGGTTCAATCGAGGTTGACGGGGTAGATTCAACCTTCCTATTGCTTGCCAAACCCGCTAATCCTGCGGCTCCTGCGATCGCGGCTCCCCCAATGATGGCAGGATTAATTCCTGATAGATCCGTGGCTCCCTGGGGAACCGGTTCACTAAGCGGCACATCTACAGTCGGTGGAACGGGAGCAACAGAAGCAGGAGGCGTTTCAACCCCGGCGGATTGGGGCGATCGCTCAATGTCGGCAGAGGGTGGAGGGGCAACAGCCGATCTTCGCCCTCTGCCCCTCCACCAGATCCATCCCAAAATTGCAGCAGGCACCAATAGCCAGGGGATCAATCCGGCTAAGCCTGAATTCGTGGATGCACCGGGCACAGGAGCGATCGCAACAGATTCAGGGTTAGGAGATGTGGCTGCACTGGGAGCGGTTCCCCCTTCGGGTAAAACGGTTCCAGTAGGAGAAACTGCTGGAGTGGATGCCAAATTTTGGCTTGGGGCGATCGCGGCACTTTCAGTTGCATTAGCCGCCGCAATTGCGGCTAGCCCCGATGCACCTGTTGCATAGGTTAAAAAATCTTTTGTCGCAGCGGTAGGGGTCGCTTTGGCAACAAAATAACGCGGTTGGGAAAACGGATAAGCCGGGTTATCTGGCAGCGTTTTATGCATAGCGATAATCTTGACTCCATCTACGCCTTTTACTTGGCTGTAGACCGCGTAACCAATGCCATCATTACCCAAGTTCTGGATGACCTCCGCCGTATTATCTTGGCTCACAGCCTCGGCAGTTGCGCCCGTTTGAAATGGAGCCGCTCTGAAAATGGGATAGCTCTGAAATGCTTGACGTGTATCGCTTGTTTCTGGGCGATCGACCAATCGAATCCTCCCTGGAGCGCCGCCGAGTTGTGACCAGTTTGTAATCTCTCCACGAAAAATTTTGGCAAACTGATCGAAGGTCACGTCGCCGCTATATGGATTTTTAGAACTGGTGATAATTGCAATCTTTTCACGCCCAATCGAAACGGGAGCTAACCCTTTTTGCTTTTCTGCCGCCGTTAAAGGTCGCCCGATCGCCGCTATATCAACCTTGCCATCTAACACCGCTCGCAAAGCCGCCTCCGACCCGTTGCTCCCAATATCGACATTGGTTCCTGAAGATTCATTTTCATAACGCTGCTTGAGCGATTGATTGACCACTACCATGCTGTTTGAGCCATCAATTCGCACAGTAGAACCCGCAGGAACGGCTGTGGGGGGTGAAATTGGAGACACGCTAGGAGACTGAGCAATTACAGACTCTATCGACCAATACAGCGCTGTCATGGGACTTGCAGATAAAGCAATCAGTAACGCCAGGTTCAATATGGAAGGAGACTTCTTGTGCGACATAAGAATAAAAATGACCTAAAAATTTGTGTTGACCTTATTTTTTCTTAACAAGTTACGCTCAAAATATCCCAGCAATTTCCCTCATAGTCAATGGCGATCGCTAAGCTCATGATGCGACTGTTGCGATTTTCTGCTCAGCAGTCACGGCATTCTGTAGAAGGTTCAGCCGATCCCTCTGCCTGATATAGTCCCAATAAGTTTGTGTTTAAGTTATAAAAATTATCTGTGCTGTAGATAAGGCATTTTTCTCATGAACCCTTTGCCCCATTCCACCCACTTAAGCGCGATCGCTCCTAGCTCTAGTTCTTCTTTTCAAATTATTCCAGTCACTACCGCAGACGAGCAAGCCCTATTTTTAGACGTGCCAGCGATCGTCTATGCCAACGATCCTAATTGGGTTCCGCCGCTTCGCAGTAGCATTGCCAAACAGCTAGATCCGACCAATCCTTTTTTTCAATACGGCAGATTGCAGGCATTCATTGCGATAGAAACCCAATCCCCCACGGTGTTAAAACCGGTAGGGCGTATCGTGGCTGCGGTTAATCAGCGCCTCATCGATCGCGAAGGGGAAAATATTGGGCTATTCGGCTACTTTGAATGCATTCAAAATGACGCGATCGCGCAATCCTTACTAGACACGGCGAGTCAATGGTTGCGATCGCAAAACATGGTCAAAATTCGCGGACCCATCGACCTTTCCACCCATAACAATTGCCTCTTTTTAGTAGATGGGTTTGACTTGCCGCCCATGATCATGATGCCTTACAACCCGCCCTACTATCCCCAGTTCATGGAGCAAAATGGCTGGCACAAAGCAAAAGATGCCTACGCTTATCATTTTCCACTGGATGAGCCATTGCCCCAAGAGTTTGAAAAAGCCTATCACTTTGCCTGCAAAGCAGGAGTGACTTTTCGCCCGATTCATACCCAGGGCAAGGATTTTGAGGCAGATGCGATTAGTTTGTATCACCTGTTTAACAAAGCCTTTTCTAGTAACTGGAGTTCCACGCCGCGCACCCAGGAAGAGTTTTTGGAAGAAGCGAAGTCGCTACAGGATTTGGTTGATCCCGATGTGTTCCCGGTTGCTGAATATGATGGCGAAATGATTGGTTTTTGGATGGCGCTGCCGGATTACAACATTGCCCTGAAGCACGTAAACGGTAAACTCAACTGGCTGGGGATTCTCAAATTTCTCTGGTATCGCCGTCAAATCAACCAAGGACGGGTGATTGCGATTTGTGCGCTGCCAGAGTATCGCCGGAAACGAGTGGCTCTAGCCCTGATTTACTTGGGGATGATGGGCGGCATTAAAAAGGGCAAACCCTACCAAAGCGCTGAACTATCTTGGGTGTATGAGGATAATTTCCCTTCTCGCAAATTAATTGAAACGTCTGGCGGCAAGATTTATAAAACCTATCGAATTTATCAAAAAGCGCTGTAGGCAAGCCAAAAACTCGCCTCCAGCACTGACTTACAGTGCTTGTCTCCAGCGCTGACTTCCCGTTCGCATGACCCCAGAACGCCAAAGCCTGATATAAAACGCCAAAGCCTGATATAAGTAGAGACGAATATACCTGCCATTCAGGGTGTTCTAATATCCACCTGATTTGTTAAATAAGCATGGTTGCGATCGCAATTTTAGCCGCCGGACGGGGAACCCGCATGAAGTCTGACCTGCCCAAGGTCTTGCATACCATGGGAGGGCGATCGCTGGCGGAATGGGTGCTCAATAGCGTCGAAGAGATCGATCCGGTTCGACGACTCGTTGTTGTCGGCTATCGCCACGAGTTGGTCATGGCAGAGCTTTCAGCCTCGCAAAGTGAAAAAGCAAACCTTCCGGCGCTAGAATTTGTTGAGCAACGAGAGCAACTCGGCACCGGGCACGCGGTACAGCAATTGCTTCCTCATATGGCGGGGTTTGAAGGGGATTTGCTGATTCTCAATGGCGACGTGCCCTTACTGCGTCCTCAAACCCTAAAGTTATTGCTGCAAACCCATCAAGAGAACCAGAACGCCGCGACGATTTTGACGGCTCAACTACCCAACCCCAAGGGATATGGACGAGTGTTTCGCACGGATCAAAACCTGTTGCAGCAAATTGTAGAAGATCGCGACTGCACGCCAACCCAACGGGAAAATCATCGAATTAACGCGGGTGTATATTGTTTCCGCTGGGCTGATTTGGCGAGAGTATTGCCCCAGCTAACCACGAACAATGATCAAAAAGAATATTACTTGACCGATGCAGTCAACTACATGAAACCCGTGATGGCGATCGATGTGGAAGATTATCAGGAAATTTTAGGGATTAACGATCGCAAACAGCTTGCCGATGCATACACCATTTTGCAAAGTCGCATCAAAGACAACTGGATGAAGCAAGGCGTTACGCTGATTGATCCCAGCAGCATCACGATTGACGACACCGTTGAACTGGAGCCGGATGTGGTAATCGAACCCCAAACTCACCTGCGCGGCAAAACGGCGATCGCGGCGGGTAGCCGGATTGGTCCCGGTAGCTTAATTGAGAATAGTCAAATTGGTAAAAATGTGACGGTGCTGTATTCGGTCGTCACCGATAGTTCGGTTGCAGAAGCGACTCGGATTGGTCCCTATGCCCATTTGCGCGGTCACGTGAACACTGGATCGCACTGCCGCATCGGAAATTTTGTGGAACTCAAAAATACAAAATTGGGCGATCACACCAACGTCGCGCACTTGTCTTATCTGGGTGACACGACCGCTGGCAATCAAGTTAACATCGGCGCAGGCACAATCACTGCGAATTACGACGGCGTGAAAAAACATCCGACGCACATCGGCGATCGCAGCAAAACAGGCTCCAATAGCGTGTTAGTTGCCCCGGTCACCATTGGCGAAAATGTCACTATTGCAGCAGGCTCCACCATTACCGACGATGTGCCCAACGATTGCTTGGCGATCGCCCGCGCTCATCAAGTAATCAAACCCGGTTGGCGCTTGAAAGCAAACTCTGATCAGAAAAAATTTAACCCATCACCTTCAGAAAATTCTACTGTTGCACCGCAAACGCCGGACGATGATGGCTCCAAGGTTGTGCAGCTTCAATCTGAGCCGCGAGAGCAATAAGTGTGGACTCTTCAGCCGGACGACCCACTAACTGCACACCCATTGGCAACCCTTCAGGTGTGAACCCGGTAGGCAGAGCGATGGCAGGTTGTCCGCTAGCATTAAAAGGCGGACAGGGCGCAATCCAATTGATAATATTTTTCAACGTTTTTCCAGGACGCTCATTTGCCCATTCGCCGATCCGAATCGCAGGATGCATATAGGTTGGCAAGATCAACACATCGATCGGGTCAAAAAATTCCACTGTTTGACGGGCGATCGCCTGCAATTTAGTCACCGCCCTTAAATATTTCCCAGAGGAGCAAAAACGCGCCCGCCAAGCAAACCAGCGCGACATTTTCCCCAAAACCAGATCAGGAATGCCGACTTCATTCAAAACAGCTTGAAAAACCGTGGTAAAGGGTTCAATCAGGTCGCTAACATCCACAAATTCTTTGGCTTCTACAGAATGCCCTAATTGTTCTAATAAAGTGGCTGTGTTTAATATCGCTTGGCGGCAATTTTCATCAGCTTCGCCGACCGGCAAAATCGCGGTGCAGTAAGCAATGCGTAAACGCTTGGGCGGAAGGTGTGCAGCTTCAAAAAAAGATGGCTCTGGATTGGGAAGCCAATAGGGATCGCCAGGAACATAGCCTGACATCACGTCTAATAGCGCCGCCGTATCTGCCACCGTGCGACCCATCGCCCCATTCGTTGCAAGTCCGTTCAACCGTTCTCCTACAGGCGCATAGCTGATTCGTCCACGGGAAGGCTTGATCCCAACCAAGCCACAGCAAAAGGCGGGACCTCGCACCGAACCGCCGCCATCGGAAGCCTGGGCGATCGCGCCCAAACCGGCTGCCACCGCTGCGGCTGCCCCACCACTCGATCCTCCTGGAGTATGCTCCAAACTCCAAGGATTCCGCGCCGGAGCAAACCCCCGTGGCTCGGTGTAGGGCAACATACCCATTTCTGAGGTGGCAGTTTTGCCCAGGATAATCAAGCCTGCCTGTTTCAGCTTGGTGACTACGCCATCATCTTCGGTGGCGATCCGGTTCTTCAAAATTTTCACCCCGTAGGCGCAGGGTAGATCCACCACCGGATTGAGATCTTTAATTGAAATGGGCACCCCAAAAAATGCTGGCAATTCTGCGGCGGGCGTACTCATTAAAAGCTCGGTTTTAGCCTTGGCATCCGAGATCGCCTGCTCTGCCGCCACAAATACATAACTTCCTAACTGAGGATTCAACCGCTGAATGCGCTCTAAATAAACCTCAACTAAATCTAGAGGTGAGATATCCTTACCGCGAATGAGCCGAGCCTGTTCTGTGGCAGTAGTAAAAGCCAAATCGGTTGAATTCATAAATCGGTTCTTCTCTCAAGCATCAAAGCTGTACGTTTATATAGTTTACGAACTGATACCCATTTGGAATTGAAACGCGACAGATAAGCTGCTGGAAGCGGCAATGTTTCTTTGTCTTGCAACTCAACATATCTCCTGCGGAGACGCTACGCGTTGGCAAAGCCAGTCCAAAGGACTTACAAAACTCAAAATATCTCCTACGGAGACGCTGAGTGCAAGGCACACGCTGCGCGAACGCGAACAAAACTCAAAACTCAAAACTCAAAACGGTATAACATCCCTTTAGGTAAAAATAATGGGCTTATGCTGTTTATTCACCGAGATTTTTCAAATTTTTATACGGGTAATTTACACAGCGATCGCGTGGCAATGAATTTTGCTAAGCTACCTTTTTTTAATTGACTCAGCAGACTATCGCGAGTGTTAAGTGCATTCTAACCAGATTTTTTTTCAGTCTCAGTCAGCAGCATATAGTGCCACGAACCCGATGCTTCACTAATTTCTAGCGCTAATAAATGAGCTAACTTTTCGGCTTTGGGTTTGTTGTTTGCTTGAAAATCACAGACATGAATATCTACAGTTATTTTGCCTTTTTCAGTCCAAAAATGCAGTGCCACATGGGATTCTTCTAGCAGCACGATCGCCGAGATTCCTTGAGGCTGAAACGTAAACGCCAGTTCGCCTACCACCGTTAATCCGGCTTGCTGCACAACCTGCTTGAGTCGCGCCAAAAAGTCAGCCGCCGTCCAGGTATACACTTTTTGAGCCGCCGTCAAAATGGCAGACCAATGGTGCGATCGCAAGGGTGCAATATTGGAATCAGTCATACACGCGCCGCCCATCCCCCGGAAGCAGCGTTAGGGAGCTAGGACGAATTTGCTTTCCTGCCGACACTTCGATATCGCCGTTCCAGTCTTCCACCGATAGCCTTTGGTCGCGATCGCCCGAATAGTCATAGTAACGACAGCGCTGAGCTTGCTTGTTCAGTGTAGTGCCCACACGAGTCATGCTAGCAGTTCCCGATTCATTTAAAGTGTAGACCGCAGCGGCATAGGTGATCTGGTGTGGCGGGGTGCCGCTGATTTCTAAATCAGTAACGGGTTCCATCCAACACACTTCCACGCGATCATCTTCCTCCACCGACAGCCAGCGCACTTGTTCGCCATCTTGCAGCATATATTCCATCCAGATATAGCCTTGATCGCTAAAAGTTAATTGCCCTTCAACAACCCAATCTGCACCCAGATGTTGCACAATATCACCAATTTGTAGACTAAACACGGTGCGATGAAGGGAAGGAAGTTCTGGTTGCCTTAAGATTCCTACTAGCAGTTTGCCTTGGCGTTGTCGCACCACTAAAGTCACTCCTACAATGGCGATCGCTCCAATTCCAATCCACAACCAGATCAACATTTATTTCCCCTTTGCTTTTTTATGATGGGTTGCGGCTACTGCTTAACGATTTAGCCCAGCTTGTTCAAAAGAAATTACAACAAATTTGCACATAGCGAGAGTGGTTGATTATCTTTAACGGTTTTTTAATAGGAATGCGTTGGGCGATCGCTCATTTGCTGAGCGTGCTTCCCTCTATCGAAATAGAATTTAGGGCACAGGTTCGACATCTAGGTAGATGTGATGAGGTCTTTGTAAAGTCAGAATTGTAATAGTTCCACACATACAAATTAAGTTTTATGCATAGCAGTCTTACAAAGCTTTTGGTACAGAGTCGCCCAGTTAGGCTCAATTCTATTCTAGAAAAAGCACCTAACTACGCCGAGGCAGAACACCAATTCGCAACACTACTGGCTGTAGAAAACCTTGACGCCAATCTAGATAGCAACTCATACGTTAAAGAATCTTTTGAATCTACTCTCGCTGTCGCTTTAACGGTTGCTTACTATGACTGTTATGACACCGAAGCAGCGCACTTATTTTTGCAACGGGTTCTCTACCGTATTAATCGACTTAAATTATTTTGGTATGACGATTTAAATCACTACACTAATGAGCGATCGCTTTACCTACAAACCATTCAACACCGAATTGAGGACGCATGGCAAGAGTGGGAACTGTCTCAACTTGATGTGGCACAGTTAAAACAATTGGATGTTTGCCCAGCACTCCGCGATCGCGCTGCCGCCGATTTAGAGCCTGAACCTTCTGCAACAAGTCGATATATCAGCGAAGAGATGACTGAGACGGGCTATCGTCGGGTGTTAGAAATTGCATCATTAGATGGTTTAGTTGAGGCAAGTCAACTCTCGCGAACTTTGGGTGGAGTTGCGAATGAAGTTAGCTCGGTTCTCACGCGCTTAATGGTTGAAGAGTATGGTTCAGGTAAATTAGCCCGCAAACACTCTACTTACTTTACAACCATGCTGAGTGAACTGGGCATGAACCTAGAACCCGAAGCGTACTTAGATCAAGTGCCGTGGGAAGTATTAGCCACTATCAATCACAGCTTTTTGTTGTCGGAGCGCAAGCGGTTCTTCCTCCGATATGTCGGCGGATTGCTGTATACAGAAATCTCTGTTCCTTCTAGCTTTAGTCCCTATCAAGCCGCAGGTGAGCGGCTAGCTTTATCCAAAGAGGCGATCGCTTACTGGAGCTTACACATTAAAGTAGATATTCTTCATGGTCGCTGGATGCTGGATGAAGTTGCGCTGCCCTTAGTCAATCAATACCAAGTAAACGCTTGGGAATTGGTGCTGGGGTACGACCAACAAAAATGGATGGGCGATCGCGCTGGAGAAGCGACTGTTTCGGCGGCTCGTCGAGCAGAACACTAAAGATTGAAAAACAATACAAGGGCATCTAAACTGACGCGATGCCACTAGATGGGCGATCGTGTCAGTCTTTTTAAGGAATTTTTACGACCTTGTATCCAAAACTTCAAGATACCTGTTCAGGATCTATGCCTAGCTCACGAAGCTTCGCGGCTAACTTTTCCGCCCGTTGATGTTCTTGTTCCGCCCGTTGGCGCTCTTGTTCCATTTGCTCTGCGCTCCATAGCAGCAAATTGCCGGATTCATCCCACCAACGAAGCCAATGGGTTGTTTGTTTCAGGCGTTCTCCGGTCCAAATTCCTAAAAACAGGTTTAGTTCTGAAATCCATACTCGTCCCTCAGCGGTCATCTCCTGAATGAAGTAGCGCCCATTTTGTAAGCAGCGTACTTCTAAACTCGGTTCGTAAGGATCGAACGTGACGTAGGTTGGAACCTTCAGAATTTGCTCGTAGAAATGGAGTTTGCCGTAGGGTGGGGTCGATCGCACAGATAGTTCACCCCCCTCTTCATTAGAAAGGAATTCCATCACTACTGCCACCGATTCACCCTCTAGAATGGGGGTATAACTTCGACGAATAACGCCTTCTGCAACCGGGTGAACTTGAGAAACATAGAACCAATCTGGTGCCTTGATGATCAGCTTTTTGTTGATTGTTGCCACCAGCCCAAAGTTTGAGCCAATTAACATTTGAGATTGAATCCGCCCATTGGCTCCTAGGGCATCGGTGAGAGCCGCAGCTAGAAGTGGCTGTTGAATATTTTCCACAGGGTCATTGGGTAATACAAAGTCGGTAGGAAGAGCTTCCCAGGTGACAATCGGCGCTGTTTTGCGAGATGGAGCTTGGAGAACCATTAGACTAACCCTAACCAAAAAGTCTTGGCGCTACACTTTTAAGTGATTTCAGTGTAGCAAAGTAAAAATTTTTCCTGGGTTATTTTTCCTGGGTCATTTTTTCTGGATTACAGCGGGCGCTTGCCATTGGATAGAAGTCCATATTAAAAGTCCATATAAGCCCATTAACCTAAAGCCGGTCTTGATTAAAGCACCGCTGGGCTGTTGCTGAGGCGGGTAGCGGTTTGCTAAATAAATATCCCTGCATGACATCACAACCAATTGAGCGTAAGAATTCTTGCTGCTCGCTCGTCTCTACGCCTTCTGCAATCACATCCAAGTCTAATCCATGTCCCAAGGTGACGATCGCCTGGATTAAGGCAGCATCTTTGCTGCTGGTGGTTAAATCTTTCACAAATTCTCGATCGACTTTGAGCGTATGTAAAGGAAATCGTTTCAGCGTCGCGAGCGAAGAATATCCGGTGCCAAAGTCGTCCATAGAAATATGGATACCCATTGCTCTTAATTCATTCAACACCGCGATCGTGACATGAATATCCTGCATGGCAATGCTTTCAGTAATTTCAACCTCCAAATACCGCGCCTCCAAACCTGTTTCAGTAAGCACTCGATTAATGAGTTGAGCCAAGTTTTGCTGCTGAAACTGTCGGGCTGAAAGGTTAACCGCAACCCGAATAGGCGGGTAGCCCGCTTCCTGCCATGCTTTATTTTGGGCGCACGCCGCATATAGCACCCACTCCCCGATCGCCGCGATGTGTCCGGTTTCTTCTGCCAGGGGAATGAATTGGTTAGGCGGAATCAACCCTCGCTCTGGATGCTGCCAACGAATTAAAGCTTCTGTGCCGACCACTTGTCCTGTTTTAAGGTCTACTTGGGGTTGATAGTGCAATAAAAACTCGCCTCGATTCAGCGCTTTGTAAAGATCATTGGCTAACACGAGTTGCTCCAACGCTTGAGTATTCATATCCGCCGCATAAAGTTGAGAACTGTTTTTGCCCTGTTGTTTGGCTCGATACATGGCAGTGTCAGCATTTTTTAGCAGTGTTTCTGCGTCTTCCCCATCATAAGGAGCGAGAGCAATACCAATGCTCGTGGTCACGTGAAACTCTTGATCTCCACATTTGAAAGGATCTTGGATAGCTTTAATCACTCGTGTGGCAATGGTGATTGCGTCATTGGCAGAGGAAATTTGGGGCAATATTAAAGTGAATTCGTCGCCGCCCCAGCGAGCGATGGTGTCACTTTTTTTGAGGCATTCCGCAATCCGATGAGCCACTTTTTGCAACAGTTGATCTCCAATGGCGTGCCCCAAAGTATCGTTAACGACCTTAAAGCGATCGAGATCTAAAAACATCACTGCCAGCATTTCGCCCCGCTGATGCGCATAAGCTAACGCTAATGACAGCCGCTCATCAAATAAAAGCCGATTGGGTAAACCCGTCAGGCGATCGTGCGAGGCTTGATGTCGAATCATATCCTCAACTCTGCGTTGCATCACTGCCATGTAGAGATGGGTGCCTAATGCCTGAGCCAGTTTGATTTCATCAGGAGTCCATTCTTGGGCTAACCCTTTTTTGACTTCTCGCCACATCTCAAAGGATTGCCGTGGACGCATATTGCGCTCATCTTCATTCCATCGCCCTGCCCAAAGAGTTTCTGTGTCAATTTCTTGACGAAAAATACTTAAACATCCGATACATTGTTGACGATATTGCAACGGCACGATCAGAATAGACCGAATTGCAGTGGTCTCAAAAGCAGGCGCTAGAAACTGAAGTTGGGGATTTTGATAAAGATCCTGAATGCTGTGAAGCTGCGGTAGTATGGTGGGCAAATCGAGGGACTCATAATTATGATATCCCGGCGTTTTGAAGAAAGATTGCGAAACGGGATCACAGAAATCGACGGCTCTTCCGGCAGAGATTCCCATCACTTGTTGCCAAAATTGACTCTCTTCTATTTGGGCAAGAGTGGGCTGTGTTCCAACGGTGTATAGTTGAGCGGCGTTACCCGTAATGCCAGCGTTGATATAAAGTCTTCCACCGTTTCCTTGAAAAGCTTTGACTGTTTCTTCTAATACTGACTGCCGAATTTTAGCGACGTCGTGCGGGGTATGAAGGAGGCGGCTAATCTGATTAATCGTGGCTTCATAATGAACTTGTTGGCGGGTTTGGCTTAAAAGGTTGGCTTGGGCAATGGCGATCGAGACTTGATCCACCAAAAGCTGTACCACTTGCAACTCATCTTGAGAATATTGGCGGGGTTCTGCATGATGCGATACCAACAAACCCCAAAGCTGATTGTGATGCAAGATGGGAACGACCAGCGATGAGCAAACTCCCATGGCTGCGAGGTAGTCTGCATGGCAGGCATCCACCGACGCATAGTGAATGTGTCCTGCGGCTAAACTTGCCCCTGTTTCTGGATCATCCAGATGACTCAATGTTTTACGCTGCGAGGCAACATCGACAATGACCCGCGATCTCGCTTTGATAAATAAAGTGCGGGCTTGAGGAGGAATATCACTGGCAGGGAAATTAAGACCTTGTAGCGTAGGTAAGCGATTTCCATCAGTGGCTTCCGCAATCACTTCACCGCTACAGTCTGAGTGAAAGCGATAGATTTTGACTCGATCAGTGTTAAGAAATGCACGAGTTTCGATCGCTGCGGTATTCAAAATTTCTTGCAGTTCGAGCGATTTTCTAATGCGATTGGTAATACGGTTGAGCGCGCCCTGATAGTCAAAAGTGGATTGGGGGGGCTGAGTCCGATTTTTGCGTTTCATAATGGCACTGTTCTGATGAATGATTAAAACCTTTTCCTCAAAATACCCGATTAATGTAGTGAACTATACTTGCACATCGGAGATTCTGCTCTAAAACACGTAAGCTTCAAGAAAGTTCACAAGAAATTACAAAAGCGAATATTTTGCTGTGAATGGAATTTATTGCGGCTGCGGAGCCGTTTAAGATGTCTACACCTCGCTAAATTTTTGATTCCCAAGACTCTGTCTTCTTCTGTCTAGTCTTGGGGATTGACTTAAACGAGTTCTGGTTTTACAGGCTCACTCCTTAAGCCTCAGTCAAGGGTGCAGAGCCGCAAAATTATTGCGATACACTAAGGAAGTTTTCCTAGAGAGTTTTGAATGGCACGAGCAAATGGAGGCAAAGTAGAACAGCCTGAAGTAGGGTCTTCCGCGATCGCAGATCTTGAAGGCGTAGAAATGTCTACAGATCTATCCGAACTGAGTGCAGATTTCGAACCTGCTGAAAGCGTGGCACGAGTGGATACTTCAGTCGCAGATAGTCAAGCGGCAGACATTCACAGCATTGATGACTGTTTGAATGCCCTTAAAGGATTGTTAACCACAGTTGAAAAACTTCAGAAGGTGCGCCTTGAGGTGGGTGATGTTAAGCCTTTTCTAGTCAGGATGTTAGATGGCGAAGTGATGCTCGGAGAAGAGTTAGAGCAACTCAAGCTGGGGGTCGGCGGTCTGTCTCGCTTAATTCGAGCATACACTGATCACCAAACTGCTCTAGCAAAAGCTCAACCGGCAAGAGGTCTTTTAGACCAAGTGTTGAATTATTCACCCAATCAACCAGAATAGAGCGATGCGATCGCTGGGTGAGTTCAACATTGTTTTAAAGTCAACATTTTTAAGAAGTAACTGGGTCAAGAGCGATCGTAAAACTTCTAAAGCATCATAAAAAAGATTTATGGTGCTATGCTAGAAAAGCACAAATTCTGGCAATGCTACTTTGCGCTGACCGGGCTTGATGTCAAAAAACGATTTTCATTCACGCTATGAATGCACAGCAGTAGGAGATTGGAGAACTGTGGCAAAGAAGGATGGAGCGCAAATAGAACAACCCGCATCAAATAGCTTTAACGCTAGCGTTTTTCTTCAAGAGACCAGAGAAGAATTCGACAAAGTAGTTTGGCCTAGTCGGCAGCAACTCGTTAGTGAGTCGCTGGCGGTCATTCTCATGGTAGTCCTCTCTACAACGATGATTTACTTGGTCGATAACTTCTTCGGTTGGGCAGCTAGGCAGGTGTTTAGATGACTTTTACCTCAGACGAATCCTACCCTGCGACTCAATTTGACAAGCGCGACCCTGAGGAAAGCGAAGATTCTTCATATTCCCCATCATCTGAGTCGTCTCGGTGGTATGCAGTCCAAGTTGCGTCAGGGTGCGAAAAAAGAGTCAAAGCCAACCTAGAACAACGGGTTCAAACCTTGGATGTTGCCGACAAGATTCTACAAGTTGAAATTCCTCAAACACCTGCTGTTAGAATTCGCAAAGATGGAAGTCGTCAAAACACTGAAGAGAAGGTTTTTCCCGGATATGTGTTACTCCGTGTGACAAGATCTTGGAACAACGACCTTCAGCACTGGGAGATGAACGACGAGGCATGGCTGGTCGTTAAAAATACGCCCAACGTCATTAACTTTGTGGGGGCAGAACAGAGGCGACCCGGTCGAGGAAGAGGGCACGTAAAGCCGATGCCGTTGAGTCCTACAGAGGTCGAACGTATCTTTAAGCAGGCTCAAGAGCAAGAGCCAGTCGTCAAAATTGACATGGCACCAGGTGATAAGATCTTGGTTCTTTCAGGTCCTTTTAAGGATTTTGAAGGTGAGGTGATTGAGGTTAGTCCAGAGCGCAGCAAGTTAAAAGCGTTGCTATCGATTTTTGGGCGAGATACTCCGGTGGAGTTAGAGTTTAATCAGGTTCAAAAGCAGAGTTAACTAATGGCAAAAAAGGTCGTTGCAATGATTAAGTTGGCGCTTCCAGCAGGAAAAGCCAACCCCGCGCCCCCAGTTGGACCTGCTCTTGGTCAGCATGGGGTCAACATTATGATGTTTTGCAAAGAATATAATGCTAAAACGGCGGATCAGCCTGGCATGATTATTCCGGTTGAAATTTCGGTGTTTGAAGACCGGAGCTTCACATTCATTCTTAAAACTCCTCCTGCTTCTACTTTAATCAAGAAAGCAGCGGGTGTTGAGACGGGTTCCGGTGAACCGAACCGCAAAAAAGTTGGCTCGATTACGCGATCGCAGCTACAAGAAATAGCCAGGACTAAAATGCCTGACTTGAACGCCAATGACATTGAAGCAGCAATGCGAATTGTAGAAGGCACCGCTCGTAACATGGGCGTGACTGTTAACGACTAGCTCACATTATTGGGGGAGAGAAGAGTTCTCGTCATTACCCCAGGAGATAAAAATGGGTAAGATTTCAAAGCGGCTACGAGAATTGCAGGCAAAAGTTGAGGAGCGCCCCTATACACCTTTAGAGGCAGTGCAACTTTTGAAAGAAACGGCAACGGCAAAGTTTCCTGAGTCTGTAGAAGCGCACATTCGTCTAGGCATTGATCCAAAGTATGCTGACCAGCAACTTCGGACGACTGTGGCACTTCCTAAAGGAACGGGTCAGGTTGTGCGGGTTGCTGTGATTGCTCGTGGCGAAAAAGTGAATGAGGCGACCACTTCAGGCGCGGATCTTGCAGGCTCTGAAGAGTTGATTGAGGAAATCCAGAAAGGCATGATGGATTTTGACCTGCTGATTGCTACGCCCGATATGATGCCTAAAGTTGCTAAGCTTGGTAAGTTACTGGGTCCTCGCGGCTTGATGCCCTCTCCTAAGGGTGGAACTGTAACATTTGATTTGGCTCAGGCGATCGCTGAATTTAAAGCAGGTAAGCTAGAGTTCCGGGCAGATAAAACTGGAATCGTTCATGTTTTGTTTGGAAAGGCAGGTTTCACAGAGGAAGATTTACTAGTTAATCTGAAAGCTCTTCAGGAAGCCATTGATCGAAACCGCCCTTCTGGTGCGAAGGGGCGATATTGGCGTACAATGTACCTCTGTTCAACAATGGGATCTTCCATTGAAGTTGACATTAGTGCATTGCGTGATCTGAAGCTTGGAGAAGCTGCTTAATAAGCATTATCTACAACTGAATCGTGCGAACCCAGAGACAGCAGGTGTTACTACTTAATCTCCTGCCGAGGCGTTAGTTATCTTTCACTACGAGTGTTACTAAACACAAAGTATTTGAATGTTTTACAAAACCCCGGCTTCTCAGTCGGGGTTTTTGATTTAACAACACGCCCCAAAATTTGAGTTCAACTTTTCATACACCCACAAAAGGAGGTGAAAACGAATGGGCAGAACCCTAGAAAATAAAAAGGAAATTGTTGCAGACCTTCAGGCAATGTTGAGCCAGTCTCAGCTTGCAGTGGTGATTGACTTTAAAGGGCTGTCAGTAGCTGAAATTACTGATCTGCGTCAACGTCTATTGCCAACAGGCGCAGTCTGTAAAGTTGCAAAAAACACATTGATGCGGATTGCGATTTCAGGTGACCCAACTTGGGAACCCATGACGCAGTTTCTTAAGGACTCTTCTGCGCTTCTCTTAATTAAAGAGGATGTAAGTGGCGCTCTAAAGGCATACCAAGATTTCCAGAAGGTATCGAAAAAAACCGAATTGCGCGGTGGTGCAATGGAAGGTCGCGCTCTGTCACAGGCGGATGTCAAGGCGATCGCTGATCTACCTTCCAAAGAGCAGCTTATTGCTCAAATCGCTGGCGCTATCAATGGCGTGGCAACCAAGTTGGCGGTGAGTATCAACCAGGTTCCATCTGGCTTGGCTCGCGCGATTCAGGCAGTTGCTGACAAAGACAAAGAAGCAGCGTAATCAAAGGTTGAATGAGGTCAACTCGTCATTCAAATTTTTCTGCCGACCCAGAAAAGTATCAACCTCAATCAAGTATCACTAATCAAATTCAAGGAGATTACAATGTCCGCAACTACTGACGGAATTTTGGAACAACTGAAGACTATCAGTTTGTTAGAAGCATCTGAACTTGTTAAACAAATCGAAGAAGCTTTTGGAGTAAGCGCAGCGGCTCCGGTTGGCGGCGGCATGATGATGGCTGCTCCTGGTGCGGCGGCAGCGGCTGAGGAAGTAGAAGAAAAGACTGAATTTGATGTCGTTTTGGAAGAATTTCCGGCTGACAAGAAGATTGCTATCTTGAAGGTTGTTCGCACGTTGACAGGTTTAGGCTTGAAAGAAGCCAAGGATCTAGTAGAAGCTGCTCCTAAATCAGTCAAGGAAGCAATCGCGAAAGAAGCAGCCGAAGACGCTAAGAAACAGCTTGAAGAAGCAGGCGCTAAGGTTTCGATTAAGTAACGCTTGCTCAATTGTTAATTACACGAAAGGGGGATGTTTTTGTAAAACATCCCCCTTTCGTAATTAAGCGTTATTTAGAAACTTTTGACCTTGTTTATGGGTTCACGAGTCAGTCAAAAGTTAGTATTGTGTAAGGCACAGATCAATGCGGAATTTTGTAAAAAAAGTCTTATTTTCACTTCTCAACAAAGTTGATTGACTAATCAAGTGGCTTAGAAACGGTTTTGAGGTCGCCACAAAAGAGATAAATTACAAATCCCTTTAAAGCAGATAACGCCAAAATAGACAACATATCTAAGTATTTTAGACACCACTTTCTTCAAATTCCTTACACAGAAAGGAATTGCTTTCAGATCAATGGATACACTCACTCCGCTCAATTGCGAGTTTGGCGTTAACCTACTAAAATTTATAGCTCATCACATTAATTACCATGGCATTCTTAGGCAGATCTGAGGGGCGAACTGCGATCGAAGTTCCTGGACGGCGGACAGGAGTGCCACTCATCAAAGTTAAGAAGTTATCGACTGGTAAAATGTCACAAGCCTCTTTATCAGCTGCTTGAGTCCGGTAGTGAGTTGGAACGATTACTTTTGGATTAAGAATTGCGATCGCTTGCTTGGCTTCTTCAGGAGTGTAGGCTTTAGGACCATTTCCTACAGGAATAAACAGAATATCTGGGGTTCCCATCAAAATCTTTTGCTCTGGAGAAATTGGGGCTGCCGCACCGCCCAAATGCAGCAGTTCAACTCCAGATTGTTTCCATTTCCATGCCACATTTATCCCAAAGCGTTTACCATCCTGGCGATCGTGAGCGGTACGAACTCCTTGGATCTTAATGCCATCCACTTGATAAGCACCTGGCTCGTAAAGCAATCGAGGATTACCAGGCACAACTTCTACGGCTCCTTCATCGAGCAACTGGCTACTAATCAATACTAGATCTGTATTCACTTTAGGAAGACGGTAGCCAGTTGTACATCCTAAAGTGCGAAAAGGATTGACCAGAATTCGCTTGCCGCCACCCACAAACAAGAAGCAAGTGTGTCCAAACCATTGGATAGACAGCGGACTTTGATTTTGAGCTTGAGCGCGCTCAAAACCAGAGGTCAAACCTAGCCCACAGGCTGTCAGTATGCTTGTTCCTGCATAACGAATTAATTTGCGCCGTTTCATAGTCTCCTCATTAACCACAAATAATTTAGAAAATTCAACCAGTAGTGATCACTTTGCTTTTTTGAAAGCGAATTCGATCAAGGTTTCGCTCATTTCAAAGACTAGCAATGGACATTAAAAAGTTTCGCAAAATTTGCTTACCTGAAACAGTTAGCACACTTTCTGGATGAAACTGCACGCCTTGAATATGAGGATACTGTCGATGCCTTACCCCCATAATAGTGCCATCATCCAACCACGCTGTTATTTCTAGGACTTCTGGGCACTCTTGCTGCTCAATCACTAGACTATGGTAGCGAGTGGCGGTCAATGGATTTTCCAATCCTTCAAATATTCCAATTCCCTTATGGTGAACTTGCGAAGTTTTGCCATGCATCAAAGTCGGAGCCTGCACAATTTTCCCACCGTATACTTGACCGATACTTTGATGCCCTAAGCAGACTCCTAGCATGGGATATTTCATCCCTAGTTCTTGAATCAGTTGAAGCGAAATGCCTGCATCTTCAGGACGACCGGGTCCAGGGGAAATCACAATTCCATCTGGTCTTAATTCACGAATCTGAGAAAGGGTTAATTGGTCATTACGGTAAACTTGTATATCTTGCGCCAACTCAATCTCTGAACCTAGCTCCCCTAAATATTGCACCAGATTGTAGGTAAAGCTGTCGTAATTATCAATAACGAGAATCAAATGAATTGACTCCTTACTTAAACTATCTAGACCTGAGCGAATTAAAAAATCACAAAAATCAATGGAGAAAAGAAGCCGTTTGGAAAATCTGCCAAAATTTAAGGCAAAGCCTTGGCAAGATCAGTGAACTGGCTACCCCGATCGCAGCCAGTGCAGAAATTAAAACCGCTGCGGCTGCGCAATCCTTCGCAATTTTAGCAAGCTCATGATAGTTCTGTTTCACAGTAAGATCAACCACAGACTCGATCGCCGTATTCAACAACTCCATTGACAACACTGCACCAATGGTTAAACCGACTACCGACATTTCCACGGCAGAAAGGTGTAGAAACGCACCCAGACCAAGCGCTAAGCCACCCAAAATAACATGGATACGAAAGTTGCGCTGGGTGTGAAAAGCATAGCTGATGCCTGCCCAAGCATACTTAAAGCTAATCAGCAAAGTAGGAGCTATCCGCCATGCTAGTTCTCGGTCTGCCTTGGTCGGTTGAGTTGTCACCTTACCGTTGGAGCTATCCGGATCTGGAGTTTGGAGTTCAGAGGTCATAGACTGCAACAAAAGTGAAACAACTACTTTTTAAGCCAGAAAAAGAATCTGACATAGTTTATCTAAAACTGGTGGTTGAATGAAGCCCTAATCAGAAAAATTATTGTCTCTCAAGAGATGATGTTGTCTCGCGAGGGTTTAATTGCGGCTTGACTTCTAAGGGTTTTTACCATCGTCATAACTCTAGCGGTTTTTAGATGAAAGACCCACCGTGTTCAGCAAAAATTGTTGTTTCGCCAACATATGGCTCAAACTTTCTTCATTAGGGTGATCCCAGCCGAGGAGGTGCAGCAAACCGTGAGTGGCTAGCCATGATAACTCCGTGCTGAGAGGGTGATTTTGGAGGATGGCTTGTCGCTGAGCCGTTTCCACTGAAATGATGATGTCGCCGAGGTAAAGAGGTTGGGTTTTATAAGCTTCATCGATATAGGGTGAACTGTCCTCTAAAGCTGCAAATGCTAATACATCAGTGGGTTTGTCTTGGTGACGATATTGAGCGTTAAGGGTTTGAATATCGCGATCGCCCGTTAGCCTCAAACTCAATTCATAGGCTTGAATCGGAGATAATTCTGGCTGCATGATCTCCAGCCACTGCTGAAACCACTCACTCCAAACCGATTCAGGAATAGGATCAAAATAGGTGATTTGTTCTGAACAGTCGCCTAACCCAAGATCCTTTTGGCTATCTTGGGTGGCAAAAAAACAGTCTTGAACACAAACTTCTACCGTAATTTTCATTTCAGCGCGTTAGGTAGGCAAGACCGACTAATGCACCCAATAAGCCAAACATCGTGAGAAAAAAGTGTTTGAGCGAAGTGCCCCGTTTACGAACCATATTCCGCATTGCCAGCTTGACGTAGCTAGGTTTCGGTTCCGTGGCAATCGGCTCGATAGATTCGGGGCTTTCAGGGCTTTCGGGAATTGTTTGAGGAGTTTCCATTGATTCAATCTTGATTTATCTTTAATATCTCTTTGATTAGGATAGTTCGTTTTAATCAAGGCTTGACTAGCCTCAAGGAACCCTTAAGAACTAGCTAGCTGAGTTTCTTGGCGCAAATATGCCTGAATAAACGCATCCAGGTCGCCATTCATCACATCCGCGATCGCGGTGGTTTCTTCCCCCGTTCGCAAATCTTTGACCATCTGATAAGGGTGAAACACATAGCTGCGAATCTGGTTTCCCCACGATGCTTCCACAATATCGCCGCGAATATCGGCAATCTCCTGGGCTTTTTGCTCTTGGGCAATAATCAGCAGCTTCGCCTTGAGGATGACCAGCGCTTTTTCTTTGTTTTGCAGTTGCGATCGCTCCTCCGTGCATCGGACTGCTATTCCGGTCGGCAAGTGGGTAATTCGTACCGCTGTCTCCACCTTGTTGACGTTTTGCCCGCCTTTGCCCCCCGCGCGAGTCGTTGTAATTTCCAGATCTTTATCAGGAATATCAAGCTGCACGGTATTATCCAGCAACGGCATCACTTCAACCCCAGCAAAACTGGTTTGTCGTTTGTCATTGGCATTGAATGGAGAAATCCTCACTAAGCGATGAGTGCCCTTTTCTGCCTTCAAATAGCCATAGGCATAGCGCCCTTCAATTTCCAGCGTTGCCGATTTAATCCCGGCTTCCTCTCCTTCCGACATTTCAGACAGGTGAACGGTGTATCGTCGGGCTTCTGCCCAGCGGGTATACATCCGCAGCAACATCTCTGCCCAATCTTGAGCATCGGTGCCACCGGCTCCGGCATTAATCGTCAGCACCACTCCTTTCTGGTCATACAGACCTGACAAAAGCTGCTCCAATTCCCATTGATCTAAGGCGCGGCGCAATTGAATCACATTGAATGATGCCTCTTCTAGCAAGGCATCATCATGTTCCACTGCTAGCAGTTCCAGCACGGCTTGGGCATCTTCTAAAGATGCTTGCCACTGGTGAAGCTGTGCCAAATTGGATTTCAGATCATTCAGTTCTTGCAAGATTTTTTGGGCACTAGCTTGCTCATCCCAAAAGCTGGGTTGAGCAGCGACTTGCTCCAAATCTTGAATTTTGGCGGTTAAGGCGGCAACGTCAAAGATAGTCCTGAGCTTTGCCCAGGCGATCGCTTAGCACCCCAATCTCACGCTTAACTTCCAGCACTTCCATTGCAATTTAATCTCTTACTCAACCTGTGATTATTAACAGTAATGCACCCACTTCGTTTAAGCGCAAACATCTTGATATTCCGCAATGAATCTAGGTTCCACAATACGCCTTCAAATTAAGAAGCTACAGCTTTGTAACTGTAGCTTTCAAATATTTTAAGACGGGCAATGGAATAGGCGCGATCGCCAGCCAACTAACGCCGAGAAAACGACATGACAATTTGCAACACATACCAAAACAGCAGAGCAACGGAAGCAAATAGCTCCAAGGAAGCCGCCACATATTGATCGGTTGAGTAGTTATGCAGCACTTTCGAGGTGTCATATAAAATTGCCGCTGAGGCAAACACGACCATAATGAATGAAAAGAAAAGACCCAGGGTAAAGCCAAAAATTGCGCTGCAAATAATTACGCCCAGGGCAATAAAACCACCGATCGCCAGAATACTGCCTAAAAACGAAAAATCTTTTCGGCTAATAAAAACCACTGCCGTTAAACCCGCAAACATCATCAGTGTCAGAACTGCCGCTGTTGGAATCACGCTGGGATCGGAGAAGACCGCAGCAATGTAAAGCAAGGGCGTAAACAGAATTGCCTGAACGACCACAAACAGACCTAACCCGGCATATTGAGCGCCGATAGAATCCGCCTTGGCGGCTAAGCTTCTAGAAAACCAGCCCAAGATCATAAACACTCCCAAGACAGCGATCCAACTAAATCGGCTGCCCATCATTATTCCGGTTAAACCCTCTGCAATGCCTGACTGGAATATAAAAACTGACACCAAGGCAAACGCCAGCACTGCTCCTGCCAGATGGATATATGTTTTTTGGATGAACTTGGCGCGTTCAGTGGGGCGGGCTTGAGCAGCAGTAACCATAGAAAAACTCCTTAAATTAGGCTGTGAACTTTTATTGGCAATCTTAGCAAAAACATCCTTGAAAAGCCCTTTGCCGCTAGCAACTCAACTCTTCAGCGTTGAGTTTGAGTATTTCCAAACTCTACTCTTATTCGGTTTTAGTAGCCCTGAAAGGCTGACTTTTCTTAAAAACTGGATTGTGTTGCATTCAACTTGTTTGCGTGTTTATGCCGAATCTTCAAAGGGGCACCCCGCAACAGTACCGTAAATCGACGATGGTTTGTACCCCTCGGTCTAACGAGAATGAGCTTAACTCTGATGTGAAAGGCGACTTGCAAATGATAGCTACTCAACCCTGCGTTCGTTCTCGCGGCATGGAATTGTTAGTTTCGTACCATCACAATCCATCGGTTAGGCTCCGTAATCAACTGGTTCAAATGAATGCGGGTTTGGTTAGAAAAATTGCTCATCGGGTGAGTCATCAGTGTGCTGAGCCTTACGAAGATTTGGAGCAAATCGGCTATTTGGGGTTAATTCGGGCGATTGAGCGGTTTAATCCAAATCAAGGATGTGCATTTAGCTCGTTTGCGGTTCCCTACATTCGCGGCGAGATGCTGCATTTTCTGCGCGATCGCAGTTCTACCGTTAAGATTCCCCGTCGTTGGCAACAACTCAACAAAGCCGGACAAAAAGCTCGCGAAGAACTATCAGAAGCGTTTGGTCGCCAGCCTACCGATGATGAAATTGCCACCGAACTTGGAGTTTCGGTTTGTGAGTGGCGCGAAAGCAGACTGGCAACTAGAAACCGACTGCCTTTGAGCTTAGATGCCACCATTAGCCAGCAACTTGATTCTCCAATGACCTTGGGCGACACCTTGCCCGATTCTCACTACCAAAACTTGCAAATTTTGGAAGAAGATCGGCAGCAAATTCAACGGGCGTTGAATCAATTAGAAGAAAAAACCCGCCAAGCGGTTGAGTTTGTTTTCATCAAAGACCTATCTCGGAAAGAGGTTGCAGAGAAAATTGGTGTCAGCCCCATGACGGTGACTCGTCGGCTTCATCGGGGTATTCAGCAAATGATGGCGTGCTTACATCCTCAGGTTTTGCAAACAGATCCTTAACTTCATCTGATCTCTGTTCACTGAACCTGTCCCTTTACATCTAGCGTTTTTGGCTGGCTCAGCCCTTTTGAGCCAGCCTTCTTTTTGCGTGATTTTTACAGGAAAGGGAGGGCTGGGGAACCCTTAGAGCTTATCCGCTTTAGCCGTGGGATGTAGAAGGGGTTCGGTGCGAGGCTGTCAAGCCTCAGAGTCATCAATCCTTTAGTCGCCGTTGTAGAGAGCGGA
>JBGSWI010000113.1:0-86264 GCA_041752515.1 Leptolyngbyaceae cyanobacterium | reverse complement strand
CAGCATATTTGTACGATAGATTATCGTGTGATGATTAGCACAAGACTCTGAGGCTTAACAGCCTCGTGAGAACCCTCGCTACATCCCACGGCTAAAGCACGTTGGGGTTTGCGGGTTCTCAGGCTCTCCCTCTTCTATAAGATGCCTGAATCTAGTTGATGTATGAGATGTTTGGGGTCTACTTGCGTCGCCACAGGAATACGAAACGGGGATTGCGCGATCGTGCGGCTTGAACTTTTCGCAACTGATCAAGCGTGGCATAATAAGGCGTTTCAAATTTGTGACAAAGGTAACTATGGCAACTTCTCCCCAGCCTGCACTGCTCGTTTTGGCAGATGGATCTTCCTACCCCGGCTACTCGTTTGGCGCGTTAGGCACCACCATTGGAGAAGTGGTGTTTAACACCGGCATGACGGGCTATCAAGAAGTACTGACCGATCCTAGCTACTGTGGACAAATTGTCACCTTTACCTATCCAGAGTTGGGCAATACGGGTGTAAATGTTGCGGATGAAGAGTCGGCGCATCCTCAGGTGCGCGGCGCGATCGCCCGAAATATCAGCACCCGACCTAGCAACTGGCGATCAACCCAATCCCTGCAAGCCTACCTAAAACAACATCGGGTACTAGGCATCTACGGCATCGATACTCGCGCCCTCACCCGCAAACTGCGATCGGTGGGTTCCATGAATGGCGCTATCTCCACCGAAATCCTTGACCCGGGTGATTTGTTGCAGCGAATTCAAGAAGCTCCTAGCATGGCAGGACTGAACCTCGTGCAAGAAGTCACCACTGCCGCAATGTATGAATGGTCAGAAGCAACGGAAGCAGGCTGGGAGTTTAGCCCCGGAACCCAAAATCTAGAGCCGCCCCTCACCGTTGTGGCTTTAGATTTTGGCGTAAAGCGAAATATTTTACGTCGTCTTGCCAGCTATGGCTGCCGCGTGATTGTGGTGCCTTCCACCACCTCCCCCGAAGACATCCTCAAATACAATCCCGATGGCATTTTTCTCTCCAACGGTCCTGGCGATCCGGCAGCCGTTACGGAAGGAGTAGAAACCACAAAAGCATTGTTGAGCAGCCAAAAACCGATCTTTGGCATCTGTATGGGGCACCAAATTTTGGGGCTTTCCTTAGGAGCCGAAACCTTTAAGCTTAAATTTGGACATCGCGGATTGAATCAGCCCTGCGGCTTGGAGCAAAAACAGGTGGAAATTACTAGCCAAAATCACGGCTTTGCCATTTCTGCCGATTCACTGCCTGATGCCGATGTGGAAATCACTCACCTAAACTTGAACGATCGCACGGTGGCGGGATTACGTCATAAATCACTGCCGCTGTTCTCGGTGCAATATCACCCGGAAGCTAGCCCTGGTCCTCATGATGCCGATTACCTATTTGAGCAGTTCGTGACTTTGATGCGAACCGCTCGCCAACAGCCCGTTGCTTAAGAAAGCGCACTCAGAACCCGACGCACCTGATTTAGGTACTCAACTTTAGGTCAAAACCCGGCGCGATCGCCCTTCTGCCAGTAGAAGAGCGATCGCGGTTTGAGGGAGGGTTAAGACACCACGAAATCGGTGATGTCAATCAGGTTGAAGTTGACGTTATTGAGATATGCCAACACTTCACCCGTTGCCGTCACCAACAGCCGGGTACGAGTGCCATCCTGTTGAATCGTCAGTTGGTTGTAGGTTAATCCCCCAGTTAGAACGAATTTGTCACTGCCGTTCTTGAAATCCTGGATCGTATCGGTGCCTTCCCCTACGGCTAGGACAAAGCGATCGCTGCCATTGCCGCCGTTGAGGATGTCGTTACCCAGTCCACCCCGCAGAACATCATCGCCATTACCGCCCAACAGGAAGTCATTGCCTGCATCGCCAAACAGCGTGTCCGCACCGTTGCCTCCATCCAGGCGATCGTTGCCTGCGGTGCCATTCAGGGTATCTTTGCCATTGCCGCCGTTCTGGTTGCGACCCACGGTGACGGTAAAGCTGGTCGGGGTGACAATATTGCCATCGCTGACGTTGACGGTAATCGTTGCGGTGCCAAATTGGTTGTTGGCAGGGGTGAGGATCAGGGTGCGGTTGGCACCAGAGCCACCGAAGACAATGCTGCCATTGGGAAATAGGGCAGTGTTGCTAGAGAGCGCCGTTATGGTTAACGAACTCGCTGCCGTTTCCACATCGCTAATGGTGAAGGCGATGGGAGCTGTCGCGGTGTTCTGCCCGGTGGTTTGGTTGGCGATCGCGCTAATCGTCGGCGCATCATTCACGGGCGTAATCACCAGGTCAAAGGGACTAGAGACAGAAAATTCGCCATCACTGGCGGTGACTTGCAGTGCCAGAGTGCCGTTAAAGTTGAGCGGCGGCGTACCAGAGAAACTGCGCGTTGCGGCGTTGAAGCTCAACCAACTAGGCAGGGCGGTGTTATCTGCCAGAGTCGCACTCAGGGTAAGAGTGGGATTATCCACATCGCTGAAGGGGTTGGCAGGAATCGTGAAATTCACGGCGGTGTCTTCAGGACTGAATTGATTTGTCAGGGGATTGGCGACCACGGGCGCATCGTTGACGGGAGAGATCGCCAGGTTGAAGTTGCTGGAAGTAGAAAGATTCCCGGCATCAGTTGCCGTCACTTTCAGTGCCAGAGTGCCGTTAAAGTTGAGCGGCGGCGTGCCAGAGAAACTGCGGGTTGCGGTGTTGAAGCTCAACCAACTAGGCAGGGCGGTGTTATCTGCCAGAGTCGCACTCAGGGTAAGAGTGGGATTATCCACATCGCTGAAGGGGTTGGCGGGAATGGTGAAGTTCACCGCCGTATCTTCAGGACTAGACTGATTGCCCAAGGGATTGGCAACAATGGGTGCATCGTTCACCCCAGCGATCGCCAGTTTGACGGTTGCCGTGTTAGAAGCAACGGTGCCATCGCTGAGGGTGTAAGCAAAGGAATCAGTGCCAAAGAAGTTGGCGTTGGGAGTGTAGGTAAAATCACCATTCGCGCTGAGCAGGACGGTGCCATTGTTAGCAGCCGTTGCGAGGCTTGCCGTGAGCGGATTATTATCCAGGTCGCTGTCGGCACCATTGGGAGTAGTGTTGGTGATCACATTGCCCGTCAGCACCGTGTCTTCGTTGGTGGTGAAGCTGTCGTTGGTCGCGACGGGCGCGCTGTTGGGGGGAATGGGGGTATTGAGTAACACCGAGACGTTGTCGGAACCACCGTTTGCGCTCACCAGGTCGGCGTTGCCATCGCCATTCAAGTCCCCAATTGCCACGGAGATGGGAAGATCGCCCACCGCAAAGTTAACGGCTGGGGCAAAGCTGCCCGCCCCATTGCCCAACAGCACCGAGACGTTGTCGGAAAAAGCATTTGCGCTCACCAGGTCGGCGTTGCCATCGCCATTCAAGTCCCCGATCGCCACGGAGTAGGAAGCATCGCCCACCGCAAAGTTAACGGCTGAGGCAAAGCTGCCCGCCCCATTGCCCAACAGCACCGAAACGTTGCCGGAATTGCCGTTTGCGCTCACCAGGTCGGCGTTGCCATCGCCATTTAAGTCCCCAATTGCCACGGAGTAGGGGCGATCGCCCGCCACGAAGTTGGTGGCAGGAGCAAAGGAAAGCGCCAGCAACCCGGCATAGGGCTGCACCAGCGAGATGTTCAGGCTATTCGTCGCTTCAATACTGCCCGTAGCAAATTCCAGTTCCCAATCGCCACCCAGGGCACTGCTACCCGTCAGGTCACTCGATGCGGCAACATCGGCTCCCGTCAAGGCGGAAATCTGGTTGACAAAGCTTTGTCCGGTTGCGTCTGCCGCCAAATCACAGCCATAGAACAACAAATCTGCGTCTTCAGTTAGGAAACTTGACCAGGATTGCAATATCCCGGCATAATCCAGCAGATTGGCGCTATTCAGGCTGGTGGTGCCCAGTTGCAACGCGCCATCGCTGCCGTGGGAAAACACCGACACCGAGGACAGGTTGCTGTAATTCGCCAACACCTGGCTAATCTGGCTCAGTTCATCCCCAGCGGGATTGAGCAGGTAGACGGCAGTGTTGGGGGCAAGTCCATTTACCAGGGTTTGATAGTCAGATAATCCGGTATCGATAAAGGCGATTTCTTTGACAGCGGCACTGCTGCCCATTAGAGTAAGGGGCAACCCGAACGGCTGACTAAATCCCGTAGAATTGGGTAGGGCTGTGGCGAAGGAATCCAAAACCAGTTTTGGATCAACCCCGGTATTCAATGATGTATCGATGGACACCGCTGAGAAAGATTGAGCATCAAGCATTGGGTTTTTAACTCCTAAAGCGAGAGTGGAAACAAATTGGTAGGCAATAAAAATCGACCCGGCAAGCAACAACTGTTAGGGGAGGAACCATAGAAATATTTCGATTAAAATTAAGACATATTAAGCGTACTACGATTAATCACCTGCATAAAGAAAATATGTGATTTAAGCCGTAAATTTACTTAAACTTCACAGATTGAGCATGGTGGGTTGAGGCAGACTGCTGAGAGTTTGCTGCTGTGCGATCGCTTTTCTACTCGTCGCCCCCCAATCAACGCCTGCCAGTAACTCCTTGATCGATTGCAACATTACAAGCCAAAGGCTGTCACCTTTGATGCTTTGCCAATGTAATTAATGGAAGTATCGTCATTAATCATGATCCTGGGAACGCCCGTTTTTCGATATTCTAAGTAATTAGAAAAGTTAAGTTTTAAAGCTTCACTAAATAAATCAAAGCCTTGAATTTCTACGTTTTCAAAGCTATTTTTAGTCAGCAAATCGGTGAGTTCTTCTGGCTTAATAAACTTGTTCCAATCATGAACGCCTTTTTGAATTTCACCCAAAATATTTTCCATGATCCAGATCATGACCAACCGGGATTTAAAGTTGCGGTTGATTGTGTCAAAGAAAAAGGTGCCATTCGGTTTTAAGATTCTACATACTTCTGATAAAACCCGTGGAACGCTCTCCACATGTTCCAACACATCTACGCTAATCACTACATCAAAGCTGCTATCAGCATAGGGCATAGCTTCTGCAACTCCGCAGCGATAGTCGATCGCAAAGCCACTATTAACCGCATGAGCATCAGCAGCCGTAATACATTTTTGCGATTGATCAATCCCCGATACGGCAACTCCACGCGCCGCCATAAACTCACAGGAAAAACCGCCGCCGCAACCCACATCTAGCGCTTTTAAGCCTTGCCAATTTGAAATGTGGCGATCGAAAAACTCAAATCGTGGCTTATTGAGATGATAGAGCGTGTAGATTTTGGTATCTTCATCCCACCAGTTATCAGCATTGCGATCGTAAAACTCTAAATCATTTTTTTGGGCGGTTACCATGTCAATCCTAAAATAGTTTGATGCTTGCTGAATCCTGCTTGAATCAAAGCACAAAATTTTAGGGATGCAAAATTTCAAAAACTCTATCAAAAATGGCAAAAACTCTACCAAAAATTGCACTGCGGTTTAAGGTACAGCCCAACTAAGATCGCCCCAGCCCGATCGCAATAATTCACTTGCCCACATTGGATAGGCTCCCGGTGCTGCCGACTCAGCCCCTCAAGTCATCTAGGATAAAAGCAAGCTAAACTAAACATCTAAGGGGTGCTCATAGCTGCTCAGAGAAAGCTACTCAGAAAAGACAGCTAACCTTAGAACTAAGAACCTGGAGAACAGAAAGGCGATCCGTATGAAAGGATTCTGGACTAAAACATTGGTAAAATCACTTCCGTTACGCAATTCGGCTGCAAAAGGGTTAATTACTGCTCTGTGGGTTGTGGCTCAAGGGCTGACGTTAACTGTTCCAGCGATCGCGAGTGGCGGTTCAAACCGCGAACCCATGAGCTACAGCGACCTGTTGGTAAACATTGATAACGGCAAGGTGACCAAAATTGAGATTGATCCAGTCCAACAGGTTGCTAAGGTTAAGCTAGAAAACTCAGGCAAGAAAGATGAAATTCAAGAAGTTGCGCTGTTTGATAACTACCCTGAGTTAGTTAAACGAGCGCGGGAGAATAAGGTAAATTTGGCAATCCAGCCCACTGCCGACAACAGCGCTGTGATGGGGTTGCTTGCCCATTTGCTTTTGTTCTTACTGCTATTGGGGGGCTTGCTATTAATTATTCGGCGGTCTGCAAACTCGCCGGGTGGACCAGGGCAAGCGCTGAGCTTTGGCAAATCTCGCGCTCGATTTCAGATGGAAGCTAAAACTGGCGTGATGTTTGACGATGTGGCAGGCATTGAGGAAGCGAAGGAAGAACTGCAAGAAGTAGTCACCTTTTTGAAAAAGCCAGAAAAATTTACGGCAGTTGGCGCGAAGATTCCGAAGGGCGTGCTGTTGATTGGTCCGCCTGGAACGGGTAAAACATTACTTGCCAAGGCGATCGCGGGAGAAGCGGGCGTTCCATTTTTCAGCATCTCTGGCTCTGAGTTTGTCGAAATGTTTGTGGGCGTGGGTGCCTCGCGCGTCCGCGACTTGTTCAAAAAAGCGAAAGAAAACGCGCCCTGCATCATTTTTATTGATGAAATTGATGCCGTTGGGCGGCAGCGCGGCACGGGCATTGGCGGCGGCAATGACGAGCGGGAGCAGACCCTCAACCAGTTGCTCACCGAAATGGATGGCTTTGAAGGCAACACGGGCATTATCATCATTGCGGCAACCAACCGACCCGATGTGTTGGACACGGCACTGCTGCGACCCGGACGTTTCGATCGCCAAATTTCCGTAGACTTGCCTGCCTACAGCGGTCGGCTTGGCATTTTAGAAGTTCATGCTCGCGATAAAAAGCTGGAGCCAAATATTTCATTAGAAGCGATCGCCCGCCGTACTCCTGGCTTTTCCGGCGCAGACCTCGCCAATCTGCTGAATGAAGCCGCAATCCTGACGGCTCGTCGCCACAAAGAAGCCGTTTCTATGCTGGAAGTGGATGACGCGATCGACCGGGTGACAATTGGGCTAACGCTGACTCCGCTGCTAGACAGCAAGAAAAAACGCCTGATTGCCTATCATGAAGTCGGTCACGCCCTGCTGATGACCTTGCTCAAAAATTCTGATCCATTGAATAAAGTCACCATTATTCCGCGATCGGGCGGGGTGGGCGGCTTTGCCCAACAGTCATTCAACGAAGAAATGATTGACAGTGGACTCTACACGCGATCGTGGATGACCGATCGCATTACCATTGCTTTAGGCGGTCGCGCCTCAGAAGAAGAGGTCTTCGGTTCCGCCGAGGTGACGGCTGGAGCCAGCGGCGATATTAAAGCCGTGGCTGAACTAGCGAGAGAAATGGTCACTCGCTATGGGATGTCCAACATGGGTTTAGTGGCATTGGAAAGTCCGGGTGGCGAAGTCTTTTTAGGGCGAAGCATGATGCCCCGTCAAGAATATTCTGAGGAAGTTTCCACTCAAATTGATCGCCAAGTGCGAGAAATTGCGCTGGATTGCTACGAAGAAGCTCGGCGGATCATCCGAGAGAATCGTTCTTTAGTAGATCGATTAGTTGAAGTCCTACTCGACCAAGAAACGATAGAAGGTGACGAGTTTCGGCAGATCGTAGCAGACTACCGCGAACTACCGGTTGCAACACCCACTCTTTAACCCAGCCTTTAGATTGGGCTAAAAAGCGATCGCTTTGGCATCTTTAGAAAGGGGTGCAAACGCGATCGCTTTCAGTTTTCAAAATTACTCAACAACATTCAAACTTAGAAATTTGGTAGTCTAGCTGAAATAGGTTTGGGTAAAAGAGCGTGGACATTCAAATTGGTAGGGGCAAAACCGCCCGTAGAGCATACGGCATTGATGAAATTGCACTCGTTCCAGGATTGCGAACCCTCGATCCGGTTCTAGCAGATACTCACTGGACAATTGGCAATATCGACCGAGAAATTCCCATTATTGCCAGTGCGATGGACGGCGTTGTAGACGTGGGCATGGCAGTACATCTGTCTCAACTGGGCGCATTAGGCGTACTGAACTTGGAAGGCATCCAAACTCGATATGCAGATCCAAACCCGATCCTCGATCGCATTGCATCAGTAGGCAACGATGGTTTTGTCACGCTCATGCAGGAATTGTATGCCGAACCGGTCAAAGCTGAACTGATTACCCAACGAATTCAGGAGATTAAGCAACAGGGCGGAATTGCCGCCGTGAGTGCCACTCCCCTTGGAGCAACGAAATATGGTGAAGCGGTTGCCAAAGCGGGAGCCGACCTTTTCTTTATTCAAGCGACTGTGGTTTCCATCGCCCATCTCTCGCCAGAAGCCGTGACTCCGTTGGATTTAGCCAACTTTTGCCTAGAAATGCCCATTCCGGTGATTTTGGGTAATTGTGTGACCTATGAGGTAGCGCTAAACCTGATGAAAGCTGGGGCAGCCGCAGTATTGGTGGGAATCGGACCGGGTGCCGCCTGCACGTCACGCGGAGTGCTAGGGGTGGGGGTTCCTCAAGCAACCGCGATCGCGGATTGTGCAGCGGCTCGTGATGATTATCACCGCGACACGGGCAACTATGTGCCGATTATTGCCGATGGCGGATTGATTACGGGCGGGGACATTTGTAAGTGCATCGCTTGTGGTGCCGATGGCGTAATGATTGGCTCCCCCTTTGCGAGGGCAAAAGAAGCACCTGGGCGTGGTTATCATTGGGGTATGGCAACTCCAAGCCCCATCCTGCCACGCGGCACCCGCATTAAAGTGGGCAGCACAGGCACCCTAGAACAAATCTTGCGGGGACCGGCTCAGCTAGATGATGGCACCCACAACCTGCTGGGCGCACTGAAAACCAGCATGGGCACTCTGGGTGCAAAAAACATCCAGGAAATGCAACAAGTGGAAGTAGTGATTGCCCCTTCTTTGCTGACTGAAGGAAAAGTTTATCAAAAAGCCCAGCAGTTAGGTATGGGAAAATAACCTGAAGGGTCAGAAAATTAGGGCAGATTCAACTTTGCAACTGAATTCTCAAAACTTTGTGCGGTCTTTTTCACAACCCCTGGAAAAATGATTTAGGTCGCTTACAATAGAGAGAGCGGAGACGAAAGTTTCCGTTCACTCCTCACACCACACTCCGCCTAAACACTGTTTGGGCGGTTCCTTATTTTAAAGGTATGAAAAAACCCCCAGATTGAGGGGGGACTTCCTGCAATTATGTTTATATATTGAGAGTTTGTTTGAAAAGGGGATCTTCTGGCTATGGTAGGATGTTTGAAACATGTTTAGGCAAGGATTTTTGAGCATGTCATCCGCCGCACAAGTTACGGATTCTACGTTTAAACAAGAAGTTCTTGAAAGCGAAGTTCCAGTTCTAGTTGATTTTTGGGCTCCCTGGTGTGGTCCGTGTCGAATGGTGGCACCGATTGTAGATGAAATCTCTGTTCAATACGAGGGACAGGTGAAGGTTGTTAAGTTAAATACTGATGAGAACCCAACTGTCGCAAGCCAGTATGGTATTCGGAGTATTCCTACTTTGATGATTTTCAAGGGTGGACAGCGAGTGGATATGGTTGTAGGAGCAGTTCCTAAAACCACTCTTGCAACGACTTTGGAAAAATATCTTTAATGGTCTGCTGCGTACTTTTTCCTAAAGAATACGTATAGATTCATGAAGTATTGTAGAAACGCTTTTTATCTTAAAGCCCTCGGCGATCGCCGGGGGCTTTTCTCTTACTCAATTAATTCTTACTCAATTAATCCGTTCGGCATACCCTGATTTAATCCAGCCTTCTATCCCGCTGATTTTTCCTCGCACTCGCTGCCATTCTTTATCGGACGACTCTTCTAAAACTGTTATTTCTTCATCAAAATCAACGCCGCCTACCCGGTCAGCATTCGCATTCGGATTGGATCGCACATTTAAGCCTTCCGACAGAGTAATAACTGCCTGATAGCTGCCTTCACTGGGTTTGGGCGCAGGAGCCGCACTTGGGGTAGGTTTGCTTTGGGGGGGCTTGGGTGGGGGGGCGATCGCGGCTGGCTGTGCCGTAGACGCTGGTTTATCATTGGCAAACATGGGTTTAGGCGGCGGCACCGTAAATTGGGTAATCAAATATTGGGCAGCAAGAAATCCACCGCCGATGAGAAGCGCGATCGCGACCAAAAAACCACTGAATGCTTTAAGCAATCCTGACCACTTCATGATGATGGACTGATCAACAACTCGGCAATTTTAAGCGATCTGCGGATGAATCATCATCGACCTTTGCAGATCCCGGTTCATCTCTGACCGCTGGCACCGCGTTAAACAACGCCACACTGCCCTTGCTGGCGTAGCAAATGGTCGCAGAGTACCAATGCCACCATCGCCTCGACCATCGGCACTGCACGAGGCAACACACAGGGATCATGCCGCCCCTTCGCGGCTAAAGTTACGGCTTCTCCCGCTCGTGTCACGGTGTTTTGTTCCTTGCGAATAGTGGCGGTAGGTTTGAAGGCAACCCGAATCAAAATGGTTTCGCCGTTGGAAATACCGCCCTGGATTCCGCCTGATCGATTGGTCACCGTGCGAATAGTGCCGCGATCGTCGGTATAAAATTCGTCGTTGTGTTCGCTGCCAGCCATCAGCGTTCCGGCAAAGCCAGAGCCAATTTCAAAGCCCTTGGTCGCGGGGAGAGACATCACCGCTTTTGCCAAATCAGCTTCCAATTTGTCAAATACTGGCATTCCCAACCCTTTAGGCACATGACGCGCCACACACTCAACTACGCCGCCCAAAGAGTCGCCCTGATCCCGAAATCGCTCCACTAGCTCGATCATCCGCTCTGCCGCTTCGCTATCCGGGCACCGGACGATGTTGCTTTCCACCTGGTCTAGAGTGACGGTTTCTGAATCAATCGCCCCTTCCAAATCTTTAATCCGCTTGACGTAGCCAATAATTTCGACTCCCGCCGCTTGGCGCAGAATAGCTTTGGCGATCGCCCCAGCCGCCACACGCCCAATCGTTTCCCGTGCGGACGATCGCCCGCCGCCTTGATGATTGCGAATGCCGTATTTGGCATCGTAGGTAGCATCGGCATGGGAAGGGCGATAGGTGACTGCCATTTCGTCATAATCGTGCGATCGCTGGTCTTGGTTTCGCACCAAAATCGAAATGGGTGTGCCCGTGGTTTTTCCTTCAAATATGCCAGACAAGATTTCGCAGCGATCGGCTTCTTTGCGCGGCGTGGTGATTTTACTTTGCCCCGGACGACGGCGATCCAGTTCAAGCTGAATCTCTTCGGTTGAAATTTCTAAACGCGGTGGGCACCCATCCACCACTACACCCACACCGCCGCCATGGGATTCGCCAAAGGTCGTAACCCGAAACAAATGACCGAAAGTATTGCCCATGCTGCCGATTTAACCCCGCTTTAAAGCTCTTATCGTAGCGGAAAGCATGACCTATTTCTATTCCACCGGAAAGAGGGCATTGAGGGCGATCGCCTGGGCTTGAGGCATTTGTCCATAGCTAAACACATAGGGCACAGTGGGCGGCAAGGTTGGCACAAATTGATCGAGAATATACGGGCTGCCGTAGATGACCAGGGCTTGCAGTTGCTCGGAGTCGATCAAAAATTGTAGCCAATCCTGGGCGGTTTGGTTGAGTCCGGCACTCCCGCGAAACGGATTGCCGCGAATGAAAAGTTGCAGCAAAGTTGGTTGGTAACGGGTGCTAGAGCGATTGAGCGCGTCGATGGGAGTGTGGGAATCGATTAGCTCTAGGTGATAGCCCTTGCTGAGAGGAATAGTCACCGCTGGCGTGGAGTTTCCAATCAAATCGCGCTCTAAGGCATCGTCTAAAATAATTAAATTTCGATTGTCTGGCGAAGGTTGATTAGCCAAGCGCGATAGAACCGGCGTATGGATTCGCTGCGAATCTTGCAAAATTGAGCTAACTAATGCGATCGCCTTGGGCTGAGCTAACTGCGCCATCAAATCTTTGGCTTGCACGATTGGCTGAATCAACTCCCACGCATGGGAAGTGGTTTCTTTTAAGGGAGGCGCACACGCCTTTTGTTTCGCCGTCCAAATTCGTTCCACGGAGTCTCGAATTCGCTCAGGCATAATTCGCCCGGTTTCCACGGCACTGCACACCGCCTCAATTGCACCCGCTGGATCAAGGGGCATCAGCAAAATATCGGCTCCTGCTTCGACGGCAAGCACGGCGGCTTCATTCGCACCATAGCCCTTAGAGATCGCGCCCATCACCAGCGCATCCGTCACAATCAATCCCTCAAACCCCAGTTTTTGGCGTAACTCCTGAGTCAAAATTCGGGAAGACAGCGTGGCGGGATAAATCGGATCGAGGGCGGGAATTTGCAAATGAGCGCCCATGACCGAATCAACACCTGCGGCGATCGCGGCTTCAAAGGGCGGCAGTTCAATTTGTTGCAACCGCTCTAGATTATGGGGAATCACGGGAAGCTCTAAGTGAGAATCAACCGTCGTGTCGCCATGACCGGGAAAATGTTTGGCAGCCGTCAGCACTGAATAAGGTTTTGCGCCTCGAATAAACGCCGTCGCCAGTTCGCTGACCGCTTCTACCGTTTCGCCAAATGCCCGCACATTAATCACGGGGTTGGCAGGATTATTGTTGACATCCACCAGCGGAGCCAGCACCCAATTTAGCCCGATCGCCTGAGCTTCCTCAGCGGTGATGGCTGCCATTTGCTCAGCGTAGTGAGTCGCCAGATCGGGGTTGTGTGGGTAGACCGCCGCGATCGCCATCGGGGGCGGAAACCAAGTCGCCCCGGCAAACCGCTGCCCCACGCCTTCTTCCACATCTGCCGCGATTAACAAAGGCACAGGTGCCCAATCTTGCAACTGCTGAGTTCGCAGTGCCACTTCCGCCGCACTGCCCCCCAGCAAGATCACGCCACCCACGCCGAGATCAGCAATCCAATATTCCAGCGTTTCTGCGAGTGGTTCCCATGCGGGATAGCGAATTTGATGATCAAACAAGTAGCCGGAAGCTCGCACCACAACCATTTGAGCAACTTGAGCCGCCAAGGAAAGTGAATCGAGGGGAGGAAGGAAAGACTGCATAGAAGAGGAGAGAAAAAAGAAAAGAGAAAAAAGGCGTTAGGAGCGAGACTGGGCTGCTTTTATGATTTTGCGGATGGTTGGCTGTCCTCATCCTCGTCGTCCTCGTCCTCGTCAAATTCGTCGTCCTCGTCTTCTAAGTCGTCCTCATCTTCTGAGTCATCATCCTCTTCCTCCTCGTCATCTAAGTCGCTTGGAGCGCCATTAGATTCGATCGCAAGGTTGATTGGTTGGGTTTCATTCCCTTCAATGTCGTCGGGTGGGCGCTCTTGGCTGAGTTGATTGAGCAGGGTGAGCACGCGATCGCCCCGCTCTAACCCCACATCTTCTAGGAAGGTGACTTCTGGAGTGCGACGAAGACGAATCCGCTGCCCTAATTCGCTGCGAACAAAGCCTGTGGCGGCTCTTAGCCCTTCCATCGTTTCAGCTTTCGCGGCAGAATCACCGTAAATGCTGACAAAAATCTTGGCGTGTTGCAAATCTCCTGCAACGGTGACATCGGTGACACTAACCATGCCCGCACCCACGCGATCGTCTTTAATATCTGTCAGCAGCATTTGGCTAACTTCCCGCCGAATCAATTCTGAAACACGCGCAACGCGCCGATCTGTAGCCATCGTTCAACTCTCCCTTGGAATGAATGCCTGTGAAGCCAAAATGCGGTTAATCTAAAGCGGCTGCAATCCCAGCATGGCGCGTAGGGTAAAGGCAACAAAGGCAAAACCGCCCACAGCTACACCACCTAGCGCGATCGCGGTCACAGGATTTTTGAGCAAGGGTGCCAGTGGTTTCACCGCATTCAGAAATACACCCAGAATCGTTCCAGCAACAAATACTGGGTATTTAGAAACCGTATTCCAAAAATTCTCCATAATCCTGCTTTACAAAATAATTAGTAAGGGTTAGTGCAATTTAACACTCGTCTCTCTAAGATTTTAGGACAAGCGACCTACAATCAACGGCGGTTATTCAGATGAATCTGCAAGGATTGAAAATTGTCTTAAATTGGGGTCGTCTAAACTCTGGCTGAATAGGGACTTCGATTGGGATTGGATGTTATAAATAAGATTAAGCAATGTAAATACTGCATCAATGAGTTAAAATTTTCTTCCTGTAAGGCGCTTTAAATTTGCGGGTTTCAATTGAATAAATTTTGGTTAGTCTGAGATAGTTAACACAAAGGATTAAAGTCGTGGCGGTCGAAACTATTGCAAAACCTTCAACAGTGCGTAAGATTGCCCCTCGCTACCGGGTCTTGCTGCACAATGATGATTTCAATTCTATGGAACACGTTGTTCAGGTTTTAATCACTACAGTTCCAAATCTGACGCAGCCCCAAGCCGTTGATATTATGATGGAAGCGCATACGAACGGGCTGGCATTGGTGATTACCTGTGAGCAAGAACACGCTGAGTTTTACTGTGAAACTTTAAAGATGCATGGTTTAACCAGCACAATCGAACCAGACGAATAAACAGGATGTTGGATTGAAAGGTTTCTTGTCTAAAATCAGTCGCTATCCTGCACCTGCGAGGGTGGCTATTTTTGTGGGCATCTTATTGGTGCTGTGGGCACCGTTTGCGATCGCGGGACATTGGCTGGTCGCAGATAAAAATTTGGCTAGCATTCTAACGCTCATCGTTCTATACCTAATATTTATTGGGTTAGTCAGAATTTGGGGTCAGCACGTTCATCGAGAGCCTCGCATTTTCTGGCAATATGGTTGGGAGCTTAGCCCAAGGATTGGCTTAGAGCTTGTTGGCGGTTTAGGAATTGGCTTCTTCAGCTTGTGGCTGCTGTTTGGCGTGGAAACGCTGTTGGGTTTTGTGGAGTGGCAGTCGCCCTCTGCTCTTTTTCCAAGAGTTTTGTTAGAAGGATTGCTGATTGCGATCGCGATCGCGGTTGCCGAAGAATTGCTGTTTCGCGGTTGGCTATTTGATGAACTCCAGCGCGACTATACGCCGTTGGGATGTTTGTGGTTCAATGCGATCGCCTTTGCAACGATTCATTTCAATTTGTTGGCGTTTCCGTCTCTGCTTTGTTTAGGAATTGCCCTAGTTTGGGCAAAACGAGCAAGCGATGATCCCGCAGGAAAAGACTACCGGGGCTTTAAAAGATTAAGAGGCAGGTTGGGGCTGCCCATGGGGCTTCATGCGGGGTTAGTTTGGGGCAATTACCTAGTCGAAGTGGGCAAGCTGGTTGAATACACTAATCGAGTCCCGGCTTGGGTCACAGGCATTAACCGTAATCCTTTAGTCGGACTTATGGGTTTCTTGTTTTTGCTGGGCTTGGCGATCGCAATGCGCCACTATGCCCACCGTCAAACGGCTGGTTATACGGGGTGACTAATCTTCTCGTTGAATCGGAGTCATTTTAGGATCAATAATCTTTTGCCCCAATCCTGGAAACTTGACCGCCAAACAGATTTTGTTGCCTGCGCCAAAGATGCGAGTCACTTCCCCTTCCCCAAAGGCTTTGTGAATCAGGCGATCGCCCACGCTCCAATCGTTAGCATGACTGTTAGGCATATTGCGCGCTTCGCTTTTATTCCGCCGAATTTCTGAAATCGGCTTTGTCCACTTACTTGGAATCGCCGCTGCCACATTAGAATTGAGCAATTCTCTCGGTAATTCTGCTAAGAACAACGAGGGACTGGCAGGTTCGCGGGTGCCATAGAGTCGGCGTTCGCGCGCATAGGAGATAAACAGCCGCTCCTGGGCGCGAGTGATTCCCACATAGCAAAGCCGCCGCTCTTCTTCCAGTGCAGCCGGATCTTCCAGGGAACGGTAGTTAGGAAACAGACCTTGCTCTAACCCGATCAAAAACACCACTGGAAACTCCAGACCTTTGGAGGAATGCAGCGTCATTAAGGAGACTTTTTGATCTTCTTCACCCAAGTTATCCAGGTCAGACGCTAACGAGGCGCTGGCGAGGAAACCGAGCAGGCTGGGATCGTCGTTGTTTTCCTCAAATTGCAGCACGGCGTTGTAAAGTTCCTGGACGTTTTCGAGGCGATCGGTCGCTTCATCGGTTGCCTGGGTTCTCAAGTCTGTCACATAGCCAGAGTCTTCAAGTACCCCCTGGGCGATTTCGCTAGCAGACCGCGAATCCAATTCCTGTCGCCATTTTTGAATAATCTGAGCAAACTGAAGCACCCCTTTAGACGAGCGACCCGCTAAAGATTTGACTGAAGTTTCATCTGATAGGATTTCCCAAAGTGGCAAGCTTAACTCTTGGGAAGCTTTGACCAACGAATCAATCGTAGTTTTGCCAATCCCCCGGCGAGGCGTATTAATCACCCGCAAGAGACTGATCGTATCAAACGGGTTGGCGATCGCCCTGAGATATCCCAACACATCTTTAATTTCTTTGCGATCGTAAAAGCGCAGTCCGCCCACAACTTTATAGGGAATTTGCAATTTCACCAGCGAATCTTCCATTGCCCGCGATTGAGCATTAGTGCGATACAAAATGGCAAACTTGCCGTAGTGCAGTTCGGGATGCTTTGCTTCTAATTGGCGAATTTGATGGGTGACAAATTCTGCTTCTGAGGTTTCGTCATCGGCTCGATACAAAAAGATCGGCTCACCCTCGCCCCGCGTCGGCTTCAGCACTTTATCAATGCGCTCGGTGTTGTTGTCGATCAGTTGATTGGCGACTTCTAAAATATTTCGCGTCGAGCGGTAGTTTTCCTCCAGCTTAACCATGGTGCGGGTGTCATCGTCATGCAGGCGATCGCCAAAGTCATCCTGAAACCCCATCAAAATGGTAAAGTCTGCCGCCCGAAACGAGTAAATAGATTGATCCGCATCGCCCACCACAAACACCGAGCGATAGTCCCAGTCCTTAAAGGTATTGGAAGCCGCGCCATTGGTCACCAACAAACTAATTAGGTCATATTGTGTCCGGTTTGTATCTTGATATTCATCCACCAAAACATGGCGAAACCGCTTGTGCCAATAGTCGCGAACTTGCTCATTTTGCTTCAACAAATGGACTGGCGTGAGAATCAAGTCATCAAAATCCAGCGCGTTATTTGCCGACAGCGTGTCTTGATACATGCTGTAAACATTGGCAATCACCCGCCCCCGAAAATTGGACTGATCTTTTTCTAAATCCTGGGGCGAAAGGCTTTTGTTTTTCGCATTGCTAATGGCATAGCGAACCGATTTCGGATCAAACTTTTTGTCGTCTAAGTTGAGTTTTTGAGTGACAATCTCTTTAACTAAACTTTGGGCATCCGACTCGTCAAAAATAGAAAAATTGCGCGTCCACTTGCGCCCGCTGCTGTCTTGATATTTTTCAATGTCAAGCCGCAAAATTCGGGCACAAAGCGCATGAAAGGTGCCAATCCAAAGCTCTTTGGTAATATTTTTGTAAACGTAAGATTTCAGCCGAGTTTGCTCACTGGGAGACAGCGCATCTAAGGGTTTGCCAAAATCGCTGCGGGCTTTTTGATCGGCAAACAGTTTTTCGATGCGCTCTTTCATTTCTCGCGCGGCTTTGTTGGTGAAGGTGACCGCCAAGATATTTTCGGGATCGACTCGATGATTGAGAACGAGGTTGGCAATGCGGTAGGTGAGCGCTCGCGTTTTGCCAGAACCCGCTCCTGCTACTACCAACAGCGGTCCGCAGTAATGTTCTACGGCACGACGCTGAGAGGAATTGAGGTGGCTGAGATCGAGAGTCTGGCTCATGGAAGCTATTTTGTGGAAGGTGCGGTTTCTCAATAAGGGTATCGCATCTTGCTAAATTCTGTAGGGTTTGACTAAGGTTTATAGGGGTTGGTGGTGTTTACTGGGCGCGATTCGTAAAACGATCGCTAGGGGAATCGCCCCTTATTTCCACTGATTTATCTAGACTGATTTATCCAGCCTGATTTATCCAGACTGATTTATCCAGCCTAAGCCATCCCTAAAATTTCGTATCCCGCATCCACATACAAAATTTGCCCCGTCATACCGCTCGACAGGTCGCTGCACAAAAAGGCGGCGGTGTTGCCCACTTCTAGTTGCGTGACCGTGCGGCGTAGGGGTGCCACTGCTTCCACGTGATGAATCATATCCAAAATTCCGCCTACCGCAGAGGATGCCAGAGTGCGAATGGGTCCCGCAGAAATGCCATTGACGCGAATATTTTGAGGACCCAGTTCTGCTGCCAAATAGCGGACGCTCATTTCTAAGCCCGCTTTGGCAATGCCCATGACGTTGTAGTTGGGGATCACTCGCACCCCACCCAAATAAGTCAGCGTGACAACGCTGCCGCCTTCGGTCATCAATGGTTTTGCCGCCCCGCAAAGTTTAACCAAAGAGTAGGTGCTGATATCCAAGGCGGTGGCGAACCCGGCACGAGACGTTTCTACAAACCCGCCGGTCAGGTCATCTCGGTGCGCAAATGCCAGACAATGAATCAAAATGTCAATTCTGCCCCACTGGTTGCCCACGGTTTCAAAGGCAGATTGAATTTGAGCATCGTCTTGAACGTTGAGTGGAACAAACACACTGGGGTTGAGCGGCTCGACTAACTCAGTCACCTTTTTTTCCATTTTTCCTTTTTCGTCGGGCAAATAGGAAATGCCGATGTTTGCGCCGGCTTTGTGAAGCTGTTGGGCAATGCCCCAGGCGATCGAGCGATTATTAGCGATTCCAGTTACAAGGGCGTTTTTTCCAGTCAAATCTAGCATGGCAATCATCCTTTGAGGGCACCTATGAGGATACTGAAATATGGAGTATAAAGATAGCAATCTGAACTAGTTCAAAAGTTCTTAAGCAATAGGGACTGGCAGTAGCTGAGAATAGGAGTCTTAGCTCTTCGCATTTTTATCATCCCGAATTCTATTCAATTTGCTAAGCTGCGGCTAATATACTGGTAATTTCTGCACTTTTTAAGTGTTGAAGAGACCTTGAGACAATGACTTCAAGCTTTTGCGGGTTGACTGCGATCGCGACACTTTGTAACAGAGGGTACAAAAAACACTCCAGTAGTACGTTTAAGTATTCTAAGTTACAGAGTTGAATGCTAGTCATTCAGCGTGTTTCATTCAACAAGTTGGCACGTAGTAAGGACTCTGAGCAGGGGAATATGGTTGTGACGCAAGATAGACCACTGGCATCGGTATTTCGTCAGATGGGAAATGGGATGTTTCCACCCGTTGTTGAATCGTTTGAACGGGGCAAAACAATTTTCTTTCCAGGCGATCCGGCTGAGCGCGTCTACTTTCTGGTTAAGGGCGCTGTGAAGCTCTCTAGAGTATACGAAGCAGGGGAAGAGATTACGGTTGCCCTATTGCGAGAGAATAGCGTGTTTGGCGTGCTGTCGTTGATTACGGGGCATCGTTCCGATCGCTTTTATCATGCGGTGGCATTTACCCCTGTGGAGTTGCTTTCGGTGCCGATCGAGCAGGTAGAAAAAGCCTTAAAAGACAATCCTGATTTGTCAATGATTTTGCTGCAAGGGTTATCTTCACGAATTTTGCAGACCGAGATGATGATTGAAACGCTGGCTCATCGAGATATGGGGTCTCGCTTGGTTAGCTTTTTGTTGATTCTTTGCCGAGATTTTGGCACGCCGAGTCAGGAAGGAATTACGATCGATTTGAAGCTCTCTCATCAGGCGATCGCCGAAGCAATTGGCTCTACCCGCGTTACCGTCACTCGGCTTTTAGGCGACTTGAGGCAAGATAATATGATTTCGATCCACAAGAAGAAAATTACGGTTCATAATCCTGTAACCTTAAGTCAGCAGTTTACATGACTCGCTAGAGGCTACAGATTCATCAAAAGAGTTTTTTACTCACACATTGACTAGTTAGCGGCAGTCAACATAGAAGATTCATGGGGTAGGCTAGAGATGAGTCTGCCCCTGTTTGCATTGCAAAGGTTGGGGCGTTTTGGTTTGGAGCAGCGATGTCTACGGGGCTGATCCTCATAGTTGCAATTCTGGTAATTGGTGGTGTGATTGCTACGGTGGGCGATCGCATCGGCACAAAGGTCGGCAAAGCTCGCCTTAGCCTATTTAACTTGCGCCCTCGCCGCACGGCTACCTTGATCACCATTTTGACCGGAATCGCCGTTGCCGCTTCCACTTTAGCAATTTTGTTTGCAACCAGTGGTCCACTCCGCACCGGAGTCTTTGAGCTAGGCACGATTCAACGAAAGCTGAGACGCACGCGCTCTGAACTCAACGATGCGAAAAGCCAGCTAGAAACCGCTCAATCTCAAAAGAACCGCACTGAAGCAGAATTGAATCGGGCAAAAGCTCAAGAAATTACTGCCCAAAAACAATTAGCGAGTACTCAAAAACAGATCCAAACGATTGGTGGCTCCTTAAAAAGCGCGATCGCCGAACGAAACCGCGCCATGAGCGATCGCGTGGCGATTCAGCACACCCTCGAACAAAACCGCAGTCAACTTGCCACTATTTCTGAGCAAGTACTCCAATTTCGCTCAAATATCAGCCAACTGCAAGCAGAGCGTAGTCGCCTGGTGGCGGTAGCCGAAGAAGAAATTAAAGCCAAAAATGCGGTGATCGCCGAGCGAGAAGGGCGGTTAAAACAGCTAGAGAGTCGGCAAAATTCTTTGACACAAGACATTAACAAGCTAGAGCGAGAAGCTGAAGGATTGCGTCGTGGCAATGTAGCAGTCCAGCGAGGGCAAGTCCTTTCTTCAGCAGTAGTTCGGATTCTGGACCCACGCGCTGCCCGATCCGCCGTCGATCAACTTTTACAAGATGCCAACCGATCCGCGACCCAGTTGGTGCGACCCGGCACGAAGCTGCAAGGTCAAATTATTCAAATTACCAAAGCCGAAGTAGATCAATTGATTAGGCAAGTGAGTAACGGAAAAGATTATGTGGTGCGTATTTCTTCGGCGGCTAACTATCTCACTGGAGAAGACTTAGTTCAAGTTTTTGCAGAAGCGGCTCCCAACCAGGTTGTTTTTCGAGAAGGCGATTTGATTGCCGCGACCTCGCTCAATCCGGCGACCCTCAGTGAAGTGCAGATTCAGCAGCGAATTAATCTGTTAGTCACAGCCGCCGGGTTCCGGGCGCGTCGGTTGGGGATTTTGACGGATACCGTACAAATTGGGGAGGGGCGGGTGCAAGATTTGCTGGCATTTATCGAAAAGCTGCAAGAGTACAACGAAACGATAGAGTTAAGAACGATCGCCGAGCAAACCACCTTTACAGCAGGTCCTCTCAAAGTAAATTTGGTTGCCGTCCAAAATGGCAAGGAACTGTTGCGATCGCAATAACTCTGTGCCACAGCAACAGTACACTGGCAATGAGCGGTTCTTGAAAATTTGTTAGAGGTTTCTTTGCATGGTAAATCACCGCTTGCGCCCCCACACACTGCAACCCGTTTCCCCCGACGTTGAAGACGATAATTCTTACATTGACTACCATTACCACAGCCCTGGAGAACTGCCAGGAGCGCTGGATATTGACCCAAACTCGCCACCACCCGTCATTGTTTTAATTGATTATTGTAAAGACGATGCTACTCGCTGCGAACTCAGCACACCCGAAGAAGTTATCCCCTACCTCGATACTGAATCCGTCTCGTGGGTAGATGTTAAGGGATTTGGCAATGAAGAGATCATGCAGCGATTGGGGCAAGTTTTTAACCTCCATCCGCTCGTGTTAGAAGACATGGTCAATGTCCCTCAGCGCCCCAAAGTGGAAGAACATCCAGAGCAACTGTTGATCATCGCTCGCATGGTAACGCTGCGAGAGGATGAAGAAACGTTTGAAAGTGAGCAGGTGAGCTTCGTCTTAGGAAAGCACTACCTGCTGACGGTTCAAGAAGAACCCCACTATGACAGTTTTGGTCCTATCCGAGAGCGCATTCGCACCAGCAAAGGCGCAATTCGTTGTAGTAATGCTGATTATTTGACCTATGCCCTGCTTGATTCCATTATTGATGGTTTCTTTCCAGTGCTAGAGATTTATGGTGAACAGCTTGAAGAATTAGAAGATGAGGTGGTAATCAACCCTAGCCGCCAAACTTTGCAAAAGATTCATGATCTAAAACGGGATCTACTCACCTTGCGTCGGGCAATATGGCCCCAGCGCGATGCCATTAATGCGTTGATTCGAGATGGCAGTGTTTTAATTAGCGATGATGTGCGCGTTTATTTGCGTGATTGCTACGACCATACGATTCAAGTGTTAGATATGGTGGAAACCTATCGGGAATTAGCGTCTAGCTTGATGGATATCTATCTGTCGTCGGTCAGCAACAAAATGAACGAAGTGATGAAGGTGTTAACCGTGACATCTTCCATCTTTATTCCGTTAACGTTTATTGCCGGAGTATATGGCATGAACTTTAATCCTGAAAAGTCGCCCTTCAATATGCCAGAGTTGAATGCGTTTTGGGGCTATCCTATCTGTTTGGCGGCGATGCTGCTCACCGCGATCGCCATGGTGACTCTTTTTTGGAAACGGGGCTGGTTTGATGATATGTCAGCCGTAAATTCTGCTAGTAATCCTGACAAAAAAGCGATCGAGGTTAACCATTCTCGATGAGATCGATTGATCCGATTATTCTGACGATTTACCTAGTGACCATTGCGTGGGCATTGTCCCAAATTGTGAATAGTTTTAATGATGAATATACGGTTTCGTTGGATGAAGCACTTCTGAAGCAGCAGTTAACCGACCAAAATCTTCAGGACATCGTCGGCATTGGTTTTGATTTTGAGAAGCGCTACGAGTTTGGTAAAGATGACAAGCTGAAGCAATTTACAGTCAAGGTGACCAACAAATCCCAGACTCACTCTATCTATATTGATTGGGATTATTGCGCCACAACTGATTTGCAAGGGCGATCGCGCCGCGTGACCCGCCTTGTTCCTGGCACCACCTTAGACTTGTTTCAAAATCAGGTCTTCAGTACCGTTGCTTCCGGTGCAACCTTAAAAGAAGTGATCACCGCAGAAGACGCTTTAAAGCGCAAAGAGCCAAACGACCAAGATACTGCCGTGGCGCTAGAAATGGAGGTGAGCAAACCGTTGCTAGATTTTGAAGCGCTTAAAAAAAGTAAAGAGGACCCCCCGAAAAAAAAATACGCCCGATTTGTCGCAAGGATAGATCCGCTGGAGTTCAGTTTAGATTTAGCGCTGCGACTAATTGGCTCGACCTACAGTGCAAACGGCGATCGCATTCAACTACGCTGCAAATTCATCTTAAAAAAGTTGCCCTGGTACGCCGGATTACCCTGGAATCCAAAGGAGTAGGGACTGAAGACAAACCCTATTTCCTAATTCCTAGCCGCTTCAACTACACTAGGTTTGGAAAGAGTAGGCGAGATGGTTGCGAGTTGCGATGCAGTTCGAGGAAAGTCCGGGCTTCCGAAAGACCAAACTTGCTGGGTAACGCCCAGTGCGAGCGATCGTGAGGATAGTGCCACAGAAATATACCGCCGAAGAGTGAGGACTGAGGTACGAGAACTGAGGATGAGAGTTTCACTCAAAACTTAAAGCTCATAACTCATAACTACTCTGGTAAGGGTGCAAGGGTGCGGTAAGAGCGCACCAGCAGCACTGAGAAGTGCTGGCTAGGTAAACCCCGGTTGGATGCAAGGCAGTAGGAGCTAGGGTTGGTCTTTTTCCCGCTCCGGCAAAAATGCACTGCATTTTTGCGAGTCCGCTGGAGGCGTTTGGCAACAACCGTCTTAGATAGATAACCGTCCCCTTTTCAAGGTGAACAGAACCCGGCTTATGCCCTGCTCTTTCCTCAAAACTACCGCTCATCAAATCAAATCAAATCAAATCAAATCATAAAATCAAAAATTCCTCCGCTCAAAAAGAACAGAGGAATTCAAAAGCTAATGAGTCTACCGCAGCGCCGTCTTACCTCAGTTTTTGACCTGGTGCTAGACCAGGTGGGTACCAATCGCCTGTGCTTTAAGTTTCCGGGATTACATGGCTATTTCTAGCGACATGCCCGGTCTACTGCCGCCAGACCTCATAGTTCCCTTATTCAGAAGGCATAGATCATAAAACATTATTGGTAGTCACCAACGCCGTAGTAAACCTTTGATCATTCTAGCGGGTATCTCCGCCAGTGGCGAGTCGTCAGAATTAGGAGTCGGATGTCAGAAATTGAAGGCATTGGGCAATCTAGCATAGGCGAACATCATTGGCTCCTTATCTCTTATCTCTAGTCCCTGCTTATTTCCATTCTGGATGAGGCATCTCTTCCAAAGGCTCCATGCCAAACCGATTGATCTCATTAATCATTTGGTAGAGCCGTCCTAAGTCACGCTGGTTGAAGTGCAATACCAGCCGAGATTTGCCAACCGACATATCCTGAGCTTCTTGAGGGAGGGCATGGCTTTTTTCGATTTGCCCTTTCACTAAAATATCGCTGAAACTGCGGTTGAGATGGTCTACCGCTTCATCAGAAATTTCGATGTTGAGACGCATGACTAGGCGCTTGCCCACATAGCGACAGGAATGAAAGGCGCTATAGAAGCGAGTAATGATGTCGCAAGCTTCATCTAGCTGGTCGGTGATGGTGAAGAGGCTGAAATCAGCGGCACTGACTAAGCCACGCTTGAGGAGTTGTTTTTGCACATACTCTAGCCAATCGTGCCAGTAGTCGCCACCGGGGCGATCGATCAGCACCAGCGGGATTGGCAGGGATTTACCCGTTTGGCAAAGTGTGAGGCATTCAAATGCCTCATCTAAGGTGCCAAAGCCGCCCGGAAATAGCGCAAGGGCATCGCTTTCTTTAAGAAAGAATAGCTTTCGGGTAAAGAAATATTTGAAAGGAACGAGCTTAGGGTCACCTTCAATAAAGGGATTAGATCCTTGTTCAAAGGGAAGCTGAATTCCTAACCCAATCGATTTTTCTCGTCCGGCTCCTTCATTACCAGCCTGCATAATTCCGGGTCCTGCGCCGGTAATCACCATAAACCCTAGGTCGGCAACACGACGGGCAAAGTCTGCCGCCATTTGATATTCTGCTGTGTGTGAGGGAATGCGGGCAGAGCCAAAAATAGAGATCTTGCGAACGTGACGATAGGGATAAAGCACTTTGAATGCTCGTTCCATGTCTTGTAGGGAGGCATTCAAAATTTTCCAGTCGAGGCGATCGATTTCATCCTCAGTCATTTGTACCAGGGTTGTTAACGCTAACTGAATTAATTCCCCGTGTTTGGTCTGCGGAAGTTGGTCAATCAGTTGATTTAGACGATCGCGGAGTGATTCAGATGCCTCAAATGACGGAGACGTGGTCATGCATTCCTCTCTACTGGCAGCATTTTATTGTATCTAGATTTTTGACCCAACCCGCGATCGCGTTGGGAACAAGAGCCTGCGAAACGATTGTACTAATTAGCTGCCGCCAGCGGTACAGTTTTTTACGTGAGTTCCATTCGGCAGCGTTGCCAAATTTGCTCAACGGCTCTCAGGGGATTACAAATTGAGCATCGCTTAAACAGTCGTGGTGAGGGAAGAAATACGCGCTTGAAACCCGGCTTTAAGTAAAGCGTTGACAGCAGCTTGGTGATCATCAACGCGGAACTGAGGACCAAATCGGACGAAATGACGCTTATCTGGGGCACTGACGATCGCCACCACAGGCACCTTACCGCGATCGTCCTCGCCCCGATGTTGCAATAACACGGTGCGGAGGCGATGCTGCTGTTCAATATCGCTGGCAACTTTCGGCTCTAGATCAACCATCACCATGCGAACCGCTTCAATCGGTTCTACGTCTTCGACAATAAATTGCGCTTGATCATCCCGGCGATCAACCTTGCCCCACACCATCAGCCGCGCGTCTACAATTAGTTTTTCGCTGATGCGCTCATAGGATTTGGGAAAAACGACTGACTCGGTGTTTCCGGTTAAGTCTTCTAGGGTCAGAATTGCCATGCGATCGCCCTTTTTGGTGGTCACCGGCTTGAGGCTGGTTAACATGACAATCGCACTCACTGAGGAACCTTCGGCGTAGTCTTGCAAGTCGCCCAAGTTAATGGGTGCCAACATCCGGGCAGCGGCTTGCAGCGGTTTCAGTGGATGATCAGAAATGTAGAAGCCAATGATTTCTTTTTCTAATCGCAGTCGTTCTTGTTGAGCAAAGTCAGCCACAGGGTTGGCTTTGGGAGCCGATTCAAATGCGTTTACAGTGGCTTGGCTACTGCCAAGAATGTCAAATAGGTTGCCTTGTCCACTCGCGCGATCGCGCGAGCGTGACTGTGCCCAATCCAAAATCAGGTCTAGATCGTGAATCAACTGGTTGCGGTTTTGGTTAGGATCTAGCTGATCGAGAGCACCGCAGTGAATCAGCGCTTCCAAGGCTCTCCGGTTGACAGCCCGCGAGTCTACGCGATCGCACAAATCAGGCAGCGACTTAAACAATCCCTCCGATTCTCGCGATGCCAGCAAACTTTCGATCGCCCCCAGCCCCACATTGCGAACCCCGCCTAACCCAAACAAGATCGCATCTCCGGTTGGCGTAAAATCAACCCCCGATCGATTCACATCTGGCGGTTGCACTTGAATGCCCATCGCAAAACAGGTTGCAATATACTTCTGGGCTTTATCTTGATCGCCACTGTTTGCCGTCAACAGTGCCGCCATATACTCAACGGGGTAATTTGCCTTGAGGTAAGCCGTTTGATAAGTGACATAGCCATACGCCGTTGAGTGGGATTTATTAAAACAATTGGATGCAACCAATCCATTTGCCAGCACGAAATTGTGGTCACGTTCAACCCCAATGTCATACACCCCTTGACGACCCAACGCCTGACGACCAATCACTTTCACCATGTCCAACCCTTAGCAACAAACCCAAAGACCCGTGGGGTCTAACATAAGTTTAGCGGCAAGTGAGCTAGGTCAGGGGAAGCGGTTTTGATATACACTGCTTGACGTAGAGCTTTTAAAGCGGTCATTGATCATTAACATGGCTTGCTTTGATGCTGTTTAAGTCGGTCAGTCATTCATTCGGCAAGATTGGGTCAACAAGTCATGGTGAAGATTCGCTCGATAGTGTCAGCCGCTTTGGTTTTGTTAATGGTTTTAGCAATTGGGATAGGGCGAGTTGAGGCTGCCAAAGTTAAGAAGCCTTTAACTTATGTCCCTGACCAGTTAGAGCAAATTCAGGGATATGCGACCGAGTTACAGACAATGCGCGATCGCCTGCCTGAATTGGGTGCCCTTGTTGAGCAGCGAGATTGGACTTTTGCCCGAAACTTAATTCACGGTCCTTTAGGAGAGTTGCGGGTCAAAATGCAGAATGTTTCTCGTAACCTGCTGCCCGATGCTCAACCTGCTGCCCGAAAACTAGCTAAAGAAGTTTTTAATGATTTGACTGCACTCGATCTCGCCGCGCAAAACTCAAATGCGGTTGTTGCCCAGCGTGAATATAATGCAGCCGTCAAAAACTTTGATGCGTTTTTAGCGTTGGTGCCCGAAGCTGCCCGCCCCAAGCTAAAAACACCTGAGCCAGTTGCACCTCGTGAAACGAGCTTTTTGAAGGAATTGCTAGCACCCACGCCTCCCGATGTTGAGCCGGAGATGCCAGAAGTTCCCTTGGGTGAGCAAGCACCCCCAGAGGGCTTTGAAACTGCGCCAACCGTTGAGTAGATCGCTTGATGTGAAAGTTGTTATTGTTGGATGTGGCATCGTGGGGGCGGCGATCGCCTACGAATTGAGCCAGATCCCTCACTTGTCAATTGAGGTATTCGATCGTCAAGCGCCTGCCCAAGCTTCTACGGGCGCGGCTCTGGGGGTTCTCATGGCATCTATTAGCCAAAAGCCAAAGGGCAACAGCCTACAAAGACGGCTGTTGGGCATTCAAACTTACGATCAATGGATTCCTCAGCTAGAAGCCCTAACAAATCGCAAAATTCCTTACAATCGGCAGGGAATTTTGCGGCTCTTTTTTGGGGGAGAAGATCTGGATCGCTGGCGATCGCTGGTATCCATTCGCCACGATCAAGGATTGCAGTTAGAACTCTGCGATCTCCCTGATCTCGCGGCACACTATCCCTATCTCTGCTTAGATCAGGTCATAAGTGCCGTTTATTCTCCTAGCGATCGCCAGGTCGATCCAACCGCTCTCACACTGGCGCTAGTCGCCGCCGCAGAACTGAATGGAGTCAGTTTTCAGTTCAACACCCCAATAACGCTGGAATCTATTGACAGTCAAGCAAACAGTCAAGCAAGTCGCGCAAAGCTCTCGTGCCTGCACACCGCCGCTGCAACCATCGATTTGGATTGGCTAATTATTGCAGCCGGATTAGGCTCCTCCTGCCTCACTGCTAGTCTGCGACAGCCTCTAGATCTGCGTCCGGTTCTAGGGCAAGCTGTGCAGATCGCGCTAGAGAACCCTGGAGAATTGCCTGAACAGCAGCCCATAATCGCTGGAAATGATGTGAATTTAGTGCCATTAGGCAAGGGATCGTACTGGATTGGCGCAACTGTGGAGTTTAGCGATGCCAAAACACACGACTGTGAAACTCCGCAGCCCAGCGCCGATAGGCTAGAAGCGATGATGCAGCAGGCGATCGCTTGGGTGCCTGCATTAAAAAACGCTACGGTTATTAAACAGTGGTCAGGGTTGCGTCCTCGCCCGGAAGGTCGTCCTGCGCCCATCGTTGAACTGCTAACGGGTTATCACAACGTTATCGTCGCTAGTGGTCACTATCGGAACGGCGTGCTTTTAGCCCCCGCGACCGCAAAAAAGGTGAGCGAGATGATTCAGCAAGCCCCTTTCTCCTGATCGAAAAAACTAGATCTAACCTAACTGCCGAATGAGATGAACTGAGGGGATGCAACCATGAGCGATTTTTTTGCTTTTGAATCTGATTTTGTTGAGTCGTTGCGCTGCATTCCGATGCAGGTTCGGTTCAAACTGGATACCTGTGGCATCAAGCTAAAGTTACAGCATTGGCATCGGTTTGAACCGGGCGATCGCATTCAAATTGTTAACTTACCCTGCGAAACGGAAGCCGAAACGCAGCACTATCGTGAGTTTTTGCATCGCCTTGTGCAACAGCGAACCGAAACGGCTGCTTCTGACTTGCCAATCGACCCCGCCCCCCCCTGGTTGAACGCCAATCAAATTCCTGCTAGTGTGCAAGAGAAAGCAGCCGAAGTTGGAGCAAAATTGACTCTTGCTCAATGGTCAAACTTGAGCGCCCTAAAGCGTTTTGCTCTAATCAAATTGAGTCGCTCTCTGCATGAAAATCGAAATTTTCTCCCTGCATTAGTAGAATTCAACCTTAATTAAGCGACGGTGCTTACAAAAACTTTATATTTAGTGGGGGGTGAAGAGTGCTTTGATGAGGGTTCAGTCAGTATGAAATTCCTCTGTGGTCTTCAAAGAAAAGCCCCCGTTATTTGCTTCATTTCTCGTACTGTTCAAATCTCGTATTGTTCAAAATTCAACCTGATCGAGCGGGTCAGATTTGATAGATACAGCTTGACAGTTAGCTGATTTTAACTTCGTTTTGCTGAATTGTGAATGTATGGCGCTTGCATACTTCCGACGACAGATTTGCTAACGCTTATATTCTTTACCGAAGACGCAACTTTTATGAAATCTAACGCCGAGATCAACAGCCTTGTGTCTGACCTTGAACCCAAGTCTTATAAACAGAGACTCAATCGTTGGGCGATCGCTCAACTGATGCCTAACAAGCAGTTGGTGATTGTTGCTCGCTATCGCAGTCGCTCTGATGCAGACGGTCACCTTCTGTTCTTTAAACAGCAGTCTCCCGAAGCCAACTTTGTGGTGATTGTCGATAAGAAAGATACCGATTCGGATTAAGCGCTTGTTTAATTGAAGAGTCTATAAATCAATCGGGGAGCAAGCCTTCATTAGGATCGGCTTGTTCCTCGATTTCTGTTTTTGCGGAGTCCTCCAGCGCTTCTTGAATAAACAATTTGGCTAGTAAGTTGTAGTTGCCAGCGCCAATGTATTGAGGGTATTTGTACTCTCGGCTATAGAGCCACACCAGTTCACTACACAGATAAATCTTGACGGTTTCGGTCCACTTGCAGTTTGGCATGAGAGCTTTGCCAGCATTGAGCGCCTCTGTCCACCGTTCAAACTCTTGAGAAAAACCAGGGGTGACAACTTTGAACATGATCTAGAAAATAAGGGAAATCAGATTAGGAGAGGAGAATTACACTCTATTTTCCAACCGCTTGATTGAACTGATCTTGAATAATGAGTTGAAAGAGGCTGCGGAGCAATATGATTCCTCCAACACTGGCTAACACCCCTGTCGCGATCGCCCAACCAACATAATTATTGACTAGCAACACGGTGGTTGATAATAGCGCAAATCCGGTAAAGCAAGCCTGAATGAGACAGCGAATTGACAGGTTAAGATGTTTTGCAGCGCGATCGCTGGCTAACACTTGCATCCGTCTTTGAAATTCTTCTTGCTCTCGCTGCTCTTCAACTTGGCGCAGCAAAAGCTCCGTCGAACTGGGCTGACGTAGTTTGAACAGAACAAACTTCTGAGCTTGACGCACTAGCTCAATAATGCCGCTATTTCCCTGATTGCTAGCTGCAAGACTTTTTACAAACGGTTTTGCTGCCATCATTAAGCTGTAATCAGGATCGAGGGTACGAGCGACTCCATCTAAAGTAGTAAGTGCCTTCAAAATGAACGTCATCTTGGGCGGCAGGCGAAAAGGTTGCTGTTCATACAAGGCATAAAGTTCAGTGCGCATTTGGGTAAAAGCTGGCAGTTCTACGGGCTTTTCGGTAAAGTGCTCCAGCACAAAGTGCGTGACTCGGCGGATGGGAGTCCGATCTGCCACAGGTTCGATCAGCCCCATATCCATCAACGTGTCTATCACTTCGTCGGTATCTTTCCGCAGTACCGCAAAAAAAGTTTTCACCATTTGGTCTTTGTTAATTGGCTGAACCTCCGCCATCATGCCAAAATCATAGAAAATTAGGCAGCCATCAGGACTGACCGCCATATTACCAGGATGAGGATCTGCCTGAAAAAAGCCATCTTGCAACAACTGCTTGAGGTAGCTACAAATGCCTAGCTGGTTAATTTCTTTCAAATTAATTCCGCAGGCTTCCAGGCTTTGGCGATCGCTAATTTTGATTCCCGGCACATAATCCATCGTCAGCACTTTGCAAGTCGTATATTTAGGATAAATCTTAGGCACCAAAATGCGAGGATGCTGCCGAAAGTTAAACCGAAAGCGATCGGCATTGATGGCTTCTTGGATGTAGTCAATCTCTTTGTACAGAACCTCCGCAAATTCTCGGTAAATGGCTTCTATCTGATATTGCCGAATCCACGGGAAGGTGCGATCGCAAAAACGCACCAGTCGCCGCAACACTTTTAGGTCTAAATGAAACAATCGCTCTAACCCTGGGCGCTGAATCTTCACCACCACCTCTTCACCCGTGTGTAACCGGGCTTTGTGGACTTGCCCTAAACTGGCAGCCGCAATGGGTATCAAGTCAAACTGGCGATAAAGCGAATAAATAGGAGCGCCCAACTCTGATTCCACCGTGGCGATCGCAACTTCAGCGCTAAACTCCGGCACCTTGTCTTGTAGCTGACTCAACGCCTCTATATATTCTGGAGGCAGCAGATCAGCGCGAGTAGACAGGGCTTGCCCTAACTTAATAAAAGTAGGTCCTAAATCTAGCAGAGTACCCACCAACCATTGAGCGCGGCGGTTGCGGTAGCGATGAGATTGCTGAGGAAAAGTTTTATCCCACCATAAATAAAATAGGAGTTGCGCCGAAGATACAGCAACATCCATTTGGCGCACGAGCGGTGAATACCGAGTGCGGTGCCAGCGGGGCGACTTTAGATTAAAAGACTCAACAACTACCATGACTCATACAAGCCTAGCCCACAACTGAACGCGAAATAAAACACAAGCCAACCTCCATCAGCACTACTCGATTAAAACGTCTCAGGATTTTGGCAGCGTTCATGAAGAACAAGTCTCTTATCAAGATTCTTACCACTGAAGAATAAGTCGCTGCTGCTATTCTCCCCTTGAAATATTGGATTATTCTATGCAGAAGTGTCAGCCTGAATGTTTTTTTGGAGTCACAGGTTTGAATGGCTTCCGCACACAGCCTGAATGGGTCAAAAATGTTGCATCGCTTGTTCACTACCTCAGCATTCTCTACAGCCATTTTCAACCAACTTATTCCCCCACCCCCGCTCGTAAATCTCTCTTGATAATTCCCATTTAATCAAGATGAGTCAGCAATAAACGCCTATTTTTTTTACAAATCTCTAAATTTGTTCGCTAATTCACATAATTGATAGCTTGAAAGCCCTAGACTCTTCCCAATCGTTAGCAAAAAAAGAGGACACCATAAATTGAGCCAAACATCCCGTCCTTTTCAAATTATTCAAAGAGCTACGGTCAAACCTCATCATCTCTGGGAATATCAGGAGCGGATCAAAAATACCCCTGAGGGGGCGTGTACGTTTTGTCAAATATTTGTTATATTCTGTAATAATAAAACAAGAGCGAATGGAGTTTGAATTTCAAATCAAGTTCGTTACTGTTTTGATTAAGCCAACACTCATTTTTTAGAGAGTGGCAGCTTTGTAACAATGTACTTTCTCATACTGGAGTAACTTATGAGCCAGCCTATGGATCTTTCTCTCGAACAGCAATTTAGCGTTCGATCGTTTGAAAACCAAGTGGAAAGAATGAGTCGGGAACAGGCTCAGGACTTCCTAATTAAGCTATACGAACAAATGATTGTTCGTGAAAATATGTATAAGCACTTCCTAAAGCACCAGTGGGGGTTAGAAACCAGTCCGCAACTTCCATAAGGCTTTATTTTGAGGAGGCAACCTCGGTCTCTTGCTTCGTCCTTACAGGGAAAAAGCTGGGGAGGTGGGTGCTAGCTCCTCTTACTAGATGTGATTGGTTTGAGCTTCTTAACTTTTATATTTTATTTATGTTGGGTGCAACGTTTGGTTAGTATTCATTTTTTAAGGCAAGGAAATTAGGTTTTTCTGCCTGTTTATAGAGTCAGTAAGATGTTAGTCTAGAGGCACTTTGAGTGTAAACTCCTCTCACTAGCATCGATTATGTTTCGGCGTTTACTTATTTGCACGGATTTTTCAGATGGTCTTCAGCGGATCGCTAACTTTGTTCCCGACTTGGCGATCGCAGGAGTCCAACAGGTCACTTTTTTACATTGTGTACCCTTGATTGCGAGCAGTGCAATTCCGCGAGTAGATGAAGACAAGGTTGAGGCAGCCCGCGATTTCTTCAGGGCAGCGTTTGCCAAATCACCCGCAGGAATCGATGTAGAAGTCGTGGTTGAAAGCGGTCGCCCGACCGATACGATTTTAAGGGTTGCCCAAGAGATTGGCACTGACTTGATCGTGGTAGGAACGACCATTCGGAGCCTGCTGGCGGAAAAAATCTTCGGTAGCACTGCGACCGCCCTTTATGAGCGCACTCCGATTCCCATTATGGCGCTGCGCCCTCAGCTAATTTCTACTTACACGACCGAAGAATTAGCGCTGCGCTGCCAGCACTTGTTTCGATACCTGATGTTACCTTACGACGCTTCGGATGCAGCAAAATATTTGATTGAGCAGATTAAGCAGCACGTTAGCCAGCCTGACCAAGCCCTAGAGTCTTGCTATGTCTGTTGGGTGGTAGATGACGTAGATCGACAAGGGATTCCACGGGAGCCGAAAGTTCAAGCGGCTGAAGCCGCATTGGCAGAGGTGAAAGCAGAGTTAACGAGTCTAAATTTACGAGTTGAAACGGAAGTGCTGCTAGGCTCAGGGGTCTCCGAAATTTTGAAAGCCTGTTTGGAACCCGATATTAGCGCGATCGCGGTATGCCCCAGCGCTAAAAATCAGCTTCTCAAAATATCAGTGCCAAGTTTTACCGCAGAGTTGCTGCGCCAAAGTTGGCATCCAGTGATTTATGTGCCCTTTAGAAAATAGCGGGTGTTAAAATCTCAGCCGTTAAGCTAAATGCGCGCACATCTGTAATTTGAACCTTCACCAGCTTTCCTTGAAAATCTTGAATTTTTCCAGGAAAGAAAGTCAAGCGATTACCACGAGTCCGCCCCATAACCTGAGTCGGATTTTTCTCATTCTGCTCTTCCACCAAAATTTCTTCAATCCGTCCTAAATAACGCTGCGATCGCTCCATTGCCTTAATTGACATCAGATGATTCAATCGCTGCAAGCGATCGCTCTTAACCTCCTCGCTCAATTGGTTTTCCCACAGCGCCGCCGGAGTTCCAGGGCGAGGAGAATAAGCAGCAGTATTAATCAAGTCAAAGCCAATTTCTTCAACCAGCTTGAGTGTGTTCTTAAACTGATCTTCTGTTTCCCCCGGAAACCCCACAATTACATCCGCACTAATAGAAGCATCTGGCATTAGACTGCGAATCGTATCAATAATGCGGCAATATTTTTCTTGAGAATAGCCACGACCCATCGCCTTCAGCACTTCATTATCTCCCGACTGAAAAGGAATGTGGAAATGCTCACACACTTTTGGCAATTCCGCGCAGGCACGAATCAAACGCTCGGTAAAATAGCGAGGGTGGCTAGTAGCAAAGCGAATCCGCTCAATTCCCGCGACATCATGGATGTAGTAAAGCAAATCGGTCAGGGTATGCTGATGCCTTCCTTCCAAGGTAGAACCTGGCAAATCTCGCCCATAGGCATCAATGTTTTGCCCTAAGAGCGTAACTTCTTTATAACCCTGCTGCCCCAAAATCTCTATTTCAGCCCGAATGTCAGCGGGTGTGCGTGACTGCTCAACTCCTCTCACATTGGGCACTACACAGTATGTACAACGCTCATTGCAGCCATAAATAACATTTACCCAAGCGGTGACAGTGCTATCTCTGCGGGGCTTAGTGATGTCTTCCATAACATGGATCGGTTCCGTTGCCAGAACCTGCCCCCCGGCTAAAACCTGTTCTATGAGTTCTTGTAAACGGTTGGCGTGTTGAGGACCCATGACTAGATCTAGCTCAGGAACCCGCCGCAGCAATTTTTCGCCCTCTTGCTGTGCAACACATCCTGCTACCACAAGTATTAAGGCAGGCTCGTCATGTTTGCGTTTTGCCTGTCGCCCTAAATGAGAATATACCTTTTGCTCTGCATTATCTCGAATAGTGCAGGTGTTGTACACAATTAAGTCAGCATCGTTGGGTTCTTCTGTCCACGTAAAGTCCATATTTTCCAGGATGCCAGCCATTCGCTCAGAGTCGGCTTTATTCATCTGGCAGCCAAAGGTGGTGATATGGTAACGACGAGCCGCAATAGCCATGAGGAAATACAAAAATAAAAGTCCAATCTGCACGAAAAGCAATCGTGCATACAGCATTTGATCTTACAGCAGACTGATTAATTGTGGTTTCTCTTGGAACAAGTTGATGAGGCAGCTAGGCAAATCCGTGAATGGATTGAACGTGGATAGGGCGTGGAAAGCGTTAAGCGGCAGTTTTTGGAAGTTTCAAGTTGTCTAGCTTAAGTTGTCCAGTAAGAATATGATTGATATTCACAGTTTCGCATCAGGAAAACGCTAGAGTGTTACAAGTGGATAGATAAAGCTATCTGTTTATGCTCAGTCATTTTCCAGCTTGATTTCCCGCTTACTGTTCCAATGCCGAGTAACTATCGGCTACATTTTGAGGAGAAAGTAATTTATGCCGCAGCTTGAGGCTAGTGCCGCAATCGACTTTCGGAGCGAGTCCTACCAAGACGCTTATAGTCGAATTAACGCGATTGTAATTGAGGGTGAACAAGAAGCCCATGAGAACTACACAAAGCTAGCCGACTTCCTTCCTGACAGTAAGGATCAGTTGCATAGTCTAGCAAAAATGGAAAGTCGTCATAAGAAGGGTTTTGAAGCGTGTGGAAGAAACTTGAGCGTGATTCCAGATATGGAGTTTGCGGGTCAATTTTTCTCCCAGCTACATCATAATTTTCAGGACGCTGCTAGTCAGGGCAATATCGTCACTTGTTTATTAATTCAATCGCTGATTATCGAATGTTTTGCGATCGCAGCTTACAACATATACATCCCAGTAGCCGATGATTTTGCGCGAAAAATTACTGAAGGTGTAGTCAAGGACGAATACAGCCATCTAAATTTTGGAGAAGAATGGCTCAAAGCTCACTTTGAAGAATCAAAAACAGAATTGGAAGCGGCTAATCGGCAAAACCTACCGATAGTTTGGCAAATGCTCAATCAAGTTGAAAACGATGCTCGGGTTCTTGGAATGGAAAAGGAAGCATTGGTTGAAGATTTTATGATTCAGTATGGTGAAGCGCTCAGTAACATTGGTTTTACAAACCGAGATGTCATGCGCCTATCCGCGATGGGGTTAGCAGCGATTTAGCAAGAGTAGAAAGGAGGGAGCGATCGCTCCTTCCTTTTTTCGCTGTTGGCTTTCTGCAATTAAACTTCAGTTTGAACTCAATCTTTTTTGTAGCGGCTTTACACTGGCTGAGTCATTTGGGCGCACTCGTGAAACCCTGCAACTGGACTACTGATCTGTGAATCGGGTTGCTTGAACAGAGGGGGCAGATCCATGAGTTGATTCAGCGACCTAGTTTGGGCAACGCCTATTTAAATAGCCAAACTCCTATGTAATCTGATATACCTTGATCCATGTCGCCGTTTTTATAAGTTTCTTACAACACTAAAATTTTAACGGTTCATTTTTAATCAAAATTAACCCTCAAGAAAAATCGTCTAATGTTTGGTCTTATCGGTCACCTTACCAGCCTGGAACATGCTCAGTCTGTGGCAAATGAACTGGGCTATCCAGAATATGCTAATCAAGGACTCGACTTCTGGTGCAGTGCTCCCCCTCAAATTGTGGATGACATTACCGTTAAAAGCATCACTGGACAGACGATATACGGCAAATATGTAGAGTCCTGCTTTTTGCCGGAAATGCTAGCCAATCGGCGGATTAAAGCAGCTACCCGCAAAATCATCAATGCAATGGCTCATGCCCAAAAGCATGGCATTGATATCACCGCATTGGGCGGCTTCTCTTCCATCATTTTTGAAAATTTTAATCTTCAACAAATTCAGCAGGTGCGGGATGTCAAGCTAGAGTTTGAGCGGTTCACGACCGGCAATACCCACACGGCGTACATTATCTGTCGCCAGCTTGAGCAAGTAGCTCCTATGTTGGGAGTAGAACTGTCTAAGGCGACGGTTGCTGTGTGTGGAGCAACGGGAGACATTGGTAGTGCAGTGTGTCGCTGGCTCAATGTACACACCGATGTGGCTGAGATCCTTTTGATAGCTCGCAACCAAGAACGTTTGTATGATCTTCAGGCAGAACTGGGGCGCGGCAAAATTATGGATTTGAACGAGGCTCTGCCTCAAGCAGATATTATTGTCTGGGTTGCTAGTATGCCTAAAGGCGTTGAAATTGACCCAAATACGCTAAAGCAGCCATGTTTATTAATTGATGGCGGCTATCCTAAAAATTTAGCAACTAAAATCCAAAGACCCGGAGTTCACATTTTGAATGGGGGAATTGTGGAGCATTCGCTAGACATCGATTGGAAAATCATGAAGATTGTCAACATGGATGTACCCGGTCGTCAATTATTTGCGTGTTTTGCAGAATCAATGCTGCTGGAATTTGAGAAGTGGTATACCAACTTTTCTTGGGGGCGCAACCGCATTACTGTAGAAAAAATGGAGCAGATTGGTTATGCCTCTGTGAAACATGGCTTTAGACCGCTGCTAGACTCGTAGAAATGAAGCTTGAGGAATCCAACAAAATGAGTGAGATGGCAAAAAGGTGAAAAAGGAAAAAGGATTTTATCTCTTTAGAATTTAGCTCTTTTTGTTGAGGTCTTCTTTTGTATTGAGTTCAAGTTTTATTTGTGTTTTTTATTGCCTTGATTCGCTATGGTCACGACTGAACGCAAACCGCTTCTTTTAGATTTTGAAAAACCCCTGGCAGAGTTGGAATCTAGGATCGTCCAAATCCGTGAGCTTGCCGAGGAGAACGACGTTGATGTGTCGGATGAGATCCGTCATTTAGAGTCAAGGGCTGTGCAACTTCGTCAAGAGATTTTTAGTAACTTATCTCCTCTGCAACGCTTGCAGGTTGCTCGTCACCCTCGTCGCCCTGGTACGTTGGATTATATTCAAGCGATGAGCGATGAGTGGACGGAACTTCATGGCGATCGCGGTGGGTTTGATGACCCGGCAATGGTGGCAGGAGTCGCTCGGTTTGCGGGTCGTCCAGTGGTGATGTTGGGGCAACAAAAGGGGCACGACACGAAGGACAATATCACTCGAAACTTCGGTATGGCATCCCCTGGAGGTTATCGCAAAGCCTTGCGCTTGATGGAACACGCTAATCGTTTTGGAATGCCAATTTTAACTTTTATCGATACCCCCGCCGCATGGCCTGGGTTAGATGCAGAAGCCTTCGGTCAGGGAGAAGCGATCGCGTTTAATCTGCGGGAAATGTTTCGGTTTGAAGTTCCTATTATTTGTACGGTGATTGGCGAGGGCGGTTCTGGCGGCGCATTGGGAATTGGAGTCGGAGATCGCCTGCTCATGTTTGAGCATTCTGTCTACAGTGTTGCGCCGCCTGAAGCCTGTGCCGCTATCCTTTGGCGAGATGCCGCAAAAGCTCCGCAAGCAGCAAATGCACTCAAAATCACCTCTACCGATCTAAAATCTCTGGGTATTATCGACGAAATATTGCCGGAGCCTGTCGGAGGTGCCCACGCTGACCCACTCAAAGCAGCAGACACTTTGAAAGACTCTTTAATCAAGCATTTAGATGAACTCAGTCGAATGACCATTCAACAGCGCCAAGATTTACGCTACCAAAAGTTTCGGGCGATCGGTGTATTTACAGAGTTACCTACCTAAGAAAAAATGTGTTCGCTCAGCCCTTAGTTTTGAGTGATATACTAATAAGGTTACAATTGTTTACATCTTTCGACTGCTATGGAATCACTTTTTTGAAGGGACGCTTTTCTACCTTAGGCACTACAGGGTAGACAGTCTACATTTTGACTGAGCCTCAGCTAATTCTCAAGCTCAAGTCATAGTTTTTTAGCTTTCGGTTGAAGATTTATATCGAAATCGGAACCCGTTCAATCATCGACTTCATCCACTGGTAAGCACGGGATCTCATCGTTTTTAACAGACTTTGCCTCAAGCTAGGATTGTTTGAAATGATTTCTACCTGACGTTAGGGCATTTAAATTACTTCACCATGTCTCAAGAAAGACGCGCTTTAATTACGGGAGCGAGTAGCGGAATTGGTAAAGCAACTGCTCTTGCATTTGCTGAAAGCGGTATTCATGTTGCGTTGGTCAGTCGCAGTCAGTCCAAGCTGGAAGAAGTGGCAGATCTGGCTATGAAATGTGGCGTTACCGCAAAAGCTTATTCTGTAGATTTATTAGAGGTGGCTCAGGTAAGCGACCAAATCGCGGCGATCGCCCAAGATTTTGGTGCAATTGACATCCTTGTAAATAATGCTGGGATGGGTTACACAGGGGCACTTCAAGATACGCCTCTCGCAGATTGGCAGACAGTTTTAGACCTCAATCTTACGAGTGTGTTTCAATGTATTCAAGCCGTGCTACCTACAATGCGTCAGCGCCGCCAGGGAACCATTATTAATATTGCTTCTGTTGCAGGTCATCAAGTATTTCCAAATTGGGGCGCTTATTGCGTCAGTAAATTCGGCTTGGTGGCACTCTCCAAAACCCTTGCGATCGAAGAGCGAGCCAATGGTGTTCGAGTCGTCACAATTTCCCCTGGTTCGGTAAACACGCCCATCTGGGATACTAATACTGTTCAAGCCGATTTTGATCGATCGCAGATGCTGACACCAGAGATTGTTGCTCAATCGGTTCTTTATGCCGCTCTTTTGCCAGAGCAAGCGGTTATTGAAGAGATGACGCTTCTGTCTAATGCCGGCACATTCTAGCAAGCCATGTCAATTTTCTGGTAGCTTAGCTTCCGTCAATTTGTCCACTTTTATATCATCAAACTCTAATCCAATTATGACTACTGTTTCCAATGGTTCGACCAGTGACTCCAACCGCCTTGCTCCTGAAGCGTCTAAAAATCTCCAACTCCGTCCTGATCGCAACACCTTAGATGGTGCCCAAGAGCCAAAGCTTCAGGTTCCCTCAAACGAACAACAAGAGGAAATGCAGCAAGCGGTGAGAACTATGCTGCTGGGTGTAGGCGAAGACCCAGAGCGAGAAGGTTTACTTAAAACGCCGAAGCGAGTAGCGGAAGCAATGCGTTTTTTAACCAGCGGATATCAGCAGTCGTTAGAAGAACTGGTGAACGGAGCCATCTTTAATGAAGGTCATAATGAGATGGTCTTAGTACGGGATATTGATGTTTTTAGTCTGTGTGAGCATCATATGCTGCCCTTTATGGGCAAAGTTCATGTTGCTTACATTCCTAACCAAAAAGTGGTGGGTTTGAGTAAACTGGCACGGATTGTAGAAATGTATTCTCGTCGCTTGCAGGTTCAGGAGCGTTTAACCCGTCAAATAGCAGAAGCAGTCCAACTGATTTTAGAGCCACAAGGTGTGGCAGTGGTGATGGAAGCTAGTCATATGTGCATGACCATGCGAGGAGTACAAAAAACTGGAGCGTGGACAGTGACCAGTGCTATGTTGGGCGTGTTTCAAGAACAACAAAAAACCCGCGAAGAATTTTTGAACTTAATTCGTCATAAACCAGCATTCTAGTTAGATTTGGAAATTTTCAATAGCTAGATTTTAGAGGAGCTAGGAATATTTTCTGGCTCCTTTCATCTTTCATAGGTCACTTTTGGCTAAAAACTTTCGAGTGACGTTAGTTTTTAAGTTGTCTCTTGGGTCGAATCTGCATAGTTCAGATTCACTCATCTCTGTCTGAATAGGTTAACCAGCTTGAGCCTTCAACTCCGTTTTTAAGCCCAAGCGATGCCATTCTACCATCCCGCCAGTGATGTTGTAGACCCTTGTAAAGCCTGCCTTCAGGAGTTGCTTCGCTGCAATGGGGCTACGGTGAGCCGTCAAACAGATCACGGCGATCGCTTGATCCTTGGGCAATTCCTGAAACCATTGCGGCAAGAACCGTTGCGAAATCCCGAAACCCAGTAAAATTCGGGGCAGGCTGAGATTGCGAGCATTAGGGGCGTGACCTGTGGCGTACTCCAGGGAACTGTGAACATCAATCAGGAGGGGAGAATCCGGTCGTTGAGTCAATTCTGTGGGTGACAGATTAACCACAGTTTCATCTGGACTGGTCGATTTGGACATGGGGCACCTCGTTTCTAAAAGCGTTTTGAGTTTTGTAAGTCCTTCGGACTGGCTTTGCCAACGCGTAGCGTTGACCTAGGAGATATTTTGAGTTTTGAATGGTAGAAGCTTTACTCAGCTACGGTTTCAAGCTCAAATCTGCCGCATCCTCCATTTAAATTGGTATAAGTTGGGCGATCGCGTAATTAGTTTGCGGAATGCTAGTCTGGGCGCTCACGATTAATTTGGCGATCGCCCCCTCTCAAGCTACTATTCGCCAATTGGAAGAAGCACCGGGACAGACGATCTACCAGTCTCGCCAAACCCTCAAAGACCAGCAGGGCAGTAGTTGGCAAGCGATTGCCTTCAAGCGCATTCGCCCCGATGATACCGCCGTGATCTACTTGCGTCTTGTTGGGTTTCCAGGCATCGCAAACATTAATCATTCGCAGCCGTTAACGCTCACCAACTCGATGGGCAAAACATGGACTGCTGCCGATATATCTCAAGAGATGTTTACAGATAAAACCCAAGTAAAACCGGATGTCGGACAATATGACTTGCAGCCGATCTTGATGCAGCTAGAGTTATCGATGCCGCTACGGCTCACCCTTGCGACCCTCGATCAGCCAGAGATCATCCTCAATGTTCCCCCTGATGTGATTAAAGAATGGCGATCGCTGACTGTTCATAAATAATCATTCTATAGCTATAAAGTTATAGGATGATAAGATAATTTTAAGATATACAAACACTGTGGAGATCACCATCATGAGTTTAGACAGTTTAGCCGCTCTCAAGCCCTATCTCAGCTTTTTTCACCCGATTACCATGTGGATTTTGCTAGCCTTGGCGCTCTACGCCCTATACCTGGGAGTCCAGGTTCGACGGACAAGACTGGCAGAGGGCGAGCCTAAAAAAGAGTTGATCAAGGGTCGGTTTGCGATTCGACATCACCAAATTGGCTCTATATTTTTGGCGCTGATCGTCATGGGAGCGATCGGTGGCATCATCGTGACCTATATCAACAGCGGCAAGATTGTCATTGGTCCTCACCTGTTTGCCGGTTTAGCCATAGTCGGGTTGGTTTCCACCTCTGCGGCTTTGGTTCCGTTTATGCAAAAGCACACTTGGGTTCGCAGCGTTCACGTTTCGTTAAACCTGGTAGTGCTGGGGCTGTTTGGCTGGCAAGCTCTGACAGGAGTACAAATTGTGCAAAAGATTGTCAGCCAGATGACCGCCAATAGTGTTGGATAAATCGATTTAGACCGATAGCCAACTCAACTTTACTCACCAGACTATCTAGGAAGATCGCTATGCAGACCATGCCCATCAATATCGGAATTGAGGAAACGGATCGTCGTGAGATTGCTCAAGGGCTTTCCAACCTACTGGCGGATACTTACACTCTGTACTTGAAGACCCATAATTTCCACTGGAACGTTACAGGACCGATGTTTCGGACATTGCATCTGATGTTTGAAGAGCAATATACCGAGTTGGCTTTGGCGGTGGATTTAATCGCTGAACGCATCCGAGCGCTGGGGTTTCCGGCTCCAGGCACCTACAAGGAATTTGCTAAGCTCTCTTCAATTAGTGAAGAGGATGGGGTTCCGAGTGCTGAAGACATGATCCGCAAGTTAGTGGAAGGTCAAGAAGCCATTGTCCGCACAGCGCGATCGCTTTTCCTGGTGCTGGAGCGCTCCCATGATGAACCGACCGCAGACTTGCTCACTCAACGGATGCAAGTGCATGAGAAAACGGCGTGGATGTTGAGGAGCCTACTGGCGGAGTAGAACCTATCCTATAAATAATTGAACCTACCCACTTATTAGGATACAAGTATGCCAACTCAGGATAGTTCCTATCATGCAGGATAAATTTCACCGTGGGGCTTTATGGTTCAAGCATTCCCGTCACTGGGCTGCGGGGGTCGGGGTCGCCCTGCTGATTGGGGTGGGTGGGGCAGTCTATATGATCCGTTACAATCAGCAGGCTAAACAGGCACAGCAAACCGCCTCTACCCCCCTGGAGATTAAAACAGTGACTGCCTTGGGGCGGCTGGAACCGCAGGGGGAAGCGATCAAATTGGGGGCGGCAACGTCCACTCAAGAAAATCTAATTGGTCAATTGCTGGTTAAAGAGGGCGATCGCATCAAGGCAGGGCAAGTGATTGCGATTTTGGATAACCGCGATCGCCTCCAAGCGACCCGCCAGCAAATGCAACGTGATGTGCAGGTTGCCCAGGCGAGACTAGCCCAGATTAAGGCGGGGGCACAGCAGGGCGCAGTGGATGCACAGCAGGCAGAAATTGACCGATTAGGGGCAAATCAATCCGGGATGATCATCGCTCAACAGGCAACCGTAGAGAGACTGGCGGCGGAAGTCCAAAATGCCCAAATTGAAGCCCAACGTTACCAAACCCTGTATCAGCAAGGAGCCATTTCGGCATCCCAACAGGAAAGTAAACAACTGATTCTAGAAACGGCTCAGCGAAGTCTTCAACAAACTCAAGCGGAATTGAAACGGCTACAGACCACACGCCTACCCGAACTCGATCGCGCCAGAGCAACCTTAAGCCAAATTAGTGAGATTCGCACGGTCGATGTAGCCGTTTTTCAGGCAGAACTCGATCGCGCTATTGCTGCAACTCACCAAGCCGAAGTCAACTTAGAGCAAGCCTACGTGCGCGCACCTCAAGCTGGAATCGTGATGGATATTTACACCCATGCGGGTGAAGTTATTTCGAGTAACGGCATCGTCGAAATTGGGCAAACCGACCAAATGTACGCCATTGCCGAAGTTTATCAAAGTGACATTCAAAAAATTCGCGTTGGACAATCGGCACGGTGTATAACGGAAGTCTTGTCTGAACCATTAAGTGGAGTCGTGGATCGCATTGATCGTAAAGTCCGACGACAAACTGTCATCAACACCGATCCCAGCAAAAACATTGATGATAGGGTGATCGAAGTTCGTGTGCGGCTAGATCAATCATCCAGTCAAATTGCGGCAAACTTCACTAATTTGCAGGTTCAAGTGGAGATTGCCCAATGATCACCTGGATGCAACAGCTACAACGACGTACCCCCCTCGGTTGGTTGCAACTCAGTCACAGTCCTAGTCGCTTGCTCGTGGCGCTGTCGGGCATCGCCTTTGCCGATATCCTCCTGTTCATGCAGCTTGGGTTCCAATCATCACTGTATGAAAGTAATACTCAGATTCGACGCGCCTTAGTGACTGACATCGTATTGGTCAGCCCCAAGGCAAAGAATACGCAAAATTTATCGACTTTCACGCGACGACGACTCTATCAGGCGATGGATATTCCTGGCGTGGCTTCCGTCCGCCCCCTATATTCCAATAATCTCATGTGGAAAAATCCCCAAACTCGACGAGAGGCGACCATCCAAGTCATTGGCTTTAGTCCTGATCATCCTCCCTTTCGTCTGCCAGAAGTTAATCGACAGTTAAATCGCATCAAATTACCCGATGTCGTTTTATTCGATCGCGGTTCGAGGGGCGATTACAAAGACACGATCGCCCAGGTGGATGCAGGGCAAACCATCACCACCGAAGCCGAAGGACGCACCATTCGCATCGGCGGACTGTTCACGTTGGGAGCCTCTTTTGGCACCGACGGCATTTTAATGACCAGCGATCAAAATTTTCTGTTGCTCTTGCCAAAACGCGATGCTGGCAGTATCAGTCTAGGCTTGATTGATGTTAAACCAGGACACGATCCCATCCGGATTGCCCATGCCTTAAAAACCCATCTCCCTAATGATGTCAACGTGATGACCTTGGCAGAATTTATCGAAGATGAGCAAGCCTATTGGCGCAAAGAAAGCCCGATTGGGTTTATCTTCACAATGGGTGCAGCGATGGCATTTGTGGTGGGCGTAGTTATTGTCTATCAGGTGCTTTCTACCGATGTGAATGCTCATCTGAAGGAATATGCCACCTTCAAGGCGATGGGCTATCGCCATCGCTATTTGCTTGGCATTGTCTTTGAAGAAGCAATTATTTTAGCCGTTTTAGGATTCATACCGGGTCTAGTTTTGCCCCTGGGCTTGTATTCTATGGCAGCAAAAGCAACGGCTTTACCGATTTATATGACCCTTTCGCGGGCTGTCCTCGTGCTCATGCTGACGCTTTTGATGTGTTTGCTTTCTGGTGCGATCGCCACTCGTAAATTGCAGTCAGCCGACCCCGCCGATATGTTCTAGCCCGGAGGTTCAAATCGTGGATTCATTCGCCAAGCTCCCTGTAATTGCGATTCGTCAAGTCGATCACTACTTCGGTGCAGCGGAACAGCGCAAACAAGTGTTGTACGATATCACGCTAGATATTTACTCTGGTGAGATTGTGATTATGACGGGACCTTCTGGTTCGGGAAAAACTACATTGCTAACCTTAATGGGCGGGTTGCGATCGGTGCAAACTGGCAGCCTCCAGTTCCTCGGACAGGAGTTTCATAATGCGACCAAAGAACAATTGGTGCAGGCACGTCGCCATGCGGGATATATCTTTCAGGCACACAATCTGCATGGTAGTCTCACTGCCTTACAAAATGTGCGGATGGGGTTAGAAGTTCATTCCCAATATTCTCCCACTCAGATGGATCAAGCAGCAGCAGAAATGCTGGCTCAGGTTGGGTTAGGGGAACATCTACATCAATATCCCGAACATTTATCAGGGGGGCAAAAGCAGCGGGTTGCGATCGCGCGGGCATTAGTCAGTCAACCCCAACTACTCTTAGCCGATGAACCGACCGCCGCCCTAGATAGCGTCACAGGGCGAGATGTAGTGACCCTGATGCAACGGTTAGCAAAAGACCAAGGTTGTACGATCGTATTAGTAACCCACGATAACCGGATTTTGGATATTGCTGATCGGATCGTGCAGATGGAAGACGGACAGTTAAATTAACAGGATTAAACTGCTCGTGATTCGCATTTAATGGAGAACGCCGCTGGCGGTAAGGGGCTGTGGGGTGAGCATGGACTCTCTTTTCTGATTGAGTGGATCTGGATGCGATCGTCTGCTCGAATTGCTCGATTTCAGCGATCGTACATTGCGATAACCTGTAGTTTGAGTCTTTGAGAATATCGGCTAGTGGCATGAATTAAACATTTTCACTGAGGAGTTATGGCATCACAATCGTGCTGAGCAAGGTCGCGAAGTTTTTGGTGACGGTTGACCAAGGGCGCGATCGCACCCAGTCGGCGCTGGCAAGGCTGCGCTGTTCTGCTTCAGCCCGATGAGTATAAAGATATTCCAGAGTTTCCACCAGTTCTTCCCCATCCGATTCGCCCCAGCCTTCCACCCCGATAAATTCCGCAGGCGCTTTGACTCGACGTTGCGATTGCAGCGGAAAGCCCAAATTGTGTTGAGTTAGATCGCGGTTGCCCGTGTTGTTTGAGAGTATGGTTGGCACCCCACAAGCAAGGCTAGCGATCGCGCTATGGTTGAGTCCGGCTTCGCAGCGATTCGGAAAAACGGCAACATCGACTTGGCGCAACACCTGACCCAGCATGGCATAGGCAACTGGTTCAAGCACCAAAAAAGACTCCCTAGGCAGCCCGTTTTGAGTCAGCCATTGGGCAGTTTCAAGCGATCCTAGTGAGTTAAGCAGGGGCGTTCCGGCGACGTGCTGAGCGTGATCCAACCTTTGGAAAGAACTGCCCTCTGTCCACCAGGCAGTGAGTAAGAGTGCATCAGAATGGCGGGTTTGGAAAGCTTTGAACGCGGCAATCAGGATATCTTGCCCGTGGGTGTAGCTCAACTTGCCCGGAGAAAAAACGACGAAGCGATCGCCCAACCAATCGCCTTTTTTACCGGGATAAAACAAACTAGGATCAATACCTTGCAGCCCGATTTGAGCCACTTCCAGCCCGTAGCTTTTGAGCAAATCCGCGCTCCAACTGGAACTCGTGACAATCGCCCGACAGGATTTTGCCGCCGCCAATGCCGGGTTATCAAGATGCGTATCTTCTAGGGCAACCAAGGCGATCGTCTGCTGGGGATCGGCAGGTGAACTGGCGGTAATCGGCGTAAAGCCATCGGCGATCGCTTGCAGCCGCAGCCCAGATTGATTACTGGTGTCTGCTTCGAGCGATCGCAACAGCGCCACTTCCAGCGGAGTCAAATCACCAGTCCCCGCTAACGGATGCTGAAGCATCGGCATCCACTGGAAATGGTGTCGCAGATGCAAAGCTAATCGTGTTCCCAAAATGCCCCAATCTGTCAGCCCGTTGAGGTGCCAGGAGAGGGAAATGGCAAGTTTTGAATTTTGTAAGTCCTTTGGACTGGTTTTGCCAAGGCGTGGCGTTTCCACAGGAAATATTTCGAGTTTCGAGGGGCAAGTTTCGAGGGGCGAGTTTGAAATTTGCCCTTCGTCATTCGTGATTTGCCCTTCATCATTCAAGCGGTCTGCTAAGGTTGCTTTCACCTGCTGCATGACGCTCTCCCAATCGCCGGGTTGGAGTTGGCGAAAGAGGCGCAGAGTAGAATACCAGGGGCTATCGGTGCGATCGCGCATCCAGCGCCAGTCGGGGGCGAAGGCAAGCAGCACCCAGGTGGGTTTACCCAAAGCTCCGGCAAGATGGGCAACGGCAGTATCCACGGTGATGATCAGATCGAGTTGGGCGATCGCCGCAGCGGTATCGGCAAAATCCTGTAACTCCGACCCAACATCATGAACCGGAAATTCAGCGGTTAACTCAACAACGGCATCCCCTTTTTGCAGACTATAAAAGGTGACATTTTCCAGGTCAAACAAGGACCGAAATTGCTCTAATTGGCAGGATCGGAAGCGATTGTTGCGGTGGTTGGGGTTGCCTGCCCAGACAAGACCCACTTTGAAGGGGGGTTGGGTTAACTCCTTTGGAGATGCTACGCGAACGGAGCTTGGGGTTTGGGGAGGAAGTGCAAAAATAGAGGTTGAGCCAGGTAGATAGGGAATATCGGCGGGGATAGTTTCTAGAGTGGTGCCGAGGATGCGGGGTAGGTTGAGCAGGGGCGCGTGGACATCAAAGGGCGGCAGGGGAGCATCTTGGGGCACCAGTTGATCGATGCCGGGAGTGTGGGTCAGCAGGCGCAGCAGGGGTTCTTGGCATTCCACGATGACTCGCCCGCCAGAGGCTTTGACGAGGGGAGCGTAGCGGATGAATTGCAGAGTGTCGCCCATGCCCTGTTCGGCGTGGAGCAAAATGGTTTTGCCCTTTAAGCCGCTGCCATCCCATTCGGGTTGAGCAAAGGGACGGACTGTCCAGCCTTCTTGCTGCCAGCGCCATTGATATTCCACAAATCCGGTGGTAAGCTCGCCCATGAGCAACAGGGCGTGACCCAGGTTTTTGTGAGCGTTGACGAAATCGGGCTGGAGCGCGATCGCCTGACGATAAGCCGCGATCGCGTCGGGCACTCGATTCGATCGCCGCAGGGCAAATCCTAAATTGTAGAAAGCATCGGGTGAATCGGGTCTAGCTGCCACAACCTGTTCGGCATGATGCACTGCCGCCTCTGGACGATTTAGATCCAACAGCGCCACGCTTAAGTTTTGATGCACATTCGGATTGGCAGGGTTAAGTTTTAGCGATCGCTCGTAGCAGGCGATCGCCTCTTCAAACTGCTGTTGTTCTTGCAATGCGCCGCCCAAGTTGCCCCAGCCTTCCGCAAAATCGGGCTGGAGGGTGGTTAAATGACGTAGCTGGGCGATCGCGTCCTCATACCGCTTCGTCTGGCATAAAATTACGCCCAGCACGTGCAGCGCATCTGCGTGATTCGGCTGCTGCTGCAATACTTGACGATAAATCTGCTCCGCCTCAGCCAATTCTCCATTGTGATAATGCTGTAGGGCGTTAGCGAGTGTTGAGTTCGCCTCTCTCATCTCGTCCTTCGCCGTACCTTCTACGGCGCTACGTGAGCGCAATGCGTCGTTGGAAATTCGCACTGCTCTCAGGGCTGCACTCACTTGCCGTAATACACTCTCCCAATCTCCGGCGGTGGGCTGGCGGAAAATTCGCACGGTGGGATACCAGGGGCTATCGTCGCGGTGCAGCAGCCAGCGCCAGTCGGGGGCGAAGGGCAACAGCAGCCAGGTGGGTTTGCCCAAGGCTCCGGCAAGATGGGTGACAGCGGTATCTACGCTGATGATCAGATCCAACTGCTGAATCAGGCTGGCAGTATCGACAAAGTCGGTCAGCAAGTCGCGTAGATCATGCACCTGGGGGTGCGATCGCAACAAGGCTGCATCATTGTCAGACCAATCTTTTTGCAAGCTGTAAAGCTCTACGTTAGGCAAATCTGCCAGCGACAGCAAGGATGCCAGCGGCACCGCGCGATTACGGTTGTAGGGGTTTCCCGGATTGCCAGACCAAACCAAACCGACTTTGACCGGAGCCGGATTTAAGGGAGTGGGGGTGAGGGCAGGGAGGACAGCGCTAGAGGAAGTCGGCGGCAAATAGGGAATGTCGGCGGGGACGGTTTCCAGGGTAATGCCGAGGATGTGGGGCAGGCTGAGCAGGGGTGCCTGAATGTGATAAGGCGGCGGAGCGCTACCGTAGGGGACGAGGGTTTCTACGCCAGGGAACGTTTGCAGCAGATTAACGAGGGGCGGATGGCATTCCAAGATCACACGACCGCCAAGCTGCACGACTAAGGGCACATAGCGAACAAACTGAATCAGGTCGCCCATCCCTTGCTCGGCGTGGAGGAAGATCAGTTGCTCATTCAACGGAGAGCCATCCCAACGAGGTCCGGGGAAGTCGCGTAGAGACTTGAAGCTGGGCAAGTTAACGTGTTTGCGCCATTCATATTCTGCAAAGCCCCGCTCCAGATCGCCGCCTACCAATAGGGTCAAAGCTTTATTCCAGTGGGCTTCCGAAAAATTGGGTTCGATCGCCGTTGCCTGATCGTAGTACTGAATCGCGGTTTGCAGGTCACCCTCATCCCGAAAGATGTTGCCCCAGTTGTTATAGGCTTTGGCGTAATCGGGTTTGAGGGCGATCGCCTGCTGATAATAAACGGCAGCTTCGGCAAAATTACCCATTTCTTTCAACGCATTGCCTAAATGATTCAGCGCTTGGGGAAAGTGGGGACGCAATGCTACCGCTTGCCGATAGGCAGCCGCCGCTTGTTCAAAGTCGCTCATGGCATAGTAGGCAAGCCCCAAGTTGTTGTGAGCATCCGCATAGGTGGGGTTTGCCGCGATCGCCTGCTGGTAGTGCTGCACGGCTTCGGCTAAGCGCCCTTTTTCCCGTAGGGCATTGGCATAGTTATTGTGAGCGTCGGCATAGTCGGGCTTCAGCGCCAACACCTTTTGATAATGGGCGATCGCATCATCAAATTTGCCCTGTTCGTGCAATGCAACTGCCAGATTGTTGTAAGAGTCGCAATGATTGGGGTCAGCCGCGATCGCCTGCTGATAGTGGGCGATCGCCTCCTCCAACTGGTGTTCTTGATGCGCCATCAATGCCAGCAAATGCCAGCCATCTGCCAACTCTGGCTGGTGCTCCAGCACCGCTCGGCAAGTCTGCTTTGCCGCTTCAATATCTCCCGCTTGATGGTGACGCACTGCAACCTTGAGCGATTCGGGCAGCATGGATTTTGGGGGAGGAGTGGGTGTGGGGTGCGGGGCGTGGGGTGCGGAGTTTTGAGTTTTGGGTTTTGAGTGTTGAGTTAAAGGGGGGAGGGCAAGAGGGGCGGCTTTCACGTTAATCCCTTTGCCTTTCTGTTTTTTGTTTTTCTTGGGTTTCTTTCCTGTTCCCTGTTCTCTATTCTCTGTTCTCTGTTCTTGGTTCCCTAATGCGCCTTTTATCTCTGCCAAAACTGGTTCCCAATTGCCGTAGCTGGGCTGACGAAATAACCGCATGGTGGGATACCAGGGGGTATCAGCGCGATCGCACATCCAGCGCCAATCCGGGGCGAAGGGGAGTAATAGCCACGTGGGTTTGCCCAAGGCTCCGGCAAGATGGGCAACGGCAGTATCCACAGCGATGATCAGATCTAACTGTTGAATGAGCGCGGCGGTGTCGGTAAAGTTATCTAGCCGCGATCGCAAATCTTGAACTTCTGGATGGGCTTGCAGCAGGGCTATATCTTCGGGCTTGGGTTCTTTTTGCAAGCTGTAAAGAATTACGCCAGAAATCTGAGCGAGGGGAAGCAGTAACTCTAGGGGGCAAGTGCGCGATCGATTGTAGGGATTTTGAGAATTGCCATCCCAAACGAACCCAATTTTCAAGTGCGATTGATAAATTTCAGATTCGGCACTCGTCGCTTGCCCTTCGTCATGTGGCAACCGACATTCGCCATTCGCGACGGGCAAATAAGGAACGTCAGCCGGAATCGTTTCAAGGGTGGTGCCCAGGATGTGGGGCAGGCTCATCAGCGGCGCGTGGACATCAAAGGCGGGTAGCGGGGTGCCGTAGGGAATGATTTGCTCGATGTGGGGAATGGTTTGCAGCAGATTAACCAGGGGCGGGTGGCATTCCAGGATGATGTGTCCGCCTTGTTGAGCAACGAAGGAAACATAGCGGATAAATTGGATTGTGTCGCCCATGCCCTGCTCGGCGTAAAGCAAAATAGTTTTGCCATCCAGCGGGGTGCCGTCCCAGCGGGGTTGGGTAAAGTTGCGCGGAGGGTTTTGTTCAATAAATTTGCTCCACTGAAACCGTTGCTCATATTCAGCGAACCCATTTTTCAGGTCGCCCATCAGCAGGTAGTTGAGGGCTTTGTTCCAGTAAGCTTCAATAAAATCGGGGTTGAGCGCGATCGCCCGATCGTAAGCAACAAAAGCAGCATCCAGATTGCCAGAGTTACGTTGGGCAATGCCCAAATTGTTGTAGGCTCCGGCAAAATCAGCTTGGGTGGCGATCGCCTGTTCAAAATGCTCAAAGGCTTCGTCAAATTCGCCCATATATTGCAGCATATTGCCCAGATTGCTCCGCACTTCGGCAAGATCAGGCTTCAGTTTCACGGCTTCGCGGTAGCAGGCGATCGCGTCTTCTAAGCGATTGAGTTCTTGATAGGCATTGCCCAAATTATTATGAATTTCTGCAAAACCGGGCTGAAGCGAGAGCGCCTGCTCCAAATAGGAAATTCCTTCTACGGTTTTTTTCTGATCCCGCAGCACGGCTCCCAGATTGCTTAAAGCTTCCACAAAATTGGGACGGAGTTCTAAAGCGCGGCGGTATACAATTACGGCTGCATCGCGATTGCCTTGCTGCTGCAACGCATTACCCAGATTGTTACAGGCTTCCGCATAGGCAGGGCGGAGTTCCAAGGCGCGGCGATAAGCCGCGATCGCGGCTTCAATCTGCTTGTTTTCCAGCAGAATATTACCCAAGTTGTTACACACACCAGGATAGTCAGGACGAATTACGAGCGCCTGTTTGAAAGCGGCGATCGCGGCTTCCACCTTGCCCTGTTCTTGCAGCACCATCGCCAGATTGTTGTAAGTTTCGGCAGAGTCGGGTTTTAGGGTGAGCAAATGATTAAACTGGGCGATCGCCTCATCCAGCTTGCCTTGTTGGTGCAGGGTTGAACCCAAGCTAGTATGAGCATCCACATAGTTAGGCTTCAGGGCGATCGCTTGTCGAAAATAGTCGATCGCGGGGTCAAGTTTGCCTTGAAGCCGCCAAATAATACCGAGATTGTGATGGGCTTCCACATAGTTGGGCTTCAGGCGGAGCGCCGTTTGGTAGCACGAAATCGCTTCGTCTAGCTTGCCTTGCTCTTTGTAGCTAATACCGAGATTATTGTGGGCTTCCGCATAGTGGGGATTGAGCGCGATCGCGTTCTGATAACAGGCGATCGCTTCCTCTGCACTGCCGCTTTCCTTTAGGGCATTGCCCAAATTGCTCATCACCTCTGGCTGGTTGGGCTTCAGCGCTAAAGCCTGTCGGTATTGCTCCACCGCTTCGGCATATTTTCCTTGAGCCTTCAGCACGATCGCCACGCTGTTATGGGACTCCGCCGTAGGTCTTAACTTCAACACCCGCTCAAAACAGACGAGCGCTTCATCATAGCGATCCAGTTCATGCAGCAATGCTCCCAATAAGTTGAGGGCATCCATCGAGTCGGGCTGCTGCTCTAAGAACGAGCGATAAACCTGCTCAGCCTCAGCCGTGCGTCCTGCTCTCTGATAATCGAGGGCAGTGGTCATTGAAATCGGCGCGTGGTTCATCGGCGGCTCCCTCCCCTTGCGGTCTGGCTGACTATTTTACCCACCTTGCTGCTGTAACGCGCGATTGTTTTGGTGTTTTCTATTAAGAAATGAGGCGCGGCTCGGCGAATATAGTACTAAAGTACTATTTTTCTGTCTATCTTTAGAGAGAGTAGCCAGATGTCGTTTTCAGGAGATCCTGATAGAGTGGGTAAGAATAAATTAAAGCAAGCTTCACAAATCACTATTTTGATTTGATGGATTGGATATGAGCCAGATCAAATAGCTAGGTGGGTTAAAAAGACTATGGTTTTCAAATTATCGACACGACGCTTTCTTGCCGGGTTTGCGATCGCGGGGTGCCTGGTTGGAGCAATTCCCCTCATGGGCGTAGCTCAGAGTGGGCTGCCCGGTGTAACCTTGTTTGGAGGTGCGAAGGGCGATGATAACCTCAATTATCGTCTAGACTTTGGCGGTCGGGCTGGAGGCTGGGATCGCTACCGTCTTCGGATTCCTGCCAAAAAGATGAAGTTGGCGGTTGCCCAGTTCGCCATCTCCTACCCTGACTATTACCAAGGCACTTTCGATCCTAAGAGCGTTGAGGTGCAAGTGCAGGGAAAAGCTGTGAAGTTGAAGGAAGTGGTTTGGAACAAAGAAAACAATCTCATCGAAATTTTTCCTGACGAGCCTGTCCCTGCGAATACCAAAGTGGAAATCTGGTTGGAGAATGTCAAAAACCCAGCTTCAGGCGGTATGTTCTACTTCAACGCTCAAATTATGACACCCGGCGATTTGCCTTTGCTGCGCTATCTCGGCACTTGGGTGATCCAAATTTCTTAGACGATCGCTAAAACTTCCTGTGCAAAAACTGCTTTATCTTTTACAGCCTTGTATAAAGGATGATACAGTTATGGACTGTGAATTTTTTCAAACCTTGTTTGGGAAGCTTGGGAGAAGGATAGAATGACTAAACGGACATTGGGCGGCACCAGCCGCAAGCGTAAGAGAACCTCTGGGTTTCGCGCTCGGATGCGAACTTCTAATGGTCGGCGGGTGATTAGGGCGCGCCGGAAGAAAGGACGGGCTAAATTGTCAGTTTCTTAAGCGATCGCAGTTAGGTGGGACTTCCCAAGCAGAATCGGCTAAGGCATCGAAAGGATTTTAGTGCAGTTTATCAGCGAGGAATTCGCCTAAAAACAAAGTACTTTTCTTTGCGGGTTTTACGTCGGTCTTCAAAAGCTTCTTTGGGTATGCCTTCACCGCTGCCACCAGCACTTGGGCAATCTACTAGGGCAGATTCTCCAACTCGAATCGGAATTTCTATTAGTGTCAAGGTGGATAAGCGATCGGTGGTGCGAAATCGGATTCGTCGTCAGATTCAAGCCGCTTTTCGCTGCTTACTCCCCGTCATTCCAAAAAATCTGGATGTATTAGTAGTGGTTCATCCTCCAGCAATTCAGTGCGGTTACTTACAATTTCTGCAAGAATTAGAACAGCTACTTGCAGAAATTGAGGTATCACATGGCAATTAAAGAGGATGTGTACTACGAGGGCGGTCCTCATGTGGGAGATCTGATTTTCAACCTTTTGTTAGGGTTGACGGTCATTTGCATTCCTTTGTCGGTGGGTGCGATCGCCCGTGCCGTCTGGTTGCGCTATCGCATTACTGACCGCAGAATTTCCGTCACAGGTGGCTGGAGAGGGCTGGATCGCTCCGATATTGTTTACTCTCAAATTGCTAAAGTGGTCACCGTGCCGCGTGGCTTGGGTGCTTGGGGTGACATGGTAATTACGCTGAAAGATGGAAGCCGCCTAGAGCTTAGAGCCGTGCCTAAATTTCGGGATGTTTATACCTTTATTAGTGAGCAGCTTTCACCGGCTGCTAAAGCTGCAAGTGGCGGAATTGGCGCTTAACAATGGCATCCTTAGGGCTAATATCTAAAGTATCCTTGGTGTAATAACCGCACTTGTTAAAGGGCTAGCATCAGTCGGTATGCTGGGAATAGTCAATCACTGTAATTCAGCGAACTCATAAAGGGTCAGGATAACGCGAATGGACTTTGGTATCGGGTTTCTTTCCAACAATGTAATGCTGCCGATCCTGGACTTTTTCTACGGGGTTGTGCCGAGCTATGGTTTGGCGATCGTCGCTCTAACATTGGTCATTCGCCTAGCGCTTTACCCTCTTAGTGCTGGCTCAATTCGGAATATGCGCCGGATGAAAGTTGTTCAGCCGGTGATGCAGAAGCGCCAGCAGGATATTAAGGAGCGCTACAAGGACGATCCGGCAAAACAGCAGGAAGAAATGGCAAAGGTGATGCAAGAGCTAGGCAATCCGCTGGCAGGATGTCTTCCCCTGGTGTTTCAAATGCCAATCTTATTTGCGTTATTTGCCACGCTTCGGGGTTCGCCTTTTTCAGACGTTCCTTACACCCTGAATTTTCAAGTTTTGCCTCGCGAACAGATTGAGCAAGTTCAGCCTCAGGCGTTTGTGACCAAACCTCAAAATATTTATTTTGCAGAGAGTGTCCATGCTCCCGTTATCGCGATCGCGCCCAGCGGGACTCAGATTACAGTAGGTGAAAAAACTAGAGTCGAGTTCCAAACTGCTGAAGGTAAACCTCTAAGTGAGCTTTTAGCGCAGTACCCTGACAGCGACCTAGCTCCTCGGTTTGAAATCGTTAGTGGTGCAGAACGCATCATGCTTAATCAGGATGGAACGATAGAAGCTCTCCAGACTGGAGAGGTTGCACTTAAGGCGATTGTTCCAGGTTTGGCGACTAATAAAGGGTTTTTGTTTATCGACAAGCTAGGTCATGTGGGCGCAATTGACCCCGATGGAAGAATTCATTGGGATGTGGTTGGCATGATTATCTTTTTCGGGGTCAGTATTTACGTCAATCAGTTGCTTTCAGGGCAAGGTTCTACCGGAAATGCAAACCAGGATACGATCAACAAAATCACTCCGGTTCTGTTTTCTGGAATGTTCTTGTTCTTTCCGCTGCCCGCTGGTGTGCTGATGTATATGGTGATTGCCAACATCTTCCAAACTGCACAGACCTTTATCTTGTCGCGTGAAGCACTGCCAGAGGAAATTCAGAAAATAGTTGATGCTGAAGCGAAGGTAGCTGAGAAAGCAGAAAAAAAAGAAGGGAGTGAGACGATCCCATTTGAACCAGGACGGTCGAAAAAGAAAGCTCAGGGTTAGGCATGGAAACGAGTCGAGAACAGCGCGGTCAGCAGTGGCTAGAAGAATTTCTCCAGTATGCAGCGATTCCAACGTCGGTTCGGTCGGAAAAAAGCCCTGAATTTTGGGAAGATACCTGCTGGCTGGTGATTGACGAGAAGTTGTTATCGCTGGAACAGATTCAGACGCTTATGGGCACTGAGGGTGATGTTCTTGACTCGATTCAATATTTAGCGAATACGATTTTGAATTTGGGTCGAGAGGCTGGTCAGCAGGGAGCATTTACTGTAGATCTAGCCGGTTACCGTTTGCGTCGCTATGACGAGCTAAAGGCGATCGCGGAGCAAGCCGCTGCCGAAATTCGCAAAACCGGCACTGAGGTAGAGTTGAAAGCGCTATCTGCCGCAGAACGCCGACAAGTGCATACCATATTGAAAGACTATGCCGATTTGGAAACGCAAAGTCGGGGTCAAGAGCCAGATCGCCGTTTAGTGGTGTCTTTAGTGAAAGCCCATTAATGGGTTGCGCAAAGTGTTGAGGCGGAGAAAATAAACCAATGGAACCCATCTATATTCCTCGGCTGACCCGATTACCTGAGCAAACCGATGTCCAGCAGGTGGACGAGGTGATGCCAGAGTTAGGATCGCTCACCCCTGTCAAAGGGATGGTTCGCGTTAAGCATCAGGGTAATTATTTAGAAGTAGACGGCAATGCTGAGGCGATTATCACCCTCACTTGCGATCGCTGTTTGCAGCACTACAACTATCGACTGTCTATTACTCCAGTAGAATTGATCTGGCTAGATGAGACGGCTGAAGAGTTTAATCATGCGCTCCTCGATCGCGATCTTGCTCCCGAAGACCTGGTTGAATCCGTTTCGCCGGAGGGCTATTTCGACTCGACTAAATGGCTTTATGAGCAGCTTTGTCTAGAAATTCCGCTTCGGAAGCTCTGTGATCAACAATGTAAAGGCATTCCCCTGCCACACAATGAGGGAAGTTCTGCGGTCGATCGCCGTTGGGCTGGTTTGCAAGCTTTCAAAGGGCATCTCGATTAGTCGGATTGTGGTTATTTGATTTTTAAGTACGCTCTCCTACTTAGAACAAGCCACAAGCGGCGATCTTCGACGTTGACTTTTCTTCTCGAAACAAATTCAAGCCATTCAAGGCTCCGTTTGAATTTGATGTATTTTCCTTTTGCGATCAACGAGTTGTTCTAGCTAAATCAAAATCTAAAATGATTTTTAGGCAGACAGGAAGGGGGGAATGCCTTTAAATTGAATCAGTGAGCTAGTTTTTTAATGCCAGTTGACTAAACATTTTGGCTACCGGCTAACTGATGCATTGCTTCATGTTGTGAGGAGGATTTATTCCATGACAGCGACTTTATCACCTGCTGAGCAGACGCTTCCCGCAGATTCTGCCATCGCTCCCGGTCTACGCTCTCACAGAACCCCCTACCGTCCTAAAAATAAGCGGCGAATTCTCTGCATTTTTCCCAAATATGCGCGATCGTTCGGCACGTTTCATCATGCCTATCCTTTGATGCAAGGTGTAAAAGCATTTATGCCGCCCCAAGGGCTGCTACTGGTCTGTGCCTACCTGCCCGAAACGTGGGAAGTTCGCTTTGTGGATGAAAACATTCAGCCTACCAAGCAAAAAGATTATCAGTGGGCAGATGTGGTGATCGCGAGTGGAATGCACATTCAAAAGCCGCAAATTAATCAGATCAACGAACTGGCGCATCAGCACGGTAAGTTAACAGCCGTGGGGGGTCCATCGGTGTCAGGTTGCCCAGAGTATTACCCTGATTTTGACATTTTGCACTTGGGCGAATTGGGGGATGCCACGGATCAAATGATTGAATATTTTGATACTTTTACAGTACGTCCGACTGAGCAAGTTCGGTTTCAAACCGTTGAGCGCCTTCCGCTAGACGAGTTTCCGCTACCAGCCTATCATTTGACCAATTTAAACCAGTACTTTATTGCCAATGTGCAGTTTTCTAGTGGGTGTCCTTACCACTGTGAATTTTGCGATATTCCTGAACTGTATGGCAACAACCCCCGCCTGAAAACGCCGCCGCAACTGCTCGCGGAACTGGATGCCATGCTGGAGTCGGGCAATCCGGGGGCAGTGTATTTTGTAGACGATAACTTTATCGGTAATCGGCGCGCGGTGACGCAACTGTTGCCCCATTTAGTCGATTGGCAAAAGGTCAATGGGTATCCAGTCCAGTTTGCCTGCGAAGCAACGCTGAATATCGCCCAAAGCCCAAAACTACTGGAAATGATGCGAGAAGCCTATTTTGGCACCGTGTTTTGTGGGATTGAAACGCCAGAGCCGGAAGCGCTGAAATCAATGGCAAAAGATCAAAACCTTAGCATTCCAATTTTGGACGCGATCGCGACCTTGAACTCCTACGGGATTGAGGTCGTATCGGGGATTATTTTGGGATTGGATACCGACACACCGGATACCTGCGATCGCATTTTAGACTTCATTCGCCTATCCAATATTCCGATTCTGACTATCAACTTGCTTTATGCTTTGCCCAAAACTCCCCTTTGGCGAAGACTTGAGGCAGCAGGCAGGCTCAACTTTGAGGAAGGACGCGAATCCAATGTAGATTTTCTAATGCCCTACGAAGAGGTGCTAGAAATGTGGCGACGCTGCATCACTACCGCCTATGAGCCAGAATTCCTGTATCAGCGGTTTGCCTACCAATCTGAGCATACCTACCCTAACCGGATTAAACCGCCTCGCAGTGCTGCACGGGTGAATAAAGAAAACGTCCGACGCGGGTTTGTGATGATGACCAAGCTGTTCTTTCGGGTTGGAGTGCTGAGCAGCTACCGCGATACTTTTTGGAAAATGGCAAAACCTGCCTTAAAAAAAGGAAAAGTGGAACGGGTGATCAGCACCGCGCTGCAAGCTCACCATTTAATTGAGTTTACAAAGGAATGCTCGAAGGGAATTGAATCAGCCTCGTTTTATTCACAAAGAGTGAGAAAACAGTAAGAGATCGGTGGGTTGATTCCATGGCTTAACCCTGTATCAATCCGATCGGTTCCGACTTCGCTCAACTCGAAACAGCGGCACCCAGAGCGATTGGCAAAAATGGTGTAAATCTGGGGTGAGCTTATGTCACAGGCAGCAGATCGAGCATTAGAAAGTCGATGTATTATTGCTCTAGTTGAATCACCCAGCACTCACTGGGCGTTCTGCTTTGAGAATCGGGTTTCGGCTAAGCTAATAAGGAGTTTTTCTACTTAGTTTTTATTAAGTTAGCAAGGTGCATCAGACTGCTCGCAAGCACCAATGCTCACCCAGCTAGTGGAACCGTCTGCCCAATGTTCTTTCTTCCAGATGGGGGCATTGTGTTTGAGGGTGTCGATCGCATATTTGCAGGCAGCAAACGCTTCGGATCGATGGGGGCAGCCCACCGCCACCAATACACTAATTTCGCCAACGTATAACCGCCCAACTCGATGGTGAATCACCACGCTCGTCACATCGCTCCACATAGTCTGAATATCGGCAGAAACTTGCTGAAACACTTGCAGCGCCATTGGCTCATAGGCTTGATATTCCAACGCCACAACGGCATTGCCCTCGGTGTTGTTTCTGACCATGCCGCTCATCATCACGACTGCCCCATTTGCAGGATTGTCCGCTAACAGATAGACCTCTTCTAATGAAAGAGGCGCGATGCGGATCGCGAAATAAGGCTGCCGTACAGCAGTTGGGGTCGAATGCTTAGATAATGGGACGATTCCCGTAGAGATCGTTTCACGAATCGCGTCAGCCATAGCCCGTCCACTGAAAATAATGATCTATTTGCCGATCCTACCGTAGTTTTCTTGATGAAATCTTCAAAAACATCATCGGCTGATCTGATCTACAGCCTGTTCATCTTTGTCCACACTATAGTGAAGTCGGCGCTTTGATTTCTGTTTTAACGACACTCTACCCAACGCGATGTGCGACTATCCCAAAGCCCCTCATCCTAACTCCCGCTCCGAGAGCGGGAGCGGGACTTTGAGAAAGCTTGCTCCCCGCAAGACTATGGCGGGCTACTCGCCTACGCGCTGCAAGGACGCTTTTTTCGACGGGCGATCCCTCGTTAATGGGAATCTGCTGAATGAGTCTTGTACACTGATCCCTATCGTCTAGTTTTGATCCTCAATGACCTTCAGTTGGTTAACACCTAGTCACTTCATCATGCTGGGTTTGTTGGTAATATTTGCGATCGCCCATAGCGGATTGGCGGCACTGCGCCCTTGGGCTGAAAAAAGAGTGGGCGCGCGAGCCTATCGAGTATTTTTTGCCCTCGTCAGTTTGCCATTGGCAGTGGTGCTGATTATTTATTTCATTAATCATCGTTATGAAGGACTGCAACTTTGGCAGGTGCAAGGCGTTGTTGGCGTGCAGCCGCTGGTTTGGATTTTGTCAGCTATTTCATTTCTGTTCCTTTACCCTGCCACCTTCAATCTGCTAGAAATTGCGGCAATCCAAAAACCCGCTGTGCATCTCTATGAAACGGGGATCATTCGCATTACTCGTCATCCTCAAATGGTGGGGCAGGTGATTTGGTGCGTTGCCCATACGCTTTGGCTAGGGACAACGTTTACGCTTTTCACCTCGATCGGGCTGGTGTTGCATCACCTATTTGGCGTGTGGCACGGCGATCGCCGCTTGTTGGCTCGCTATGGTGCCGCGTTTGAAGCGGTGAAAGCACGAACTTCGGTGATCCCATTTTGGGCGATCGCCCAAGGGAAACAAACGCTTGAAGTAGGGGAGTTTTTTCGGCTTTCTTATTTTGGAGTTGCGGCGTTTATTCTGCTGCTGTGGTGGGCACATCCCATAATGATTAGTGCAACAGGAAGCATAGACTGGTAGGATGATCCCAAGCATTTTTTAGAAACAACATTTCATTAATCAACCAATCATAAAAACATGGGCGACCAATCTTTTGACCAAGAAGTTTTAGATTCCTCTTCTCCCGTCCTCGTTCATTTTGGTGCCCCCTGGTGCGGTCCTTGCCGGGTGATCGAATCCCTCCTCTCTCGGTTCCAATCGGAGTGTGGCAGTTCCCTAAAGCTGGTGGGGATCAACGCTGACGAGAATCTAAAACTGGCGAGTAGATACCGGATTACAACTTTGCCGACCCTACTTTTATTTGAAGGCGGCAAACTCCATCATCGAATGGAGGGGATCTATCAACGAGAAGTGTTGCGGGCAGAATTAGATAAGCTTGTTTCAAAATCGCGTTCACCCAGTTCTTTAGTTAGCTAGTCAATTTAGCAAAACTGCCGTAAGCCCCGCGCTCTACCTGTACCCAGGTGTTCGCGTAACGACTCCGTAGGAGTAACGTCGGGATATAAGGCGCGTGAGTTGAGGTACGTTGCCTGATCGATTCCGTAGGACAGGGAAGGCAACAGCGCCGAAACCTAGCTTGCTTCCCGAAGGGTACAAACTCTTGGGGTAAGCTTGAACCATCTTGACCCTCAATGCCGCAAGCGAAAACCAAGCTCTCATAGGTAACAGGTTGCAAGAAAAAGTATGGGTCTTGGGAACCAGGACTCCTGCCCTTGGAGGGAATGTAAGACCAATGGAATTACGAAGTTCTGGAGGCTGTTCCCGTTGAATTGGGAAGCCCGTGCTGTACCGTAGGTCAGCGTCGGGTAGTTCACTTGTCTGTGATTAACCCGGCAATTAAAGCTCTGACATCAAGCAAGTGAAATGTTAGCGCAGCCAAAACGTACTAAGCCCTGCGGGTTGCTATGGGTTAGGCGCAGCCAAAACTCAACCTGAAGATGCCGTATCCTAATTTAATTGACATCAGGTGACGATCGCGATGGACCACGAGTCAACCCTTACCGTTTAGCTGAGCGCTCACGTCAAAGCCCCAGCCCTCTTCAATCAGGAGAGGGCACCGAAAAAATTGGGCAGCGACTTGTTTGAAGAAAAAGACTCAATCTCTTGCTCTCCTCTCCGGTGGGCTATCCATGAGGCACAAATACGTAGAAGTATGACAGGGATTGAATCTGGCAGAGGGATTTAGGGTGAGGAGGTTGAGATAGTCGCCCATCGCGTTAAGTAAGAACGTGATTCAGCAAAGAGGGTTGAGCCGTTTCAAGCCTGACTCAATCCCAAGTCTAGACCCTTGGCGATCGTGTCCGGCGGATTGTGGTGAGCAGGGAACCGAAGAATGTATTGACTGTGCGGGCGGTCACCAATCCACAGAGAGCGGCGACCCCCACTGTGGCGAGGCAGGTTAGCTTGGCGGTTTCGGGTCCCCCGACCCCCAACACCATCGCCACGGCTGTAAACGGCAGCCGATATCCGCCAGCAATACCGGCTGCCGCCCCCGCAGCCCCCGCCAGATCCGGTGGCACCCCGAAGGCTGCCGCAAATACCCTGCCACTCAGGTCGCCGACCGCCAGGAAAGGCACAAACACTCCGCCACAGCCCCCTGCCGCAACGGCAGCCGTAGTAGACGCGGCACGGAGCAGCGCCACTGCTAGCAGGTGATAGGGGGTGGTTTGGACGGTTTCCGCCCAGATGATAGCGGCTCCCCCCGGACCGAATGCCGCTGCGGGTGTGGCGATCAGTGCTGTCATCGCCGCAAAGGATAGCATAGCCAAAGCACCGAGCAGGAGACGAATGCCTGGAGTAGCTTTCCAGCCTCGTGCCCAGTAGATCGCTTCACCGGAGAGCGATGTGACAGTGCCCGCGATCGCCCCGATGAACAGAGCAGCACCCACCGCATCCCAGATATCATTGGGGGGAACCTTCGGCACAACAAGCCGGATCAGGTCGAGCCTGAAGGCAAGGTTGACCCCCCAACCAACCAGCCCCCCCACCAACACCGCAGCCCCCCGTTCCAGGGTGATCGGAACCTTTCGTCGCTGGCTCAGTTCAAGCATGAAAAAGCTACCCACCAGCGGAATCCCCATCAGAGCAGACACTCCAGCGGCACCACCGCCGATCGCGGCGGGTTGCACCAGTCGGCGCAGCGCTGGATTCGTGCTGCCTAGCCAGGTTCCCGCCGCAACACCGAGATGAACCGCCGGTGATTCGGTTCCCATCGCCGCACCCAGCCCGACAGTGGGCAAGATAGCAAGGGCGCGCAACGGTGCCAAGTTCCAGGGGAATGTCTCTTCTGCTCCAGACGTAGCCACCACATCCGCCGTGATATCAGACCGAGCCACATCGCGCGGGAAGCAGTACCACGTGGGGGGAGGAAGCCGTCTGAGAAAAGCGGCTTTGCGAGGAAGTAAGGACTGCACGGCTTCGCCCTTGCCCAGCCCGTGTAGTACCAGCACAGCTAGCGTGACCCCGATCAGGGGTAGCAGCAGCAGCCAGGTGGTGCCCAGTCCAGAGACAGCATCAAGGATCAGCTTGATCGACGCGGTCAGCAACACCGCAGCTAGGGAACCGACCACCCCTCCAAGCAGACCGCCGACAGCCCAGGTGCCGACGCTAGTCAACAAAGGTCGTAGTTTCCCGTTTGCCATTGCAGTGAAGTTTTGTTCAAGGGAGGACTTACGCAACCACTATAGGAATACGCAAGCACTATAAGAATAGAATATTGTGATTTATTCAAACGGTCTTTTTGGTATAACTTATTACTCATCGGCATAAGTAATAAAACAGTTTCCTGGATCTCTTCACGGTCTATTCGATTGCTATTGTGCTTTTTGCAATAATTCTTCACGTCTAGGTCAATCGTAAAACGCTGCATCCCCGCTCCTTATAAACTTTCTAGCCCCGTCTCAATTTTTCAAGTGAGGAATGAAGCGATCAAACAACACCTTGCGTCACACCTCAAAAGCGGTATTCTGGAAAGCGTGTTAAGGGCAATAAATCGGGTATGGCAACGATCTTTAAAAATGCTCACCTGCTTGATCCGATGCAGGGGCTTGAGGGGCAAGGCGATGTATTGGTGGACGATGGCAAAATTGTTGGGGTGCTGCAAGATGACTCTGCGATCGGCAAAATTGTGCCTATTTTGGTGCCCCAGTGGGATACCCAAATTATCGACCTAGAAGGAGCCTTCCTTTCGCCTGGATGGATGGATATTCATACTCATATTTTTAATACCATTGGCGATTTTTGCCTGCCTGCGGATGATGTCGGTATCCGCTCTGGCGTGACCACCATTGCCGATGCCGGTACTTCCAGCATTCTCACCTTTGATGCCTTTCGGCAAACCGCGATCGCGACTGCAAAAACACGGGTGTTCTCCTTCATGAACCCCTCTTTGCTCTACATTGCGACCTCAGACTTAATTGCCCATCAGCTAGAAATAGTCGCCAATTCGCGTAACCAAGATATCGATCGCGCGGCGGCTGTGGTAGATGCAAACCGCGATGTGATTGTGGGCTTTCATGTCCGTCCAGTTCGCCGTGCTGGAGAAATGATTTCTCCACTGCTGGAAACTGCTAAAAAACTAGCGGAGATGTTTTCACTGCCGCTGATGGTGCAGTTGGGGCATTTTTCCCAGGATGAAGTGGTTCCCATCGCAGAGCTATTGCCTCAGTTAAAAGCGGGAGACATTCTAACTCACTGCTTTCAAGCAAACCACGCTCTGTTTGATCAGACTCATAAATTACTGCCTGCCGCCAAAGATGCGATCGATCGCGGCATCCTCTTAGATGTAGGCTATGGCAATGCAGACTGCTCGGCTGAAACGGCAAAAGCCGCGATCGCTCAAGGCATTCTGCCGAATATCCTGTCCACTAATCTCAACCGCTCTAATGTGGAAACCGCAGCCGGTTTAGCCGCCGTGATGACTCAATTTGTGAATTTGGGGCTTTCGCTCAGCGAAGTGGTGGAGCGAGTCACCCATCAGCCAGCCGCCGCGATCGGTCAATCCAGTCAGCTAGGCGGCTTTAAGCCGGGTCAGCTAGCCGATTTCACCATTTTTGAATGGAACGATGAACCCGCACCCTCGAAGGATGATAGCGATAGGACAAAGCCTCTGCCACAGAGGTTAGCGGTGAAAGGAGTTTGCCGCAGCGGCGAATATTTTCCCATTGAGCGATCGCCCTTCGAGAGTCAGTTACAGCCAGATACGTGAGCTTTTATTGCCACGATCGCTCGCAGAGTTAACCGTTTGATTCATGTTGATGTTGATGTTGATGTTGATGTTGATGTTGATTTTGATGTTGATGTTGATGTTGAGCTATCGTTTGCTAAAGCGAGTGTCTTGTAGGGCGGTGCCGATGCCTTTGATGATGCCGCGCCCAATTAAACCGATGCCGCGTCCAATCACTTCTGTGAGAACGTAGACTACGCCACTGCCAACAAAAGAGACGGTCGATCGCACACGAGGGGCGATCGCGTCTCGTGCTTCCAACGTCAGGGTAACGGCAAGCCGAACTCCGCCCAGATCCGCTAACTCTTGGTTGCGCGCTGCGTAGATAGAGGTTCGAGTGATCCCTTGATCGTGCAATATCAACAAAGTATGGCGACTTTCAAAAATGGCGGTGGGTTCACCCACCAAACGCTCGACGCGATACTTCCAGGAAAGGTTATTTCTAAATCGCTCCACCTCACGAGTGGAAAGTAAGCGGCGATCGTAAAAATTTTGCTTAATGGCGATCGCGTCGCCAAATCGGTTGAGTAAAGGCTGCATCACTGCATTGGCAACCTGAATCATTATATTTTGCAGCAACACCTCCAGCCGCGCCATCGCCTCCACAGAACCCACGGCATAGGTCGTGTTGTCAATCAACAAGGGCGTTTGAAACAGCAGATGTGCCAAAAAATCATTGACAGCGGGAATCTTATCTAAAATATTTGCCTGAATCACATCGACATCTAGCAGTAATATTTCCACTACATTGATAGTCGGCATGGGCGGTAACTCGGCAGGAGAATTGTCTAGCGTTAGTGTGGTATATCGTCCAAAAAAATTGCTAGTCGCCGCTTGCCATAAGTCTCTCAACACAACACTGCGCTGGATTAAAAGGTGCGATCGCTCAAAATTGGAAAATCGCAATTCACTTAACGTCTCTTCTAGCTGCCGGAGCACGATTGCCAGCAACTCCCGTTTTTTGTCGTCGTTGAGAATATCAATCTCCAGCGGGCGATCGCTCAAATTATGTAGAACCCCTTGCAGTTTGGCAAAAGTGCTGTCAAATAATGATGACTGAATGCTGCGAATATGCTCGGCAGAAGCAGATTGTACGCTGATTTCGGTGTAGGGCGTTGGCGTAGTTGTAAGGGCGGTCGCAGTTAGGGCGGTTGCCATGGGCGGGGCGGTAGACTGTGATTCCCTCCGGGAATCCTGCGGAAAGCTTCGCGAAGGTTTCCCGAATCGAGCGATCGCGGAGGGGTCAGTTTCCGATAAAGCTCCCGATCGTTTCAACCGTTCAATAAAGCGCTCCGATTCAGAAGTTAGCAGCCGATTGACCACCCAACGAGCGGCTTGCAATTCGCGTCTGCGCCCCGTGAGAAATAGCTGATCTAACACAGAATTGGCAGGGCTGAGTTGGGCGTTGAGTTGGGCGATCGCGCGATCAATTTGTTGAATGCCAGACAGGCGCGTATTTCGCCGTATCACCTCCAGCGCGGTCAGAGGCGGCAGCGCAAGGGATGCTGGATTGGCAGCCCCTTTAGGCTGGGTTAAAGCTTGGGCAATGCTACGCAGTCCTTGAGTCCAGTGGGGATACCCGGCGGCGATTTGACGAATGATGAGAACAATTTCTCCAATCGCAGTATCCTTTTGGCAATAGCCCATGGCTTGGGTTTGCAATGCCGCTGCAAGCAATGCCGGATCGGGAATAGTGCTGAGCAACAGGATCGGAATATGAGGATACCGAGCGTTGAATTGTTGGCACAGCAACAGCCCTGGGTTCGCGCCACTGGCAGCCCTGAAATCTAAACTGAGCAGGATTAGATCGAGCGATCGCGGATTACCCTCCTCAAACCACTGCAATAGCTTTGCGATCGCCGCTTCGCTGGATGCCTCTAACGCAATCTGCAAATCTGGATAAGCATTGAGGCGGGTGATCAGACCCTGACGAAACACTGGATCGTCTTCCACTAGCATTAAATTCAGCATCGCGGCGGGCTGAGAAGTCATCAGGCAATGATTGAAGAATTGGATCTACAAAGGATTAGTTCCCTTAGCCTCTTTTACCACAAGTGTTATAACTCCATCATCTCCATTTAACTCTCTCGCAGTTTTTCTAACACGCTGCGGTCTTCTAGGGTGGAAGTGTCGCCAGAAATTTCTTCGCCAGCCGCCAGCGATCGCAGCAATCGCCGCATAATTTTCCCTGATCGCGTTTTGGGTAATGCCTCGGCAAATTTGATTTCACCAGGACGGGCGATCGCGCCAATTTCTTGAGCGACGTGCTTTTTCAGTTCGTTTTTCAATTCATCGTTAGCAGTAATATTATTTTCTAGCGTCACAAACGCCACAATCTCTTCTCCCTTGAGGTCGTCGGGTTTGCCGACTACAGCGGCTTCTGCCACCGAAGGATGAGACACCAGCGCCGACTCAATTTCCATCGTGCCGAGACGATGCCCTGCCACGTTAATTACATCATCTACGCGCCCCATCACCCAAAAGTAGCCGTCCTCATCCCGACGGGCACCATCGCCCGCAAAGTAAAGATACTTGCCATCTTTGGGCGGAATGTGTTCCCAATAGGTGCGACGGAAGCGATCGCGATCGCCATACACCGTTCGCATCATACCGGGCCACGGGTGGCGTACAGCTAGATAACCGCCTTCATTGGCAGGCACCGGATCGCCCTCCAAATCCACAATCTCCGCCAAAATGCCAGGAAACGGTAGCGTCGCGGAACCAGGCTTTGTGGGCACCGCGCCGGGAAGGGGCGTGATCATAATGCCGCCGGTTTCCGTTTGCCACCAGGTATCCACAATCGGGCAGCGCTCTTTGCCAATAATCCGGTGATACCACATCCAGGCTTCGGGGTTGATCGGTTCGCCCACGGTGCCCAACAGCCGCAGAGAAGAAAGATTACGGGCATTGGGCAAATGTTCACCCATTTTGATAAAAGCACGAATGGCAGTGGGCGCAGTATAGAAAATATTCACGCCGTACTTTTCAATCACATCCCAGGTGCAGCCTGGATTAGAGGCACGGGGCGCACCTTCGTACATGACGCTGGTAGCACCGTTAGAAAGGGGTCCATAGACAATGTAGCTATGTCCGGTAATCCAGCCGACATCGGCAGTACACCAGTAAACATCGGTGTCCTTCAGGTCAAAAATCCATTTTGTCGTCATGTGGGTATAAAGGTTGTAGCCGCCCGTGGTGTGGACGACCCCTTTGGGCTTGCCCGTGCTACCAGAGGTATACAGCACAAACAGCATATCTTCGCTGTCCATCGGTTCGGCAGGGCAATCGGCGGAAACTCCGGCTTGCAGATCGTGCCACCAGTGGTCTCGACCCGGTTCCATGACAATTTTTTGCTCAGTCCGCCGCACTACCAGCACGTTCTCTACGTTGGGCGCACTGTTGTTCGCCAATGCTTTGTCTACCTGTTCTTTGAGCGGCACGATCGCGTCTTTTCGCCATCCGCCATCCGCTGTCACCACAAGTTTTGCTTGCACATTCACCAAGCGATCGCGTAATGCTTCCGCGCTGAAGCCCCCGAATACAACGGAATGCACCGCGCCAATTCGGGCACAGGCAAGCATGGCGATCGCCGCTTCGGGGATCATCGGCAGATAAATTCCGACGCGATCGCCCTTCTCCACGCCCAGTTGCTTCAACACATTGGCAAACTGGCACACTTCTCGATGCAGTTGCGCATAGGTCAAAGTGCGCGAATCTCCAGGCTCTCCTTCCCAAATCAACGCGGCTTTGTTGCGTCGCCAGGTCGTTAGGTGCCGATCTAAGCAGTTATAGGAAATGTTAATCTTGCCGTTCACAAACCATCGGGCAGAGGGGGGTTGCCAATCTAACACCGTATCCCACGGTTGAAACCAGTGCAGTTCGGTGGCTGCCAATTCTGCCCAAAAAGCCTGCGGATCAGCTTTTGCTTTGTCGTAAAGCTGCTGGTACTGTTCCAAGCTTTTAATCTGAGCGTCTTGTGAAAAATCCGCAGTGGGGTAAAACAGGCGCTCTTCGTGCAGAGTGGATTCGATCGTGGGCTGAGACATGGGAATGATTGTGAATTGGCGATTCTAGATTTTAGATCGCAATGGGTCAGATTGCAGAGTCGCAATTCTAGAGTTAAGAGTTGACAGCGCCTACGATCGCCCTAACTGCTATCCCTCAGGCTGTTTCGGCAGTTTGCCACTTTCACGCAAGATTTCAGGTAAGCGATCGATATCGGCGATCGTGTAGCTTTTTGAAGGTCTGCTCCGAATTCGATCCGCCAGTGCGTAGAATGCCTCTTGATCCTCATGGGGCTTCAAAACATACGCTCTCAGTTCCTTAAAATCCATCGTAGAATCATCAGGCTTTTGCATTAGGGATATCTCCATTGTCCATTGGGCGGAATCAAAACTTCGATCTCTTCACCTGCAAGAATCAAAACTTCGCCAAGCCGCTCATCGATTCGCACCACTTGACACTCCCACGGCTAAAGCCAGTGGGATTCTTGAATCAACGAGATCACTTAACTTAGATTCCTTGCGTCGTCTAAGCCAGAGGTGAGGCTCTCCTCAAGCGTTACTTTGGGTATGCCCTACCCTAGTTGCATTGCTGCAAGTCCTGTTTAGATTTGAAGCAAATTCGCTCCAAAATGCTGTTCGTCTAGCTCCTCTGAATCTTTTACCTACTGCGAGGTGGAGTCTAGAAAAATGCAGTAGAACCGCATAGATTCAATTTTCAAGGTTCAGCACTTGTCTTTCGACAGCTAGGTTTTTTAAGTGGTTGATTACCTTTCCACTACAATCAATATACCGCAAATCGAGGTAGTTTGATTGTGTCGAAACCAGAAATATTCGTGACTTTTCGTGTCACGCAGGAGGAGAAAGATTTGCTAAAACAATACTGTGAACAATCGGCAAGGAATCAAACCGATGTCTTGAGGGAGTTAGTTCGGTCTTTGAAGAGGAAGCTAAAATCCTGACTCTGTGGCTGAGGCAGCCACGCGAGAGGGTTTGCTACATCCCACGCTTAAAAGACGTGGGCTTTGCTACCCTCTCGAACTATCCCGTTCTGTAAATTGGTGCATACATATTAGTCAAATTGGCGCATAGCCTTAAACAGGCAGACTCTTATTCACGAGTGGGAATGATCGGTGTGCTCATTCTAAAGTAACTAGCAAATCGTTTTTTTAATACTTAGAGCGGACAAAAGGGCTGTCGCTGCGGCGAGTTGAAGTGTGGCTGAGATACTGGGGGGCTTGCCGTTTAGATTGCGATCGCAAAATCATCAACTCACGATAAAGTTTTTCAACTTGGGCAATATTGTCGCTTAAGGTATAACGTTCCTCGGCACGGCGACGGGCATTAATGCCGAGGGTGTTTGTCCAGGCGGCGTGATCTCGCAGCTGCGGCAGTAAGATCTTAAGCTGAGTCGCCACACCCTGGGTTTTAAGGATGACTCCAGCTTCTTTTTCTAGCACTTCACCATCGGCACCGGCATCGGTCGCCACGCAGGCAAGCCCACACGCCATCGCTTCTAATAGAGACAGCGACAGTCCTTCCACCAGAGAAGGCAAAACAAAAACATCAGTGCCCCGCAAAATTTCGATGCGGCGCTGCTCGTTGGCAATAAAACCCATCCAAACAATGCCGTGTTCTGCGCCATAAAACGGCGTTAGGGAAGCGGCAAGCGGTCCATGATTACCCACAATCACCAGTTTGGCTCCCACGCCCATGTTGGACTGCTTCCAGGCTTTCAGTAGGGACTCCACGTTTTTTTCGGGAGAAATGCGCCCTTGATAAAGAAACACGCGATTTGCCCCCACTTCTGCCTTGAAGTTGGAAAAACCAGGGCAATATTTTTGAGTATTTACGCCGTTGGGAATCACGGCAATACGAGAAGACGCGACTCCCAGCTTGATCAAGATTGCCCGCTGAATGTTGGAGAAGACAATCACGCGATCGTATCTAGCTAAACAGGGCGCATAAAGCTGATAGGCAAGGTGCTGAGTGCCAGAGGAAAAGTTTCGCAGTTTGCGATCGAAAGCAGGATGAAACGTGGCAACCAGCGGAATATCCAGGTCTTCACAAATTTCTGGAAGCAAAAAATCCAGCGGCGACAGCGTTAAAGATGCGTGCACCACATCTGGCTTCAGGTCTTCCAGAGAATCGGTCAGCACTTTTTTAGAGCGAAAATTCGGAATCGTATAAAGCTGGGATTTATGAAGAAATGGAATTGAAACTTCTTCTAAAAAGTCAGGCCAATTATCGGGGGGCGGTCCTTCTTGGGCGAAGTGAAAGAAGCTGACCTGATGTCCTAAATCTTGTAAGGCATTCGTCACCTCTCGGCTGTAGGTGACGTTGCCACAAAAAGGAGCCTTTTTTCCAAGCCATGCAATGTGCATTCGGTTTTGTTGCTCTATGGGAAGGTTAGCGGAATGGTGAGCAGTAAAAACTGCCAAGCACTCTAACCAACCGTGCAGAATGATTTACGATTCTAACGTTTGGCTAGGCTTGTCCGAGCTAATATACCAGGTTAAGCCCCCACCTGCGATCATCAAAGCCGCTAGACCCAAGAAAACAACTCGCAGACCCAAGAACGTTTCGGCAACTCCGGCGAGGGCAAGCGGCAAGCTTAACGCAATATTAATCGCATTATTTTGCAGACCAAACACTTTGCCACGCATCTCTTCGGGGGTTTTTTCTTGGATGGTGGTTTGCATGGGCACGCCGACGATCGCCGAACACAGCCCCAAAAATCCCAACAGCATCAATGCGGGAATCAAATGATGGGAGAAAAACGCCAATCCTACCAACGCGGCTGCCATGCCGAGTGAACCCCAAAGACCAAGGCGAGAATGAGGAAAGCGCTGCCCAAAATAGCCAATAAAGGTGGCTCCGATCGCCATGCCAACTCCACCTGCCGCCAACAAAAAGCCAAACTGAGAGGATTTGATTTCAGGAATTACCTCAGCCAAACGCACCGCCAGCACCGCCAGCGCCGCAAATACCGAAAACAAAATCACCAGTTGAATCAATGCGCCCCGCACTTGCCGCTGCTGACCTAAGTAGCGAATTCCATCTCGAATATCTGCAAATACATGGGGCGGTTCCTCTGGCTTTTCCGCCGAGGCTCCGTTGGTTGCGCCATTGGATGAGGATTGAAAAGACGAGTATCGATTTTTTTCCCTCATATCGAGCATCATCAAAATCAATCCGGCGATCATATAGCTGCCGCCCACCACTAACTCCTTGCCCAGCCCCACCGCAGTCCAGCCTAGATGAGTGGCAATGCCCTCTGCGATCGCCAACAGCGGCTCTCCCACCGCAAACCCCACAATCACCGATGCCATCATCGTGGTGGTGTAAAGCGAATTGGCAGACAGGAGGTGCTTGCGCTCCACAATTAATGGAATTGCAGACTGTTCCGCCGGAGCGAAAAATTGAGTCAGGGTAGAAACCAAAAAGGTGATGCCCAAAAGCACATAGAAACCCACGGGCAAACCATTCCAAGGTGCCCAGCTCTTGGTAAGCCACAGTAAAAACGGCAGGGAAACCACTAAACCTCCCCGGAGCAGGTTCGTGATCACCAAAACGGCTTTTTTAGACCAGCGATCGACATAAACGCCTGCGATCGAGCCAAACAGCACAGCGGGTATGGTAGACGCAATCATAATGGACGACACCCAACCGCTGATCGTCTGATCTTCCGATTGAAAGCGGCTAGCAATCAACGCAATCATCAGCACCAAATACACCTTATCCGCCAGTTGAGAAAAGACTTGCCCCCCCCAGAGCGTCAAAAAGCTGCGATTTTTCAAAACTGGCAAAAAGCCGCCACGGGCAGACTCAGACCCGTCTCCCGTGTGGGGTAAGCTAAGGAGGCTCGGCGCATCCAGCACAGCCTGAGCCATAGGCTGATTCATAGACTCGGCGGCGCGATCGCCCAAAGCATCAACCGCCAGAGATTGCTCTAAAGCCCGCTCCGTTGATTCCAGTAATTCTTCTTCTTCAGAACGAAACATTGCCGTGGCGCTCTCCATACTTTGATCGCATACTGGATTCACCGACACCCCTGCTTCATCGGATAAGCAACCCTCTGCCTGAAAACCTGTATCAAATTGTAACAAAGTTTGATCCCGCTTGTGATTTAGACCGGAAATATCTTGCGGCGGCTCTTGCTTCTGGCTCTCATTAGCAGCTTCAGTAGACTGCATCATCATGGCTTCTAGATTGGGTTTGGGCAATTGCATCATGATTATGACAGTGGGGGCAGAGGTGAACTTGAAAAACAGGCATCCATCAGGGTTGCAGAGCGAATTGAGCGATCGAAATAATACTGAGCATACTGGCGTAAAAGCTGTTCCACAGTCATGCAAGCAGGGGTGGAGGCGGCAAGCTGAGCACATTTTTCAGCGGACTGACTAGAAAACAAATCAGGTTGGGATGGATCAATGGGAGCGATCGCCTGGAGGATAGCTAACTCCTTTACTCCAATTAGACTATGAAGTTGGGCACTTCGTCTCAATGAACTTTGAACGGGCTTGATCACACGCGCCGCTGGCAAGGTTTGGGGGTGTTGCAGTTGCTCCAGCGATTCTAAAGTGACGGTGCCGCCCGCAGGAATGCTAAAGCCCACAGGGGCATTTGGAATTAAGGGTTGTTGAGTGACACAACAGCGATGCACTTCAGGCGCGACTCCCGCCACTCTCAAAAATTGATAAATCCCAGAAATCAGAGTGAGCAAAATAAGAGAGGTGGGCGATCGCTCTAGCCGCTGTAATTGATCATTCAAAATACAAAATAACTCGTCTTGGGGCTGATCGCTTAACGCCTGGTAGAGGCACAGTTCTGCTAAATATTGGCTAGCCGTTAATCGCTTCAGGTCTTTTCCCAAGCCGGGATAAGAAACCACTGTTTCTGCTTGGGTGATTTTATCAAGCGATTTCCCCTTAGCAATCAGCAGGTCGTTCACCACAAACAGTCCACTGCGTCCGCCCATTTTAGAGTTATGTTTTCGCGCACTCATGGCGATCGCCTTCACCAAACCATGCTCCCGCGTCAAAATCGTCAACAGTCGATCCGCTTCCCCCAATGGCATACTTTTGAGGTTGATTCCGACAGCTTTGTAAGTGCGAGACATAGAAAAGTACAGAGTGAGTAGTGCAAATTGTTGCGAAAAGTACGGAGTGAGTAGTGCGAATTGTAATGAACGAAAGACGGACTATGGCGTGTGAAGTTCCAGCGCCGCCCCCTCTACTCTCTCTGCATATTTCGTTGATGCACCAAAGCCACGCCATGGGAAGTGCCAATCCGAGTGGCACCCGCACTGATTAAATCTAACGCTTGTTCCACCGTGCGGATTCCTCCAGAGGCTTTAATCTCAATGCGATCGTGAGTCAGTTCTTTTAATATCCTCACATCGTCCAACGTTGCACCGCCATTTAGCCCCGTGCTGGTTTTCAAAAAAGCCGCTCCAGCATCCATACAAATCTCTGCTGCCAGTTTTTTCTCGGCTGGAGTGAGCAGTGCCATTTCTAAAATTGCTTTAACGGTTTGTCCCGTTTGGTCGCAAATATCAGCAATTTCACGATGCACTTCGTCCACTTTTCCAACTTTCAGCCAGCCAATATTAATGACCACATCCAGTTCTGTGGCTCCATTTTCCGCCGCTTCTGCCGCTTCGTAAAGCTTAACCGTTGAAGTGTTCGCTCCATAGGGAAAGCCAATCACGGTACAAACTTTGGGCTTTTTGCCATGTAGTAGGCGCGTGGCTTGCTGCACATGAACCGGATGTAAACACACGGCGGCAAACCCAAAGCGATCGCATTCTTCGCACCACTGATCTACCTGTTCTGGAGTGGCGGTTGGGGTGAGCAGGGCATGATCAATCAATGCTGCCAGGTCAATGTCTAAATTAAGGTTGCTGTTCATCATAGGGTTGGCTGACTGCCAGTCTCATTCACGGTACCAACAAAAGCATTTCTCATTCCTGTCCCAGGATCGCAGAACGGGGTACTCATGCCTTGTATTTTCCACGATAAAGGCAGTTTTGGGGCTGATGTTTTTGCCGGGTGCCCGCAGAATGTGACCCAAGCATATGCAGCCTGTATTCAAAATCTATCTTGAAGCATAATCCTTGAGCCTCTTTTCGCCGTACAACAGAGGAAGGTTAAAAAGAGGCAGGCGTGAATGATTTTAGGTAACCCCGTTCAGAAGCGGGTTGAAGAAGATGTTTTCATTTTTCCAGCCTCATTTGCTCAACAGCGCTTGTGGTTTATCGAACAATTGTTTCCTAAAAGCTCTTTATACCTCATTCCTTTAGTATTTCGGCTCACCGGGGTGCTAGAGCGATCGCACCTTCACCAAAGCATTCAAGCGATCGCCCATCGGCACGAAAGCCTGCGAACGACCTTTGATGTGGTGGATAGACAATTAGTTCAAGCGATCGCCCCTGAAATACAAATTCCGCTGGTGCTAAAGGATTTGCGAACCTTGCCAACCAGCGATCGAGAAACTGCTGCACTGGAGCAAATTCGACAAAAGATTCAGCAGCCTTTTGACCTAAATAAAGGATCGCTGTTTCGAGTTCAGCTATGGCAACTGCATGACACTGAACATCTGTTGCTGATGGCACTGCACCATATTATTTTTGACGAGTGGTCAAGCGGCGTGTTGATTCGCGAATTAGGAGACCTGTATACGGCTTTGGTGGAAGGGAAATCGGCTGTGCTGCCAGAATTGCCCATTCAGTACGCCGACTTTGCCTGTTGGCAGCGAGAGTGGTTGCAGGGAGAGGTGCTGAATACTCAGTTACGCTACTGGAAGCAGCAGTTAAAAGATGTCTCTGTGCTAAATCTGCCTGCGGCTACGGCTCATTCGGTGGAGCAACGGCATCAGGGTGCCAGTCAATTGCTGGAATTGCCGCAGGGGTTGTTGGATGCCCTAGAGAAATTAAGCCAACAGTCAGGTGTAACGCTGTTCATGACCTTGCTGGCAGCGTTCCAGAGCCTACTGCATCGCTACACCGGGCAGATGGATATTGCGATCGGGTCGCCCATTGCCAATCGCCAGCGCAGTGAACTAGAGGGATTAATCGGATTTCTGGTGAACAGCCTGGTATTGCGAACTGATTTAGCAGGTAATCCCACCTTTCACGAGTTATTAGGGCGAGTGCGAGAGGTCACCCTAGCGGCGTATGCTCATCAAGATCTGCCGTTTGAAAAGCTGGTAGAGGAGTTGCAGCCGGTTCGTAGCCTGGGTCAAAATCCGCTGTTTCAGGTTGTGTTTGCGCTGCAAAATACGCCAATGGCACAATTAGTGTTACCTGGGTTAGTTCTTAGTCCGCTGGAGTTGGAGACAAAAACTTCGCGTTTTGACCTAGAGCTATATGTCTGGAAGTGTACGGATAATTTCAGAAACCTCTGGGGCAAGGGCTGGCAGCAGTCGGATGGATTACGCGGCGTGATAGTCTACGATACTGACTTGTTCGATGCAACCACGATCGCATCGCTGCGGCACCATTTTCAGACCTTGCTGGAGGGGGTTGTGGCAAATCCAAATGCCCGCCTGTCTGCATTGCCATTATTAACTCCCACAGAACAACGCGAATTACTCCACCAGTGGCAGGGCACTCCATCGAGCCATCCAGTCAGTGAATGTATTCATCAACTGTTTGAAGCGCAGGTGAAGCAAAGACCGACGGCGATCGCGGTCAAATTTGGCGATCGCTCATTCACCTACGAGGCGTTAAATCAAGGCAGTAATCAACTGGCGCGATATTTGCAGCGGCTAGGAGTTAAAGCTGAAACGCCCGTGGGAATTTGCCTGGAACGAGGAATCGAAGCGATCGCGGCGATGGTGGCAGTGCTAAAAGCGGGAGGTGCCTATGTGCCGCTTGATCCCAGTTATCCTTCAGAACGACTGCGCTGGATGGCGGAGGATGCCGGAATCGGAGTTATCCTCACTCAAGCAGACTGGAAGGATGCACTTCAAGCGGACACCACAACGATTATCTGTCTAGACCAGGAATGGGGCGCGATCGCTCAAGAGTCCGATGAAAACCAGTCTGATTCCTGCACCGCCGATCAGCTTGCCTATGTGATCTACACTTCGGGTTCAACCGGAACGCCCAAAGGAGTCATGGTGCCGCATCGGGCAGTGAATCGGCTGGTATGTGAAACCAACTATGTGCAGATCGAACCGGGCGATCGCATGGCACAAGTGGCAAACCTCGCTTTTGATGCGGCAACCTTTGAAGTGTGGGGCGCATTGCTAAACGGTGCCCAACTGATCGGCATTGAACGGGAAACCACGCTTTTACCCACTGATTTTGTTGCCGAATTGCAGCAGCAGCGCATTAGCATTCTGTTCTTAACCACCGCGTTATTCAATCAAACGGTCAGTCAAATTCCGGCTGCTTTTCGATCGCTCAACTATTTGCTATTTGGCGGTGAGATGGTAAACGTTGATCGCGTCCGGTCTGTGGTGCAGCAGGGCAAACCTCACCATCTGATCCATATGTATGGACCCACCGAAAACACCACATTTTCGACCTGGTATGAGGTAGAGAACGTTCCAGAAAATGCGACCACGATCCCCATAGGTCAGGCGATCGCCCATACTCAAGTTTATCTGTTGGATGCAAATCTAAATCCCGTTCCAGCAGGGGTCATCGGTGAAATTTATTTAGGCGGAGCAGGACTGGCACGCGGGTATTTAAATCGCTCAGAGTTGACGGCTGAGCGGTTCATTAATGTTGAGTTCTCAATTTTGAGTGATGAATTGATAGAAGACTTCACCTCAAAACTCAAAACTCAAAACTCAAAACTTTATCAGACCGGCGATCGCGCCTTTTACCGTCCGAATGGCAATCTTGAGTTTTTGGGACGAACTGACCATCAAATCAAGATTCGGGGGTTTCGGGTAGAGTTGGGCGAGATTGAAATGGCGATCGCGCAACATCCGCTGGTGCAAACCTCAGTCGTGGTCGTGCGTGAGGTCGATCGCGATCGCCAGTTGGTTGCCTATGTGGTTCCCACCTCAGAGATGCCCACCGAGCGGGATTTGCGATCGTTTCTCAAAACAAAACTACCTGCCTATATGCTGCCTGCTGTCTTCGTGGCGCTGGAGACACTTCCTTTGACTATCAATGGCAAAGTCGATCAAAAGGCACTGCCACCGCCCAACGTGACCGTTGCAAAGGATGTGAATGTGACCATTGCACCCACAACTTCGGTAGAAGTCTTTCTAGTCCAGCTTTGGATGCAGCTTCTAGGGCGAAAACAGGTGGGCATCGACGACAACTTCTTTGAACTGGGTGGACATTCCCTGCTGGCAACTCAGCTTGTCTCGCGTATCTGCGATCGCTTTCAGGTGGAATTACCGCTCCGCAGTGTGTTTGAAACTCCGACGATCGCAGAATTGGCACAAAAAATTGAAGCGTTGTCCTCTACACCAGCCGACTTCAGGAGCTTGAGCAACCACGCCAAAGAATCAGCCCAACGACGGGAGGAAATAGAACTATGACGAATCGGGCGATCGCGGAGTTTGTTTCCCATCTCAAAAGTCTAGATGTGCAATTATTTGTCGAGGGCGAGCAAACTGCGTCCTTCGATGAGATTCGGTTACGCTGTAATGCTCCAGAAGGAACGCTGACAACCGAATTGCGCCAGGAATTAGCCGATCGCAAAGCTGAACTGATCTCCTACCTGCATCGCTCACAGTCGCAATCCATTCAGCCCACGGCAAAGATTCAACTTACGACTCAGGGAACGGGGTTTCCCTTGTCCTTTGCTCAACAGCGATTGTGGTTTTTATATCAACTCACGCCCGACAATCCTTTCTACAATGTGCCTGCTGCCATTCGCTTAACCGGAACGCTCGATCACCAGGCACTAGAGCGATCGTTTAATGAAATTGTGCGCCGTCATGCTGCCCTGCGCACGACATTCACCCTTGTTGATGGGCAACCTGTTCAGGTTATCGCACCCAATCTTACGATCGCGTTGCCTGTAGTCAACCTCCAATCTGCTGCTGTGCAGGAGCGAGAACGCTTGGGGCAACAGTTTGCCACGGCTGAGGCACAGCGCCCGTTCAACCTAACGACTGATTCGCTGTTGCGAGTGACAGTCTTGCAATTTGATCCCACTGAAGCGGTTTTGCTGCTAACGATGCATCATATTGTTGCCGATGGTTGGTCATTAGGAGTCTTGATCCAGGAGTTAGGGTGTTTTTACACGGCATTCGTTGAAGCGCGATCGCCCGATTTACCACCCTTGCCGATTCAATATACTGATTTTGCCTGCTGGCAGCGTAACTGGCTACAGGGAGAGGTATTGGAAGAACAACTGGCTTACTGGCGCAAGCAATTACAGGATTTGCCAGCGCTGCCTTTGCCCAGCGATCGCCCCCATCCGACCGTTCAAACCTATCGGGGCGCAATCCATCCGCTGCAATTCTCCCCGACGCTCACTCAGGCGTTAACAACCTTGAGCCAGCAATCCGGCGCATCCCTATTTATGACGTTGCTGGCAGCATTTCAAACGTTGCTATACCGCTATACCGGACAGGACGATATTGCGATCGGCTCGCCGATCGCCAACCGTCACCGCAGTGAACTAGAAGGACTGATTGGCTTTTTCGTAAATAGTTTGGTGATGCGATCGGATTTATCAGGGAATCCGACTTTTCACGCATTGCTGGAGCGCGTTCGGAATGTTGCGCTAGAAGCCTATGCCCATCAAGATCTACCCTTTGAGAAGTTGGTAGAAGAATTAGATCCAGAGCGAGATCTCAGCCGCAATCCTCTGTTTCAGGTCGCCTTCGCGCTGCAAAATGCGCCCATGCAGCCATTAGAACTGCCAGGATTAACGCTGAAACCGGCACCTTTAGAATCGGGCAGCACTCGATTTGATTTAGAAGTTCACCTGTGGGAACCCACTCACGGACTGCGGAGCCTGTGGGAATCTCAGTCAGGCTTGGGCGGCTTTATTGCCTACAGTACGGATTTGTTCGATCGCGACCGAATCAGCCGTCTGATCGGGCATTTCCAAACCTTACTGGAAGGCATTGTTGCCAATCCCAATACTCGGCTGTCAGACCTACCTCTGCTCACAGCCGCAGAACATCAACAGTTGGTTGAATGGAACCAGACCGACGCAGACTGCACGAGCGATCGCGGGTTCCATCACATCTTTGAGGCACAGGTAAGGCAAACTCCAGACGCGATCGCCCTAGTATCAGAACCGCGATCGCTCACCTACGGAGAATTGAACCAGCAAGCCAATCATCTGGCGCAAACATTGAGACAAATGGGAGTTCGACCCGATTCTTTGGTTGGGTTGTGTGTCGATCGCTCTGCCGACATGGTGATTGGGATTTTGGGAATTCTCAAAGCTGGGGGAGCCTATGTGCCGCTCGATCCCAATTATCCCAGCGATCGACTCGACTTTATGTTGACCGACACGCAAGTTTCAATTCTACTCACGCAATCCTGGCTAGTTGAATCTTTGCCCCCGTCACCCGCAAAGATACTGTGTCTAGATCAACCCTTGCCGCTGCATTCTGAGACCTGTGAGAGGACTCCTCTAACTCCTGATCATCTTGCCTACGTGATCTACACCTCTGGTTCCACAGGTACGCCCAAAGGAGTTCTGCTCTCTCACCGGGGTTTATGTAATGTCGTTGAGGCACAACAGCGCGTTTTCCATCCATCCTGCAACAGCCGAATTCTGCAATTCAGTTCTTTTAGTTTTGATGCATCCATTTTCGAGATTGCTTTGGCATTTGGCTCCGGCGGCGCGCTATACATTCCACCCAAACCTGCCCAGCTACCCGGAAGGGCACTGGTGCAATTTCTAGAAGACCAGGCAATCACCCATGCTTTGCTCACTCCGGCAGTTTTGGCTGTTCTACCCTCTGCGGAACTACCCGACCTCCAGGTGCTGATCACCGGGGGGGAAGCTTGCTCTAGTCAAGTCGTCGATCGCTGGGCAGCCAATCGCCACTTCTTCAACGCCTACGGACCCACAGAAACCACCATTTGGGCAACTGTTGCCGAACTCCATCCCGGCGAACATCCACGCACGATCGGTCGTCCCATCCTCAACACCCAGATATATATTCTCGATGCCGCCTTAAATCCAGTTCCCGCAGGCATCCCCGGCGAACTATACATTGGCGGCACAGGACTCGCTCGTGGTTACCTCAATCGTCCAGAGTTGACAACCGAGCGGTTTATTGACAATCCATTTAACTCAAAACTCAAAATATCTCCTAGGTCAACGCTACGCGTTGGCAAAGCCAATCCGAAGGACTTACAAAACTCAAAACTCTATAAGACTGGCGATCGCGCTCAATATCGCACGGATGGGGCGATCGAGTTTCTGGGTCGAGTAGATAGTCAAATTAAAATTCGAGGTTTTCGAGTAGAGTTGGGCGAAATCGAAGCGACGTTGCACCGTCATCCAGCAATCCAGGATGCGGTTGTGATCACCTCTGGCGAGTCATCCAGCCTCGTCGCATATTTTAGCCTCGATTCTGCTAAGCGGATTGCTCAGGCAAATCACCCGCCTCTTCAGCAACCTCAACCTACTCTACGATCGCTGCAAACTCAGCAGATTCAACAGTGGCAAACTCTCTACGACCAAACCTATCAATCTCCCCTTTCCGATTCTCAATTCAACATCACAGGTTGGAATAGCAGCTACACCGGAGAACCCATTCCACTTGAGCAAATGCAAGAGTGGGTTAGCGATCGCGTCCAGCAAATTCTCGCTCTTAAACCCAAACGGGTGCTAGAAATCGGCTGTGGCACTGGATTATTACTCTTTCAAATCGCGCCTCACTGTGAAAAGTATGTGGGAACCGATTTCTCGACGGTTTCTTTAGCATCGATTCAACATCAACTAGATGTTCTCAATTTCCCTCAAGTTGAACTCTTGCACCGCATGGCAACGGATTTTGAAGGCATTGACGCGGCATCGTTTGATGTCGTGATTTTGAACTCAGTCGTGCAGTATTTTCCAAGTGTAGACTACTTGATGCAGGTACTAGAGCGTGCGATACAGACCGTGGCGATCGGGGGTGTTCTGTTTGTGGGGGATGTGCGAAGTTTACCGTTATTGACCGCTTTTCACGCCTGGATGAAGTTTTCTCAGGCAGATGCCAGTATGGAACGAACTCCACTTCAACTCCAAGTCGAGCGATCGCAGTTTGAGGAACCTGAATTAGCGATCGCCCCCGCTTTTTTTAATGCATTACGCGATAATTTCCCTCAAATTCAGCAGGTGCAAATTCAACTCTCACGGGGGCGCAGTCAGAATGAAATGACGCAGTTCCGATATAACGTTTTGCTGCACATAGAGGATAAATTTGCAGAGGCTAGTCCATTTGGGTTGCGCGTATCCATTTCACAACAACAAGATTGGAAACTCAACCCCAGCACCGTTGCGGAGATTCAAGAGTATCTAATTGAGACTCAACCAGAGATGTTGATGATTACGAACATTACGAACAGTCGGGTGAATGCAGCGATTAAAACTGCAAACTGGCTCCACAGTAAAGCAGATCCAAAAACAGTTGGGCGAATGCGCGATCGGCTACAGGACTTTGCAGAACTGGCAATAGAGCCTCAGGATTGGTGGGACTTAGAAACGGTGCTGGCTTATCAAGTCGAGATCACCTGGTCAACTCAACGACACACCGGTGACTATGATGTGATGTTTATCCGGCATGACGTTGATCCAAGGATGATGCCTATTCTTCAGCAATGCCACGCCGATCATCCTTACACCAACGAGCCACTTCAGGCTCAATTTTCTCATCAACTCATTCCTGAACTCCGTCACCATCTAAGGCAAACCCTACCGGATTACATGATTCCCTCCACCTTTGTGCCCCTAGAACGGCTTCCTTTGACGACCAGTGGCAAAGTAGATCGCCTTCGCGTTACGGAGCATTATCGCCGCACTTGTCTCACCCTTAACCCAGAGGTAATCGACTCATCTAACCCCTCGATCTCGCGTCGAATAATTTGTAATACTACATCATCAACGCCCACAGAATTGACCCTAATTGATATTTGGCAAGAACTCTTGCGGCTCAAGCACTTGACTATTCACGACAATTTTTTTGAGTTGGGTGGACATTCCTTGTTAGCCACACAAATGACCTCTAGGGTTAGCGATGCTTTTGGGCTAGAACTGCCGTTAAAGAGCGTGTTTGAAGCCCCCACGATCGCCCAACTCGCTCCCATCCTTGAAACCCTACGCAACACGCCCAATGCTCTGTCTACGATTCCTCCACTGGTTCGGCTGGATCGTTCGGCTCACCGTCGCCAGCGATCGCGCAACAGCGATCTAGGGGAATCAACATCCCCCCACAGCAGTTCTCAAACTTCTCAGAAGGTTCCTCAACCAACCTATCCCCAACTCGACGCTCAGGTAACATCTGAAGCCTCCATCGTCAATTCTTGGTCGCCCTTAGTACCCTTGACTCTTGGCAAAAATAGGGATGTCAGCAATCAACCATTCTTCTGTGTGCATCCGATGTTTGGAGTCGTGCTTCCTTATCTAGAACTGGCGCATCATTTGAGCAGCAACGCAGAGCCGTTTTCTGAATGGGGAGATCGTAGTTTTTATGGACTTCAACCGCTGGGGTTAGATGGAAAATCGACTCCGTTGAACCGGATCGAAGCGATCGCAGCTTACTACATTCAGGCAATTCAAACAATTCAGCCCCAAGGTCCCTATCTGTTAGGCGGGTGGTCGTTTGGGGGCATCGTTGCCTTTGAAATGGCACAGCAGCTAACCCAGGCAGGTCAACATATTTCCCTTCTGGCAATGCTTGATACTCCGGCTCCGATCTCCAGTAACCAGCTATCTCTCTATCAAAGTCTCAAGTTCCTTTTAGGCACTGCCCTCTGGTCTACGTTGCCGTTTCTGATGGACTATGGCGCGATCGCTACAGATCAATTCCAGCGATTGCAACCTTGGAAAGCCTGGTTTTCTCGCTGGCAGTGGTTAGCGATCTCCCGACTGATTCCTGAAGAATCTCGACTGCGGCTATTAGATGAATCTGCGATCGCGCCAATGCTGCAAATTGTCTACGCCCACATTCAGGCAACTTATCGATATGTGCCACAGCCTTACCCTAATCGGATCACGCTATTTAGAGCCACTGACCAACCCGACTCCGCTAGGCACGACCCCACCTTAGGCTGGAGAGCACTGGCTCAGGAGATTCAAGTTCATCCAGTACCGGGCAATCATCTCTCTTTGCTGAAGCAACCCCACGTTCAAACCTTAGCAGAACAGCTTAGACATTGTTTGTCTTAACAAGTTACTTAAACTTCAGAGGCGCGCGCTAGGGCGAGGTTGCCTTATGCTCGATTCAGTTAGCCCAGATTGAGCAGATACGCCAAGGTGAAGCCAATCCGTGGACAATAGACCTCTTCAAAAATAAGAAAAATCGGCAGGTGAATCTGTTTTCAGCCTGCGCGGGCAGAGTTTTAGCCATAGGGAATAAGGATTCCAGGGGATTTAAGGCAGCGAGGATAGGCTCAAATTTGTCTTTAACTCGTCAACCTCGAAAGTCAAAGTTAGGTTTAGATGCGATCGCCCTCGGCTAGATCAGCAGTAAAGTGAAAGAATTGTGATCTGTTGAATCTAGGTTGCCTGTGATGATTTCCTTTGGGTGGGTGGCTCCATTTTCGCTTTGGCTCCAGCTTGGGTTGATTGGGGCTTGGCTAGGGCTGGTTGGGCTATCTGCGGAATGGCTATACCGGACGAAACGGGCAAGCCCAGAGGTTGTGCGAAAGGTGGTTCACATTGGCGCGGGGAATGTGATTTTGCTGGCGTGGTGGCTGCAAACTCCGGCATGGGTGGGCATGGGTGCCGCGATCGCCTTTAGCGCGATCGCGTTTCTGTCCTATCGATTTCCCATTTTGCCCGGTATCAATGGGGTCGGGCGCAACAGTTTAGGCACTTTTTTTTATGCGGTGAGCATTGGTCTGTTGATTAGTTCTTTTTGGACAATTGAGCAGCCGGAGTTTGCCGTTTTAGGGGTTTTGGTGATGACCTGGGGCGATGGGCTGGCGGCGTTGGTTGGGCAACGTTTTGGCAAACATCCCTATACGCTGTGGGGCATCCAAAAAAGTTGGGAAGGCTCCTTAACGATGGCGATCGCCAGTTTGATTGTCAGCATTAGCATTTTAGTCGGCGTATACGGTAACATCTGGCAATCTTGGCTTATTTCTGTTGCGATCGCGCTTTGGGCAACTGCACTAGAAGCTTTTTCCAAGTTTGGGATTGATAATTTAACCGTTCCTTTGGGCAGTGCTGCGGTAGCATTTTACCTAGGCTCTCTGTTGTTTTGAAAATAGGGAACGAGATTTGGCGTTGCTGAATCAGTCTATGAATTCTGAAATACGCCCTCACCCTAACCCTCTCCCAACGGGCGAGGGAACAAGATTTCTGGCTCTCTTCTCCCTAGGGAGAAGGGCTGGGGATGAGGGCAATTCATATCGCCATTCAGC